>DAOUGC010000220.1:0-10714 GCA_034429695.1 Levilinea sp.
CCCACCGCCACCCCAACCGCCACCATTGATTTTGCAGCCACACAGGCATATGAAATGCGAGCCACTGAACAAGCATTCAGCCTGCAGGAAACACGGATGGCTGAAGCGGAACTACTCGCTCAGGCCACCAAGACCGCACGGGCTGAAGAGAAAGCCACCCAGAAAGCCGAGGAACGCATCCGGGCCACAGAAGAAATTGAAGCCCTCATGACCCAGGTTGCCGGCAGCTTTCAAGAGGATCTAAATGAGCTGGTGGAGGATGGTATCCTTACAAGCGCAGAAGGCGATTATTACTGGTTGGGTGAGTTCGAAGAAAGCTGGGCGCAAATTAATTATTACACCTGGGAACGCATCGGGTTGGAAACCGATGATTTCATCATCAGGGCTCATCTTGCCTGGGAATCCGCCTCCACCAGCGCCAATTACTTTTCCTCCGGATGTGGGTTTGTCTACGGAGACAAGGATGAAAGCAATCATTGGGTGACATTCCTGGGTCTGGACGGCATCGCACACACCATACGCAGCCGAACAGAAGGCATGTGGGAGCTTGAACAGGGTTACTACGGCAGGGTTGATGTACCCAAGGGTGAAGCCGACATGATGGTGGTGGTGGCAGATCAATTCTTTACCGTGTACGTCAATGGGAAAAAGTTGGTGCGGATATATGACCCAAGCTATTTCGGCGGACACGTGGGCTTGACGCTCGTTTCTGGAACCAATGCCGGTTTTGGCACACGCTGCCACATGACCGATATTGAATTGTGGGACCTTAGATAATCAGAGGATTAATCCCTGCGGGAACGGTATAATTCATGGGAAACCTATCTGAGGGATGAAAACCACCATGAAAAATCGTCTGCTGCTGATCACCTGCGCCCTGTTTATTTCTCTGCTATCCGCCTGCGGGCCAACTGCAGACAAAACGCCCGGGTTAACTGCAACCGTATCAGAACCCACCGCTGTTCCCACTCAGCGCCCCACGGAAACGGTGGAACCCACCGCCACCACGGTTCCTGCCACACCCACTGAAGCCGTGACCAACACACCCGCTTCCACCGCCACCCCCACCCTGCCAGCAGAAATGCAGGGAGCCACGTTTTTTACCGGCGGGCTGTTATCGGATTGGCGTTATTTCATCAGTATTCAGGCGCAGCAACCCATCACCGGTCAATATTATGCAATGGTGGACGGTAACAAGGAATATGAATGTCACGTGGAAACCATTTACCCTGACCGGTTATATTGCGTCGGCAGGTTGCCCGCCGTGGACAAGACAGTGGAGTATGTGGTGCATGAGCAGCAAAGCGGCGCAGCCGTTTTTGAGGGCGAAGTCTTCATTCCACTGGTACTCCCATAAGATCAAGAACAATGGGGAATGGAAGGAATTTTCCATTCCCCATTGTCATAATCGTGGAATGGATATATAATACAAACCGCGCGGGCGGTTAGCTCAGTTGGTTAGAGCGTTACTTTGACATAGTAAAGGTCGTAGGTTCGAGTCCTATACCGCCCACCAGAAACGTCAAATTCCTCACCCCCGGGAGAGGAATTTTCATTTTATGCATCAAAAAAGGCCTGCCAGCGGCAAAATATTGACGATTTTGCCCCAATTGTGGTATATTCAAGCCGTTAAAAATCCGTCAGTTGACGGAGCTGTCATCAGAGAAGGAGAAGGCTATCAGTACATCAAATTTCCGGGTTAATGAAGGCATTCGTGTTCCCGAAGTGCGCCTGATTGGTCCCACCGGTGAAAACCTGGGTGTGGTACAAATCAAGGATGCCCTGAGGATCGCACGCGATGCAGAGATGGATCTGGTGGAAGTGGCGGCTGCCGCCAAGCCACCTGTCTGCCGTGTGATGGATTTTGGCAAGTTCCTGTATGAGCGCACCAAAAAAGAACGCGAAGCACGCAAGGCACAGACGCGCATCGAAATCAAAGAGATCCGTCTGCGGCCAAAAACCAACGAGCACCACCGCTCTTTCAAGACGCGCGATGCACGCCGTTGGTTGCTGGATGGAATGAAAGTGCGCGTTACCGTGCGCTTCCGCGGCCGTGAAATCAGTTACCCGGAGTTGGCTCTCGAAGATCTGAGAGAAGTGGCTGAAGAACTATCCGATATCAGCACCATCGAACAGGCGCCCGCCATGGAAGGCCGGGTGATGACCATGGTCCTCACCCCGTCCAAACCGCCAAAGAAGAAAGCCGATGAATCTCAACCGGCTGAACAGACCGAGACGGAAGCCTGATCCTGGATTGAACGTTATTGCCAGTCTGCGGCTATGGGTCTGCAAGTGGCAGTTCCATAACCGCAAAATTTTGTAAAGAGGAGTTTCGCTGTGCCACGCAAGTTAAAAGCAGGAAAAACCAAGCTGAAGACCCACAAGGCAACGTCAAAGCGCTTCCGCCTGACCGGTACTGGTGTGCTGGTTCGCACCAAGGGCGGCAAGAGCCACCTGCGCCGACGCACGTCGGATCGCACCAAGGCGTTGTTCACCGAGATGATCGTTGTCAAAGGCAAGAAGATCGTCAAGCGGGTCAATCGTCTGGCACCCTACATGGGTTCCAAAGAGTAATTTTACTCATACTGTAATCATCCATTTTGGAGCAACCGTTGGGTGTTCGCAACAGTCACTAAAGTGACGACGCCCGGGGGTATGCAAAGGAGCAATCCATGGCACGTGTAAAGGGAGGCCCGCAGGGCCACCTCCGCCACAAAAAAGTATTGAAAATCACCAAGGGCCAGTTTGGTTCGCGCCATCGTCTTTTCCGCCGCGCCAACGAAGCCATGCTGAAATCCCTGTGGTATTCTTTCCGTGACCGCCGCGCCCGCAAGCGCGATCTGCGCAAACTCTGGATCAGCCGTATCAATGCGGCCGCACGCCTGAACGGCACCACTTACAGCCGTCTGATCAATGGTATGAAGAACGCCGGCATCGTGCTTAATCGTAAAATGCTGGCTGACCTGGCAGTGCGTGATCCACAAGCATTCAGCGCCGTGGTTGCCCAGGCCAAAACCGCCTGATAAACAAGCGAATCTTCCTCATAAAAGAACGGTGGTTTCCGCCGTTCTTTTTCGATTAAATACCCTGCCCCATTTTCACCCCCGCTTTTACGATAAAATAAGACGTAGTCTCAACGATAAGACATCCATTTGGGGAGCATGAGATGAAAAATAAATTTGTCATCTGGGATGTGGACGGCACGCTTTTTGACACCTACCCCGCCATTGTTCTGGCATACCTCCACGCACTGGAATCAATGGGCGCCAGAGATGATTTTGCCTCGGTCATGAACCTGGCGCTGATAACACTATCGCACTGTAACGAAACCCTGGCAAGCCGCCATTCGTTGCCCCCCGATGAACTTGGCCGCCGCTTTAATGATACCTATGCGCAGGTTGGCCCTGAAGATCAACCTCCCTTCCCGCTCGTGATCGCCGCCTGTAAAGCAGTAATCGATCAGGGCGGTAACAACTTTATTGCCACTCACCGCCGCCTTGCCGGCTTGCAGGAGCTGCTTCAGTACCATCAGATGATTGACTTGTTTTCTGATTTTGTCACCGCCGATGATGGTCTGGAGCGCAAGCCTTCCCCGGCCATCTTTCAACGTCTGATCGAACGCCATGCTTTGCCCGTTGATCAAACCCTGACCATCGGTGATCGCGATATTGACCTACTGGCGGGCAAGGCTGCCGGGATCAGAACCTGTTATTTCGGCACACCAGACGCACCCGCCGCGGAACTGGCTGATTTCACCATCACGCATTACGAACAATTCCCCTCCCTTTTGGTGGATGATGATCACCAGCCCGCATAACGATAAGATTCAGCTTGTGCGCTCACTGCTGGCACAGCGCAAGGACCGGGAAAAACATCAGGCCTTTGTTGTGGAAGGTGTGCGCCTGGTTGAAGAGCTGCTGCGCACCAACCAGCAAGCCAGCCTGGTTTTGTTCACCGCCCGACTGTCTGAACGCGGTCAGGCTGTGGCGAAGGAGTTTGCCACCCGGGGCGTAAGTGTGGAGGAGACCACGCCCGAACTGCTTGATTCAATCGCCGGAACCGAAACCCCCCAGGGCATCCTCGCGGTGGCGCGCATCACCCCTGCGCCCCTGCCCGCTGATCTCAACTTTGTGATCGCACTTGATACCGTTCGCGACCCTGGAAACGCCGGTACGATCCTGCGGACGGCTGAAGCTGCCGGGGTGCAGGCTGTACTTTTCCCTCCCGGTTCGGTTGACCCCTTTTCTCCCAAAGTCGTCCGCGCTGGCATGGGGGCGCATTTCCGGGTGCCCATCCTTCAAAAACCCTGGCCCCAGCTTCATGCAGAATGTCGCGAGCGTTCACCCCACATGCGCTTTCACCTCGCCGAGGTGGGCGGTGGACAGCCCATCTGGCAGGTGGACATGCGCCAGCCATTTGCGTTGATCGTGGGCGGCGAGGCGGAAGGCGCCAGCCATGATGCCCGCGCATTCGTCGATCAAGCCATCACCATCCCCATGCCAGGACCCAGTGAGTCGCTCAATGCAGCCATGGCAGCGGGCATCATCCTATTTGAAGTCGTCAGGCAGAGGCAATCATGAAAATTCGCTCGATCACGTTCTTCTTTGATCCTCAGGCCGGGGAACCGGACCAGTTATTTGGCACCTTCAGACAGCTTGCCGACCGGATGATCAGCGAACTTTCCGAACGCGGGTATGAGGTTCAAACCACACGCCTGTCCTCAACACCCTTCCCAACCTGGTGTACCGGTCCGGACGATTTGCAGAATCAGGCCGCTCATCTGGAGCATCTGGCTGACCAACACGGGTTTTCCTACCTCTCGCTTGGCCCTGCCCTGCCTGAGTTCGCATGGAGTTATTCCGCCATTCCCAGCGCAATCGCTGCTTCCAAGAGGACCTTTTTCAGCGGCGTCATGGCTACTCCAGCCACCGGCGTTCACCCCAACGCCGTACGCGCCTGTGCCGGAGTGATTGCAGCCTGCGCAAACATCACTCCGGATGGCTTTGCCAACCTGCGCTTTACCGCGCTATCCAACATGAAACCCGATGGACCTTTCTTTCCCGGTTCCTTCCACGAAGGCAGCCAGATCGCCTGCGCGCTTGCCATGGAATGTGCCGACGAGGTGGTGACGACATTCTCAAGCGCCTCCAACCTCGATATGGCCGGTCGCAATCTACTGGCGCACCTGGACGCCGGTGCAGTGGAGATCAGCGAGATCCTCATCCCGTTATGCCAGGAAGCCGGGGTGATCTTTAAGGGTTTTGATTTCTCCCCCGCTCCCTTCCCACAGGATTGCTGTTCCTTGGGAGGTGGAATTGAACTGGTCGGTGCGCATCTGGGTATGCCAGGCGCACTGGCTGCGGCTGCGGTGATCGCTGCCATCCTCGATGAAGGCCGCTGGCAAAAAACCGGTTTTAACGGCTTGATGCTGCCTGTGCTGGAAGATTCCATCCTGGCTGCCCGCAGCGGCCATCCGTTGGAATGGAAGGACCTATTAATGTACTCAGCCGTCTGCGGCGCCGGGTTGGATACCGTCCCCCTGCCAGGAGACGTGGACGTGGATACCCTGACCGCTCTGCTGATGGATGTGGCCGTTCTGGCGCTGCGGCTTAACAAACCACTCACGGCGCGTTTAATGCCTGTTCCTGGAAAGCAAGCCGGTGAAATTACTGATTATCAGTTTGACTATTTTGCCAATGGCGCGATCATGGACCTGCCCAAAACATCCATCGAACACTTCCTGACGCAGGGCAGCCCGGTGACCATCCGACCCAGAAGATAATCCAAACCAGTCCGGCATTCCAAATGGTAAAAAAATCACCGCCTTTCCTCGCTTGGGGAAAGGCGGTTACTTTTTAAGGATATCTGGGTATTATTCGCGAATTTGCTGGAAGTTGATAATCACCAGGGTTTTACTGCAATCATCAAAAGTGTCAAAATAAATTTTGCTGGAAATCTGAATTCCTTGCTGATCGAGCAGCCGGATCCACAGGTCACCCTGTGACGCAAACGTACCGGCGTCGTCCAGTGTGAACTCGTACCCGGCAACCCCGTATTTGCTGGCTGTGCCGGTCAGGCTGGTCAGCAGGAAATCGCGCCCGTCGGCATACCCCCCCAGTTGCACGGTGACACCGGGATTGCCACCTCCGCGAATATCCAGCACCTGCCCGCCCACACCCATCCATTTACATTTATTCCGGTCAGGGTAAAGCACAGTCACATCAATGGCAGCCGGCTGGGATTTGATCGCAAACGGATAAATGGTATTGGCAATGAACGTCTCGGTGGGGGTTAACAACCGATCCATGCCCACGATGGTGCTGGTGGGCAGCACGGGTGAAGGGGTCAGGGTTTCAGTCACCGTGGCTGTGGGGCCAGGTGTGTCCGTGGGCGGCTCGGGGGTGGAGGTCAACGTAATGGTGGGAATATCAAGGCGCGGTGGAATGGTGGGGGGTGGATATGGGTTGAGCGAGATGGATGGATTCTTGAAGACCAGTACAAACCACACCACTCCCGCCAGCATGGCAAGCAACACCAGCACGGTGAGAAAATTCCAGATGAAGTCCCGGCGGTCAACTTGCGGTTCTTCTTCGTCGTCATCAATGTTGGGATGAAATACCGCCATCGGGTTTCTCCATCCTATCCATAACCATTATTGGCCGATGAATTTCTCGATCTGGCTGTTTGCCAGTGCATCCGCGATCCACGCATTCACAGCTTCACGCTGTTTGAGCTGGAGCGCCGCCGGCGAGAGCGGATGGTCGCCTTTATCCATGACATAGACAATGTGATACCCAAACTCAGTTTCAATCACCGGACTGTACGCCCCCACTGCGGCAGAGAAAGCAAATTCTTCAATTGCCGGCTGGGTCAGGTATCCACGCGGAAACCAACCCAGATCACCATGCGTGGTGGGATCGTACTGATCGACAACGGTTGCAAAATCCACGCCATTTTCAAGCTGGCTCAAAGCCAGGTCTGCCAGACCTGAATCCAGCACCAGAATCTGGGCTGCGTGCACCTGCTCCATGCTGGTGGGTATCTGCGCTGCGATCTGGTCGCGCTGCCATGCGGCCGCCATGCTGCGCCTCAACGCCCGCCGCAGGCCGTCGTCGGTGTAATTATTGGCCGTTTTCCAGGTATTAAAAGCCTCTTCACCGCCGCTCGCCGCTGTCAGCTCCTGAATATGGGCTTCCAGGGTGGCATCCTCAAGGCTAAAACCGTCCTTATAGGCTGCCTGCGCCAACAGCGTCTCACCGATCATTTCATCCAGCACCATCTGCTGTCTTTCTGCGTCACTGGCAGTGATCCCCAGTTCTGCCTGCGCTGAGACCAGCCGCGCGATCTCAGCGTTGAAATCTTCCAGTAAAATCGCTTCGCCATTCACACGGATGGCCGCCGGTTCAGGCGTTGCCGTTGGCGTAAGCGTCTCTGGGATGAATGGCGTCAGGGTGGGTCCGCTGCTCCCCGGTTCAACCGAAGGGGTTTCTCCTGCAGAAGGAAGACTGCAGGCTGACAAGACGAGCAGCAAGACCAGCACTATTAAAGAAGAATACTTTTTGGTTGATGGTGGTTTGGAATGCATTGTTAAAATTATACCTGCTTCATAAAAATTTAAGCTTAAAACTTCTGAGAAGTACTTGAATTGATCAAACGCATGTGCTAAAATCTCACTTGTAACCAGTAAATATACGGTTGGTTGTCTAACATACCCCCATATATGGGGGTTTATCATTCCGGCAAACATCAACATTGTTAAGTGGTTCACGACCGTTCAACAGGGGTATTCAGGAGCGAATCTTGCACTGTCCATATTGCCAGCACAGAGAATCAAAGGTTCTGGATACCACCCACGACAGCCGGGGTGGGGTGCGCCGCAGAAGGGAATGCGAAAAGTGCCACCAGCGCTTCAGCACTTATGAGCGCCCCATCCTCACAACACCCCTGATCATCAAAGAAGATGGAACCCGCGAGGAGTTCGACCGCGAGAAATTAACCCGCGGCATCCGCATTGCCTGCGCCAAACGCCCTGTTTCCGCCGCCAACATCGAACGTCTGGTGGGTGAGATTGAGGTGGCTTTGCAACGCATGGGCCGCGCCGAAGTCTCATCGCGTGTGGTTGGAGATATGGTTATCAACGGTTTGAAAGAATTGGACCAGATCGCTTACATCCGCTATGCCATCGTTTATCTGCACCTGGATGATCTGCGTTCCATTCGCAAGGAAATCGACCGGTTATTAGCGTTAGAACCATAAAGGAGCAATCAATGTCCTCACAAACAGCCGACAAGAAAGCCGCCGTTCTGCCCACCCCACCCATGCCGGGGGATCTGCCTGCCGTCAAACTGACTGACAATGCCCGTCAGGTGTTGATGCGAAGATATGTACGCCGTGGAGACGATGGACGGCCCGCAGAAAGCGTGGAGGAGATGTTCTGGCGGGTTGCTTATCATGTGGCGCTGGCTGAGGAACAATACAACGGCGACCCGATCTCCCGTGCCCGCGAGTTTTATGTGCTGCTCACCTCGCGCAAGTTCTTCCCCAATTCCCCCACATTTACCGGCGCCGGTACGCCGCTGGGTCAACTGGCGGCCTGTTTTGTGCTGCCCATCACTGATGACATGGGCCGCGATTCCACCGGCATCTTTCAGACCCTGCGCGACGCCGCCTTGATCCAGCAGACCGGCGGCGGCAACGGCTTTTCATTCTCGCGCCTGCGCCCGAAGGGTTCGCTGGTGAAATCCAGCGCGGGTCAGGCTACAGGACCGGTGGGCTTCCTGCGCGTTTACGACCATGCCTTTGGCGAAGTCGCCCAGGGCGGGTCAAGGCGCGGCGCCAACATGGCGGTCTTGCGCGTGGATCATCCGGATATCGAGGAGTTCATCTCCTGCAAGACCAACGAAAATCAAATCACCAACTTCAACATCTCCGTCGGCATCACAGACGCATTCATGCGCGCAGTGAAAAACGACGAAATGTGGGAACTGCGCTTCCCGGATGTGCACTCGCCTGAGTACCGCACCTTCCGGGGCACGTTGGAACAATCAGAAAAAGCCGGTGTGCCCATCCGGATGTTCAAACGCGTGCGTGCCCGCGATCTGTTTGACCAGATCGTGCGCCAGGCACATCATAACGGCGAGCCCGGCGTGCTTTTCCTCGACGCCGCCAACCGCTCCAACCCAGTGCCTGCGTTGTACCAGCTTGAAGCCACCAATCCGTGCGGTGAACAATGGCTTGGTCCATACGAAAACTGCTGTCTGGGTTCGGTCAACCTGGCCGAGCACCTCGGTGAGGATGGCACGGTGGATTGGGAAGGCTTGCGCCAGAGCGTAGTGCTCTCCACCATCTTCCTGGATGATGTGGTGGACGCCAACAAGTACGTGCCGTCTGTGCCGCAGCTCAAGGAAGCCGCCCACAAAGCCCGCCGCATTGGCCTTGGCATCATGGGTCTTGCCGATCTGATGTACCACGTGGGCGTCCGTTACGGCTCTGATGAAGGCCAGCAGTTCGCCGCGCGCGTGATGGAGTTTGTGCGTTACCACTCCATGCTCACCAGCATCGAACTTTCCAAAGCCCGCGGACCCTTCCCTGCCATCAGCGGTTCAATTTACGACCCGGCGGATTTCCGCTGGACAGCGCCTGAATCAATCGTCCCGACCGAACAGGAATGGGGCTGCCCTGCCGTCAACTGGGCAAACATCACCGACGGCATCCTCAACCACGGTATTCGCAATGCGGCACAGACCACCATTGCCCCCACCGGAACCATTGCCACGGTGGCTGGCTGCGAAGGCTACGGCTGCGAACCGGTGTTTGCCCTGGCATACGTACGTCACGTCAATGACAACGGCAAGGACCTCACGCTTACCTACGCCAGCCCGCTGTTTGAAAAAGCCCTGGATGAAGCCGGGCTGGACGCCAACAGCCGCCAGAAGATCATCGAACGCGTGATGCAGGAAGGCACCTGCCAGAATATCGAAGAAGTGCCGGAAGATCTGCGCAGCGTCTTTGTCGTCTCCGCCGACATCACCGCTGAGGAGCACGTGCGCATGCAGGCCGCGTTGCAGGCCTTTGTGGACAACTCCATGTCCAAGACGGTCAACTTCCCCGCCGGCGCCACCGAAGAGGACGTTGCCACCGCCTACCTGCTGGCATGGGAACTGGGCTGCAAGGGCATCACCGTTTACGTCACTGGCTCACGAGACAAGGTGGTGCTGGAGACACTGGCGACCGCCAGCAAGAAGAGCAATGGCGGGACCGTTGAAGCCCCCGCCGACTCAACCGCCTCACCGCAACCTGTGCTGTGGCACGACGCCAAGAAACCGCGCCCGCATTCGCTCTCTGGCTACACCTATTCCATTGAAACGCCGCTGGGCAAGGCATTTATCACGGTCAATGAAAACGGCGGCAGCCAGCCGTTTGAGGTGTTCATCAACACCGCCAAGGCTGGTTCAGACACCGCGGCGGTGTCTGAGGCCATTGGCCGCCTTGTATCCTACATCCTGCGCCTGGCATCACCGGTGGAACCCAGCCAGCGCCTGCTGGAAGTGGTGCGCCAGCTCGGCGGCATCGGCGGCGGCAGACCGCTAGGGTTTGGGCCCAAACGGGTGCGCTCGCTGCCCGATGGCGTCGCCCAGGTGATCAACGACTACCTGCAGCAGCGCGCCGAACGACTGGCGCAGGAACGCATCAGCGGCAGCAGCAACGGCAACGG
>DAOUGC010000221.1:0-1635 GCA_034429695.1 Levilinea sp.
TGGAGTGAGGTTTGCTTCTTTTCGATGACGGCATGTTCGATGTAAAGGTAAGACAGGCTGTCTCTCAGGCGGGGCAGCATGTGATAATCATCCGGCATGATGCACCCCCTTAACTCATGAAACCCCTTGCGGGGTGATTATTTTTCTTTTTATTGCCATACCTTTGGGAAAGAAGATTATGCGGTTGTTAAGGTTCAGCCATGCCGGTGAGGGGCAGGGGCGGGCCCACCCCTCACCGGAGAAACAGCTTTACCCGGCGCGTTTATGCCCGCGCCACTGAGAGCAGCCCACAGCCAAAGCCTTTGGCGCTGCCCAGACCTTTTTGCACGGTGTGAAGGAAAAGGTCTGCATGGGTGACGGTCAACACGCCCTCATACCGTACGGTGTGGATTGCCAGATGGTGGCGTTTGTCTTCCTTGTCCATGTACCAACCTTTTGCCCAGCCGAGGTCGGTGATGCTGACGTTCAGGCGGTTTTCATCCACCATGGATGGTGGGATGGAGAAACCGGCGGCTGCGCATTTGCGTTTCAGCCATGCATCCAGGTCAGCATCCCGCAGCAGGGGGCGGCGTTTGCCTTTGCGCTCCTCCTTTTCCTCGTCTGATTCTTTGGTGCGGTGGGTTGGGTTGGCGAGCAGGCGAAAGTACAACTGCTGCCCCGTGCTGAAAACCGGTTCAAAGCTTTTCATCTGGGGGTTGGGGCCGCCGTTGAGCAGGTAACCGGAGAATTCCGGTGCGGCCAGGAACTCCCAGTTGGGAAAGGTACAGCTTTGCACCAGCAAGGTTGCAGCAGCGCCATCCTCCTCCAGCCGGAAGAGCGGTCTTTCGCTGTCCGGGGTAACCGGTGCAAAGGCGTGCATGACGGTGCGGTGCAGTTCGTAACGGTTTGCCAGCTCACGCTGCACGCGGCGGTTGCGCAGGTTCAGACAGATGCGGGTCAGGTACATTATGCACCTCCGGTTGACTGCGGTGTGGAATACTGTGGGGGTGCGGGGATGTGGGTTGAGCGCACCCTGCGGCTGGTGAAACGGCGGGCCGCGAATGAGATGGGCACATCCTGACGCACCTGCTCACCGGCAGGGTCATCAACCTGAACGCGTAAATATTGCGGGCGTTCCTGCGGTGGTGAGGTGTAAATTGGGTCATCTAGCAACCAGGGGTAATCCGTGATGGTGGGGATGAGAGGTTTTCCGCAATTCAGGCCATCCTCCAGCCAGACGGGCAGCGCCGGTGGAAAAGCCCTTCGTCCAAGGGAAAGGCTCCAGTGGGGCTTTTGCAGGGCAGTTTGAAGCGTTTCGAGCAGATCACCCTGCCCTTCCAGGCCGACGAGAAAGACCGCGCCGGCCAGATAGTAACGCTCCGAGATGCCCCCGTTTCCTTTTGGAGAGCCATCCAGTTCGCGCACATGCACGGTTTGATAGTCTCTGGATAGCCGCCCCTCACGATCAACGCGCACACCCATGCGCAGGGCGGCCAGGTCGTCCACCGGTTCTGAGCGGTCGCGTCCAAGCGCGGCACACAGCAGACCGATGACGCCGCTCTTGGTGGGTTCGAGGGCGGTGTCGCGATTTTCTCCCCGGCTCTGGATTCCCCACGATTGCATGGGTCCTGCCAGGCGTATCAACAGGGTATCCAT
>DAOUGC010000222.1:0-22460 GCA_034429695.1 Levilinea sp.
GGTTGCAGCCAGATCCACCGTCGCCTGGGGTGCAAGCGTCACCGTTGGCGTGGCTAAAAGATCCACCGTTGGGGTGGCCAGTGCGGCAAGCGGCAGCGCCGGGGTGATGAAAGACACCAGCACCAGCTCCGCCAGCCCCATCAAGGACACCAACACCACCATGGTGAGCGCCGATGCAAACCGGCGCTGCGCAATGTCGCGCTCAATACCAAAGGTGGAATTGCGCCATTCCTGCCATGCCAGCAGCAATTTGCGCAAATAGATCACACCCACCGCCCCCAACAGTACGTAGATCCAGATCTCGTATTGTTTTAAGAATTGAAGTATGGCTTCCATGACTGGAGACTGGGTGACATCCGAACAGGCTGCCTGAAAGACAACCTGTTCGGAGCTGATTTATAATGACAACCGGGGCAGGATGTTAAGGATCAGATTACGCAGCGTGGGAACAATCACCTTGCCGGCTTCCAGAACTTCCTCATGAGTGGTGATGGTGCTTCCATCCAGATTGGCTTTGTTGCTCACACCGGAGAAGCCCAGCACCCGCATACCGCCGTGGCGCGCGACGATGACTTCGGGCACAGTGGACATACCCACCGCGTCAGCGCCAGCCATGCGCAGGAAACGCAGGTCCGCCGGGGTTTCAAAAGATGGACCCGCCAGACCAACATAAACGCCCTCGCGCAGGTTAATCTTTTGTTCAACCGCCACCTGACGCGCAAGTTGGATGAAGTCGCGGTCATAGGCCTGGCTCATGTCAGGGAAGCGCTCGCCCAGCTCCTGATAATTCGGTCCGCGCAGCGGATTGGGACCTGCCATGCCAAGGAAGGAGAGGTGATCGGTGATCAGCATCACATCGCCCGGAACATAATCAGGGTTGATTGCTCCCGCGGCATTGGTCACAACCATGGCTTTCACACCCAGGCGCTGCATCACGCGCACCGGCAGGGTGACCTGATCCATGCCATAACCTTCGTAGTAATGAACACGCCCCTGCAAGACCATCACGGTTTTGCCGCCCAGCCTGCCGACCACCAGTTGACCCGCGTGACCCACCACCGTGGATTGTGCCCAGTGAGGGATCTCGCCATACGGAATGGTTACGGCATCACTGACTTCATTCGCCAGATCACCCAGGCCTGTGCCCAGGATCATCCCGATTTGCGGCATTTCTTTCAGGTGCTTTCGCACAGCCTCCGCAGTCTGATCCATTTGCTCCAAAGTTAAAAACTGATCCATGATACCTCCCAATCCATGTTCAAATCCCGGCGCGCCCGTCGTCGTTGATATCCATTGCTATCCATATGAAGGGTTTCAGGCAAGCATCTGGCATGCAACTTACACAGCTCACAGGCAAATCCACCGGTAATGGTTGTTTAAGATTATAACAGATGTTAAAAAGCAAGCGCTTTTGAGAAGGCATCCAATGTTCGCTGCACACCTTCATCATCCACCTGATAATGCAAAACCATGCGGAAGCGCCGATCACCCACCGCGCCAACCAATACCCCATGATCCTTCAGCCGCGCAGCCACTTCTTTGGCGTTCACGGCAACATCAGCAGAAAGCGTGGCAAACACCATGTTTGTGGGCGGGCAGTCATTGTCTGGGGTAATCCCCTGCAGATGTTTTAACCCTTGCGCCAGTTCGTATGCCCTCCGGTGATCATCCGCCAGGCGGTCCACCATTTGCTCCAAAGCGACGATACCTGCCGCAGCCAGCACACCCGCCTGGCGCATCCCCCCACCAAGCTGCTTGCGGATGCGGCGCGCGCGGAAAATGAAATCACTGTTGCCGCACAACACCGAACCCACAGGCGCACCCAGTCCTTTTGAAAGACAGAAGGTCACAGAATCAGCATGGCGCACCAGTTCCTGCGCCGCAACCCCAAGCGCAACGGCGGCGTTAAACAGGCGCGCACCATCAATATGCAGCTTCATACCGTTAGCATGCGACAGTTCAGCCACCTGGCGGGTGTATTCCACCCCCAGCACGGCTCCACCACAGCGGTTTTGCGTGTTTTCCAGCACCACCAGCTTAGAAACCGGATGATGCACGTCATCTGGCCTCACCGCAGCGCGGATATCCTCCAGGCGCAGCGTACCGTCTGCTTGATTTTGCAGGGTATGCGGCATCACCGCACCTAGCGCCGCCACCCCACCCCCCTCAAAAAGGAAGGTATGACCCAGGTGACCCATGATCACCTCGTCACTGCGGCCGCAATGCGCCATGATGCCTATCAGGTTCCCCATTGTCCCGGACGGAACCAGCAAGCCGGCTTCCATACCCATGCGGTCGGCGGCCATGCTCTGCAGGCGGTTAATGGTGGGGTCCTCACCCATCACGTCATCCCCAACCTCAGCCCTGGCCATGGCTTCCCGCATTGCCTGGGTGGGATGGGTGACGGTGTCTGAACGCAGGTCAACGTAACCGGTCATGATCTTTTTCTCCTGTACGATGGATGTGGGAAAAATGAGATGATGGCAGTGAGGGAATAGCTGAAGCCTTACCTGTTTAGTTCATCCAGTACGCGCTGTAAATCTTCCGGTAAAGGCGCTTCAAATGTGCGCGCCTGGGTTTCACCCGGCAGCACAATGCTGATGCGCTGTGCATGCAGGAAATGGCGCTGGATCTCCAGCGTGGGCTTTCTGTGACCGTAAAGGGTGTCACCCACAATGGGACAACCCAGAAAAGCCATGTGAAGCCGTATTTGATGTGTACGGCCAGTAAAAGGGTGACATTCCACCAGTGTGTGTTGATTGAAACGCTGTTCGGTAAAGTATTCGGTCACGGCTTCGCGGCCCTTGCCAGGCGGAACGACTGCCATGCGCTTGCGATGCGCGCTGTCGCGGTCAATGGGGGCCTCCACCCTTCCACTCGGGGTGGGCGGAGCGCCGTCCACCAATGCGCGGTAGATCTTTTTCACTTTGCGTTGTTTGAACTGATTTTGCAACCACTGATGTGCCCGGTCGTTTTTTGCCAGCAGGATCAATCCGGAGGTATCCTTATCCAGCCGGTGCACCACACCCGGGCGCTGCTCGCCGCCCACACCTTCCAGCTCGGGCGCATGCGCCAGTGCGGCATGTACCAGCGTACCGGTGCTGTGCCCAATGGATGGATGCACCACCATGCCGGCCGGTTTATTGATGATCATCAGATCATCGTTTTCAAAAACCACATCCAACGCGATCGCTTCAGGGGTCAGGTTCGAAGGCGCCACCGGCGGAATCGAAATTTCCACCACCTGACCATCTTCCACCATGACGCCGCTTTTCCCGGCGGTTTTTCCGTTTACCGTCACCCGGCCATCTGCGATCAAATCCTGCAGGCGTGAGCGCGTGAATTCCGGCAGGCAGGTCACCAGGTATTTATCCAGCCGCTGCGGGTCACCCTGCAGGACAAAACGCTGGAGCGTATCAGCCATTACCGTCATCCTCTCCACCGGTGTCACCTGCGGCCACTTCCAAAGTTGAATTCCCCTGCGGCGGGTACGGGGTATCGGCCGCTTCGGCGGCTTCCTGCATCTTTCGGTCGGCGATCGCCTTTCGTTCTTGAATGAACAACCCCAGCAGTAAAACTGCAACACCCACCGTGATGGATGAATCGGCGATGTTGAATACCGGGAAATTGCCAACCGAAATAAAATCAAGCACATGACCCAGGGTCACACGGTCAATCAAATTTCCAATGGCTCCACCAAGCTGCATGGATAAAGCCAGGCGAACCACCCTGTCATTGGACGAGATCTGCGGATAGTAGTAAATAATGGCAGCCGACACCAGTACAGCCGTGATGGCAAAAAGCGTGTTGCGGTCCTGAAACATACCCAGCGCAACCCCGGTGTTGTACCAGTGAACCACGCGTGCATATGGCGACAGCCAATCCCACGGCGCCCACATTTCACCCAGATCCAGGTTGGTTCGTACCAGATATTTGGTTATCTGATCCGGAACGATGATGATCAGCGCCACCCCGAATAAAAATAAATACGACTTGATTTTCTCCCGTATCGATTGGCTCAAAACGCCCTCCACTATGTTTATCCCCCCATTTTAACCGATAAATGAAAAAACAAACCCTGCACAGGGAGCCTGTTGGCATGCTGCTCACCTGGCAGGGTTTGTTTGGAATGTAATCAGGGTCAGCTCTTTTGCAGAGCCATCTTCACCTTTTCACCGTCAAACTCATCCTCAACACTGGCTGCGCCGTCAGGCGCTGCACCAGCGATCAGTTCCACCGCCAGCGTCTCTGCACAAATGTATTCGCGGAAAGACTTGACCGCCCGCTCCAGACCGGTTGTGGCTGCGTAATACACTTTAATGCGATCCGCGATATCAAATCCGGCGGACTTGCGCAGATCCTGTACGCGGCGTACAAACTCGCGCGCCAGCCCTTCCTGCACCAGATCATCGGTCAATTCGGTAACCAGGGCAGCCATGTATGCGCCTTCAGAGGCAACAGCAAAGCCGCTGCGAGCCTGGGCGCGCACTTCCACTTCTTCCGGCAGGATCGCCAGTGTTTCGCCGTTGACTGACACATCCACGCTTTCACCGTTGAGCAATTTCAGCGCGGCCTCGGCAGCCGGCAGCTCAAGCAGCGCCTTGCGAATGGCAGGGAAACGGCTGCCGTACTTTTGCCCCAGTTGTTTGGGCAGCGGGTTCAGGTTGTAGTCCACCGCTTCGCCGGCGGTATCCAGCGCACGCACATGCTTGACGTTCAACTCGTCCTCAAGCAGCTCCGCATAGCGGGCAATAACGCCGCGTTCCTCTGCGGACCCCACCGAGAAAGCCACCTCAGCCAGTGGCTGGCGCACTTTGCGATTGGCTTTGTTGCGGGCAGCATGCCCAAGCGAAGCCAGGCGCATCACCAGCGCCATTTCACGGTTCAACGGCTCGTTGATCACTTCCGCATCGTACTCACACCAGTCAGCCAGATGTACCGAGATGGGAGCATTCTCGTCCATGTTGCGCACCAGGTTCTGGTACATTTCCTCAGCAATGAAAGGCATGCTGGGCGCAAGTAATTTACTGAGTGTGGTGAGCGCTTCGTACAGGGTGGCATACGCCGCCTGTTTGTCCGAATCTGACTCGCTTTTCCAGAAGCGGCGGCGGGAACGGCGCAGATACCAGTTGGACAACTGATCCACAAACGTCTCGATGGGCCGTGTGGCGCCAAGCACATCATAGCTTTCGTAGGCGCGGGTTACATCACGTACCAGGGTGTGCAGCGCCGAACGCAGCCATTGATCCAACGGGCTGTACTCCACCTTTTGATCCCCGCCCGGCTTCCACCCATCCAGGTTGGCGTAGGTGACAAAGAAGGAATAGGTGTTCCACAACGTCAGGGTGAAGTTGCGCACCACCTCAGCCACCAGGTCGCTGGAGAAACGGCGTTCCTGTCCCGGAGGGCTGGCAGTGTACAGATACCAGCGCATGGCGTCGGCTCCGTTCTGATGGATCACATCCCACGGATTGACCACATTCCCACGCGACTTGGACATCTTGCGGCCTTCGCCATCCAGGATAAGCCCAAGGCATAGCACGTTGCGGTAACATTCCTGCCCAAACAGCAGGGTGCTGATGGCGTGCAATGAATAGAACCAGCCGCGCGTCTGATCCACAGCCTCGCAGATGTAATCGGCCGGGAAGTGTTGTTTAAAGCCTTCTTCATTTTCAAACGGGTAATGCCACTGTGCCACAGGCATGGAGCCCGAGTCGAACCATACATCGATCAACTCTGGTACACGCGTCATGGTTCCGCCACATTCAGCGCAGCGCAGGTGTACCTCATCCACATGCGGACGATGCATATCCAGCCCGCTCAGATCCCGCCCGGCTTTTTCGGACAGTTCCTTCACCGAGCCAACGCACTCCTGGGTATGGCAGCTCTCACATTCCCACACGGGCAGGGGGGTGCCCCAGTAACGTTCGCGGCCCAGTGCCCAGTCGATGTTGTTTTCGAGCCAGTTGCCAAAGCGCCCGTTCTTGATGTGTCCCGGATACCAGTTGATGCGTTCGTTGAGTTCAACCAATTTATCCTTGTACTGGCTGGTGCGCACATACCAGGTTGGGCGGGCGTAATACAGCAGCGGCGTTGAACAGCGCCAGCAGAATGGGTAAGTATGTACATAGCGTCCGGCTTTGAAAAGCAAACCGCGGCTGTCCAGATCCTGCGTAATGAATGGATCTGCATCTTTGACAAACTTGCCGCTCCACGGGCGCACCTCATTGATAAACGTGCCATCCTCGGCAACTGTCATCAAGATCGGCAGATCCTCATCCAGCGCAACCTGCATGTCATCCGCGCCAAACGCCGGGGCAATGTGCACCAGGCCGGTTCCGTCTTCAACAGTCACAAACTCACCCAGAACAACACGATGGGCGGGTTTCTCGGGCGGCAGGAAGGTAAACAACGGTTGATAACGTTTGCCCTTCAGTTGTTTCCCTTTGAAACGCTCCACAACCCTGACTTCTTCTTCACCAAACACCTTGGGCACCAAAGCCTCAGCCAGGATCAGCCGTTCGGTTCCACCCTCAGACAGCGCCCGTTCCACCTTGACGTAATCCACATCAACAGCAGCCGCAACAGCCACATTGGCGGGCAAAGTCCAGGGAGTGGTGGTCCACACCAGCAGTGAAGTGCCGGGTTCGTCCACCAGCGGCATGCGCACAAACACGGATGGATCTTCAGCCTCATCATATCCCTGCGCCACTTCGTGGTCTGAAAGCGGCGTACCGCAACGCGGGCAGTAAGGCACCACTTTAAAACCCTGATAGAGCAGACCCTTATCCCACAGAGTCTTTAAGATCCACCATACTGATTCGATGTAATCGTTGGTATAGGTGACATACGCCTTTTTCAGGTCAACCCAGTACGCAATGCGCTCTGTCAGCGTTTCCCATTCCTGAATATACGTGAAGGCGCTTTCACGGCACAGCTCGTTAAAACGGGCAATGCCGTAATCTTCAATTTGTTGTTTATTGGTGAAGCCCAATTTGCGCTCCACCTCAATCTCGACCGGCAAACCGTGCGTATCCCAACCACCCCAGCGCTGAACATGAAAACCGCGCATGGTTTTGTAGCGGGGGAACAGGTCCTTAAAGGCACGGGCAAGCACATGATGCACACCCGGCTTTCCATTGGCAGTGGGAGGACCCTCATAGAAGACATACTCCTGCCCACCTTCACGCTGCCGCATGGACTTTTGAAAGACATCGTGGCTCTTCCAATAGCGCAGCACGCCTTCTTCCATCAGTGTCACATTAAGTCTGGATGAAACCGGTCGAAACATAAAACCTCCTGCGGTTGTATCGTAAGGCTCTCTTCTTCATCCTAAAGAGAAACATATTGCCTGATTAAAAACAAAAATCCCCATCCCAAATCAGGGACGAGGCTGAAAGACTCGCGGTACCACCCTGCTTCCCACCCATTCGGTGGGCGCTCTTGTCCGGTACATCTGGTGTCAGATAGACCGTTGCCGCGGTAACGACTGGCAGGGCCGGCGCACTTACTTGCCCTAAGGCGTTCGGATTGCAGCTCCGGAAGGATTTTCAGTCTGCTCCACCGCCCCGGCTCTCACCATTCCCGGGTTCGCTGACGGCGCTTTACAGGCTTACTCTTTTCCATCATCGCTTTGTCAGCCCATTATCCCACAGACCCTCACAAAAATCAATCCTGGCAGGTTGAACGCAGTGAGCACAAAGCAACTTGTTTTCATTGCGGGCAAATACGATCTTGACCTGGAAAACCAAATATTTTACTGGTTCACACGCCCAAATTCCGGCAAGTAAGCCACTGCCCGATCCCTGCCCTGCTGCTTTGCCTGATACAAAGCCAAATCTGCCGCCTTGAGTAGTTCCTTTTGGGTGCTCCCATCGTTTGGATAACACGCCACTCCGTAGGATAAGGTTATGGGTCCAAATTCATCAACACCGCCCATATGTAACCGGCGAATGGCCTGCCTGAACTGCTCGATACGCTGCATGGCATCGGGGATGGTTGCACCCGGCAGAATGATCGCCAGCTCGTCACCGCCGTAACGACAGGCCACATCTTCCTTGCGAATGGTGCTCATCAAAAGTAAAGAGATTTCCTGCAGGGCGACATCACCCACTTCATGACCATAAGTGTCATTGTAGGTCTTAAACCGGTCTATATCGGTCATCACCACCACCAAAGACGACTGATAACGTCTGGCGCGGCTCATCTCACGTTCGAGGGTCTCCTGCATGTAGCGACGGTTGTAGAGATTGGTCAACCCATCGCGTACCGACTGGCTTTGTAATAACTGTCTCAGGCGCAGGTTGGATAATGCCAGAGCCAGTTGTTCACCCACCGTGGTTGCCAGGTTTTCACAACGGTCAATCACTCCAGCCTGATCTGCGCGCAGATGCAGCAGTCCCAACGTTTCACCCTGCGCAATCATCGGGATGCATAAATAGGAGATATCCTCAACCAATTCGTCCGGGTTCCATAAATGATGGCACTTCAACCCGCCAAACTCATGATTAACCTTGTGAATGCGCCCACGGCGCAAGCCCCAGCACATATCAGGGCTGACCAATGGCATGCCTTTCGATCCTTCACCCCAGTTGGTGACTGTTTCCAAAATATCCTTGCCTTCTTCAAAGATATACAAAACACCAGAAATATCCTTGAAAAGCTGCTGGCAGTACTGCCGAATGACCATGTAGGCTTCGGTTAACGACAGGCAGCTTTGCAGCATGTCGCCCATGCGATTAAGCAGTATGGTCTCGTGGTTGCGTTGTTCCAGCTCAGACACCCATGTTTTTAATTGCTCATTGGCGCGCATGATGGTTTCTTCCGATTGTTTGCGTTCGGTTATATCGCGCACAATTGCCAGGGTTTCATCCTCGCGATAACAGGTGATGCGGGCATCAAAATAGTGTTCTGTTCCGCCAAGATTGAGGGTGTACTCACATTGCACCACATTACCGGTTGCACGCGCCTGAATACAGGCCGAATCCCATATTCTGGCAACCTCAGCAGGAACCATCTCATTAACTGTCCTGCCAATCAACTGCTCAGGCGGAGCCGCCAATAAATTGACATCCTTTGCGTAAACATCCACATACCGCCCTTCCCTGTCCATCAATAGAATCAGGTCTGGCATGGCATTGATGATCGCGCGTTGGCGCTCTTCACTTTCACGCAAGGAGCTTTCCGTTTTTTGGTTTTGAATGGATGCCCCCAGAATATCGGCAGCCACCCGCAACACTTCCACCTCAAAATCCGATAGATCCTTTGCCTCGGAACATGAATCAAAACCCAGGAATCCCCACCACTGTTGATCTGCAAAAATGGGGACGGCAATCACTGAACATATTTGCTGCCTTTCCAGCACATCACGTTCAATGGCCGGAAAATCAGCCACTCTTCCCTGGATCACGTCATTATTGATCAGGTGGGCGTACCAGCGGGCAAAGGTTGGAGAATCCACATGAATGTTTTTAGTCTCCGGATTATGCAACTGAGGAGTGATGCCATCGGCCACCCACTCATAACACTGACTGAAGACCAGTCGATTTTTCTCATCCGTATGTCGCCGGAAGATATACACCCGGTCGGCAGCGGTGCTGGCTCCCAAACGCTGCAAAACGGAATGCAGACTGGTTTCCCACGAAGTGCTTCGCAGGAAACTCTCAGCGGCAAACCCAACTGCCTCCAGCACCGCATCCCGTTGGGTCAATATCTGTTCCGCGCGTTTTCGTGGGCCGATATCCTTGATTGTACCGATCAGGCGGGGTGCATCAGCGGACTGCGAAAGCTCCTGCTGGTTTCCCACCAGTTCCACCCAGGTATACTGATCTGCCTGACTTTTGAGCCTGAACTCCAGATGGAAATATGGAATTGTCGCATTTACCCTGCCATCGTTAATAATTTCGCTGATCCGCTCCATATCCTCCGGATGGATATTTACGAGCAACTCATCAAGTCGCACGAAGGAGTGCTCCATTCCCAGAATGGCACAGGCTTTTTGGTTAAGGCGGATTTTGTTGGTGGTGTAACTGTATTCCCACAAGCCCATTTCGGCTGCCTGCAGAGCCAGGTTTAGGCGTTGTTCACTCTCCAGCAGGGTTTCCTGCACCCTGCGTCTTTCAATGGCATTGGCAATTTGGGTGGAGACAAACACCAGCATATCCTTGTCGGCTTCTGTATACCGTTCGCCCTCATTGTACGTCTGCACAGCGATCAAACCGATCACCCTGCCGTCTGGCGTTGTCAATGGCGTTCCCAGCCAGTCCACCGATCTTTGTCCCACCCCGGTGATACCCAGCGCAGCCAGTTCCTCCACATTATCCTGTGAGATCAAGATGGGCTTGCCTGAACTTAAGACATACAGGGTGTAACTGCCCTGCATTTCATCCACGGTGTAAACCCGGGCAGGGTCTGGCATGGTCTGGTCACACTCATCAATGTAATAAGGATAGAGGATGCCTTTACCGTTTTGGGTGAAGAGTGCGATGAAAATATTTTTGGCTGGAAGGAGTTCACCAATCACCTGATGAACCTGCCGGTATAGATCAAACAGATCCTCGGCGTTGTATGCAGTTTCGGAGATACGATATAACGCACCCTGCAACATGTCAGCCCGCATGCGCTCAGAGATGTCACGGATGGTCAGCACCCAGCCCACCTCATCGGGTTGTGAGCTAATCCGGCATCCCACCGTCTCCACCCACATCACCCGCCCATCATCCTTGTTGATACGGTGCACCACCCGGACGGGTCCTGGGTCACTTTCGGCTCGCATGGCTTTCATCAAGTGCGATTGCACATGATCAACATCAGCAGGGTGAATAAAAGCCCAGAATGACCTGCCCCTCACATCGCTGGGAGCATACCCCAGCATGACTTCGGAAGAAGGGCTCACATAGGTGAACCTGCCCTGATCATCCACTTCAGCCATCATATCCATCATTGCTTCAGAAAGGTGTTGGAGATAACGTTCTGATGCCTCAGCCGCTTTCCCGATGATGCGTTCACGGGTGATATCCCGCTGCTTTCCCCATATTCTTTGCAGGTGATTTCCTTGAATATCGGCATACAGGCTGGTAAGAAACCAGCGCTCTTCGCCATCAAACTGCAGCCGGGTTTCCACATCCACAATCCGCGGGCCTTTTTGGATCATGTCAATCAAAACCTGGACTTGCATTTGATTGCGTTCGACGATGTCGCTCATTCGGCGTTTGGGACAGTTTGATCGATCACACTGCAGCAATCGTGCTCCGGCTGCATTGCACTGTACGCACACAGCATGATTCAGCAGATCCAGTTGTTCATCATATGGGAGGCGTTTGTCAATGGGCGCATCGGGTTCCATGCACCAAATGGCTTCATTAAGATGCTCAATGAAGTCGAACAGGCGTAATTCTTTCTCCAGATTGAAGCCACCTTCACCATGCTCTGACATCATTATTCACCCTCTCTGTGATGCATTTTGACCCGTTAACATTGTGCATCAAATTACCGCTTAAACAAATAAACCTGTCAGAAAAAAACCTGACAGGTTCGTTAAGCTTGTTTATGCAAAAACCAGGGCGGGTGGGTCCCGCCCTGGTTTTTGATCAAGAAATCACTTCATAGAACAACGGCAACCCGTCAACCGGCTGTTCGCTCCAGCGGATACCTGCCAGCATACGGGTGGTGGCCAGGTTCACCTGCTCCCGGGTGTTGGCATGCACAGTAAAGAGCAAGCCGCCCTTGTCAACCCGATCACCCACCTTGCAGTGAATTTCCAAACCAACACCGTAGTCTATGGCATCGCCCTTTTTGGCGCGGCCTGCCCCGATCTCGACCGCCGTCTCGCCCGCCACACGGGCATCCACCCACTCAATGTACCCCGACCGGTCTGCATGGACTGGAACGACCATGGGGGCATGTGGCAGGCGTTCTGAATGATCCACATAATCCAGATCTCCGCATTGGGCTTTGACCAGAGTACGGAACATTTCCCATGCCCTGCCGGATGCCAGCGCTTCTTCAGCCATGCGACGCCCTTCGTCAGCGTCTTTTGCCTGTTTACCCAGCACCAGCATATGACTGGCGACCACCAGACAGTGCTCCTTAAAATCCTGTGGGCCGCGCCCGTGCAGAACCTCAATGCCTTCAACCAGTTCAAGCGCATTGCCAACAGCCACACCAAGGGGTTGGTTCATGTCTGAGATCAACGCCACAACCTGGCGCTCGCTCAACCTGCCGATGGAAACCATCAGATGTGCCAGTTCCTGGGCATCCTCCAGGGTGGTCATAAAGGCGCCCACACCGATCTTGACATCCAGCACGATGGCCTGCGCTCCAGCCGCAATCTTTTTGCTCATCACCGATGAGGCAATCAATGGAATGGATTGCACCGTTCCGGTCACATCGCGCAATGCATACAACTTTCCATCTGCCGGAGCCAGATCTCCGCTCTGACCGGTCAGCACAATGCCAACCTGCCCGAGCTGATCAAGGAACTCCTGCCTGCTTAAATCAGTACGGTAACCCGGGATGGACTCCAGCTTGTCGAGCGTTCCGCCCGAAAAGCCCAGGCCACGTCCCGACATTTTTCCCACTGCCAGACCACAGGCAGCCACCAGAGGAGCCACAACCAGCGTGGTCTTGTCGCCCACACCGCCGGTGGAATGTTTGTCCACTGCAATGGGAACCACGCCGGTCAGGTCAATGGTTTCACCCGAGTGCGCCATCGCCATGGTCAGGTCGGTGGTCTCACGTGCACTCATGCCATTCAACAGCACCGCCATTGCCCATGCGGCTGCCTGGTAATCAGGCACTTCGCCCAGGGCAAAACCACGCACAAAGAATTCAATCTCTTCGCGCGTGAGTTCCTGCCCGTCACGCTTTTTGATGATAATATCGACCGTTCGCATTATTTTTTCAGACTGATGGTCACTTTACGGTTGGGTTCTTCACCGACGCTCTCGGTGATCACCTTGGGGTGATCGCGCAACTCGAGGTGCACCACACGCCGTTCATTGGAGGGCATGGGTTCCAGCACCTGGCGTCTGCCGGTCGTCACAGCCTGCTCGGCCATGCGGTGCGCCAGTTGTTTAAGCTGGCGTTCGCGGCGGCTGCGAAAACCCTGAACATCCAGCATCAGGGGTGTCCACGCGCCCAGTTCTTTGCCGACAATCAGGCTGGTGATATATTGCAAAGCATTGAGGGTTTCAGAGCGGCGGCCGATCAGAATGCTCAGATCTTCCCCGGTGATCTCCACCAGGATCATGCGCTGTTCATTGGTGGCCGAAGGCTCAACAAACTGGGCTGAGACCTTGGCGCGAACATGCATGCGTTCCAGCAAATCGCGCACCACCGTGCTGGCCACTTTCAACGCCTTGTCACTTTCCTCCGGCTGGCTGTCTTTGCGGACGGCTGCCGAAGCACGTTCGGTTGTGGTTCCAACACTGGCGCTTGATGGTTGTTCAGCAACCACCTCCGCCTGCTCATCAAACGGTTTGATCTTGATGCGAACCCGCGCCTGCCGTCCGCCCAGGCCAAACAGCCCCTTGCTACCGGCATCCAGAATTTCCACATCCACAGCTTCTCTTGGCAGACCCAGTTGGCCAATGCCGTTGGCAATGGCTTCGTCCACCGTTGGTGCAATAATTTCCAGAGTGGTTTGTTCTTGACTCATTCTTCGCCTCTAGCTTGCCAGAAACCTACTTGGACTTGACCGTTTTTCCGGGCTTCCCCTGCCGTTCGGTTCGCACCGACGCCGGTTTTTCCACGTGTGACCCGCTGGAAATTCGCGGCGCTTCTGTTGGTTTTTTGCGGAAAGGAATCACATTGCTCCAGTTCACCTTGCCCATGGCTGCGTACTGCAAAATACCGAGCAGGTTGGAGACAAAAAAGTACAATGAAAGACCTGATGCCAGCGTGAACGCCAGATACCCCATGAAGAACGGCATGTACAGGTTCATCATGTTGGACATCATGGCGGTCTGATCGTTGGGTCCGCCGGAGGGCGGTTGCATCAGTTTGGACTGCAAATAGGTGGTCACCACCACAATGATCGCCAGCACCGGAATGCCCCAGCCTTCCGGCAGGAAGGGCAGGTTCAACCGTTCCGGCTGACCGAGATCCATCCACAGGAACTGGTTATTGAGCGGGATCAACTGGCCAACGTTGAGAAAGTCGCCGTAGATTTGGCGGGTCAGGTTGAGCAGTTCAATGGGGGTGGCTGCCATGGCGCGGATGAGCGCTTGATACAGGGCAAAGATGATGGGAAGCTGGATCAGTGTGGGCAGACAGGAAGCCATGGGGTTGACGCCCATTTCCTGGTACAGTTTCATTTGCTCCTGTGCCAGTTTTTCCTTGTCATTTTTATACTTCGCCTGCATGTCGATCCAGCGCTTGTCTTTTTGCAATTCCTGCATGGCCTGGGTGCTCTTCATCTGCCGCGCCTGCAAAGGGTACGTGATCAGGCGGATCAGCACAGTGAACAGGATAATGGCCACACCAAAATTGCCCACAAGCTGGTAAATCAGAATAAGGACGTTGACAAACAGTCCTACAAATGCATTCCACATATGGTTTACCTGCCTCTACTACTTGGGTACTGTGAACGACCAGCGTTCATTGCCGTTGAGATCCAGGGAAATCATCAATTTATCTCCCTGAACCACCCCAAGGATCATTTGATCTTCACTGACGATGGGCGTGGTGTACAGTTTTCCTTCGATGGTGCGCGTCCACTGCTTCTCGCCGTCAAAATCAATTAACTGTATCGCGCCGGTCTCGGTAACATACACCAGACCATCAGAAATGACACCCGGAGCGGCAATCACGCTGCCTTCCACGCTGGTTTTCCAAACCTCGTCACCCGTGGCGGCATCCAGGGCGTAAACAGCCCCAGAAAGGTCGCCCAGGTAGAGGACGCCCTCAAACAAGGTGGGCGATGACCACACCGCCTCTCCTGTATTATAACGCCATAGCACTGCACCGGTTGTCGTATCCACCGCCACAATCTCTTTCCCAAGCGTGGGGGCAATCAACAGACCCTCATCGGTGAGCACAGGTTGAGACAGCACAGCCGTGCCAACATCCGCCTTCCAGATCTCAGCGCCATCGCGGGTAAGGTCAAGCGCATAAATGAACTGGTCCATTGAACCAACATAAGCAATTTCGCCATCCACCACCGGCTTTGCCCACAGCGATTGACCCGTTTCAAAGTTCCATTGCTCTTCACCCTGGGCAGAAAGCGCGTACAGATGGCGATCGGCATTGGGGGCCAAAACAACGTCACCGGCAAAAACCACAGAGCCAACGTAACGACTTTTGGCTTCGGAAAATTGCCATTGCTCGCTTCCGGTCTCGGCATTCAGACTGACCAGTGAATTGGCATAATTGCCCACCACCAGTTGGCCTTCATTAATGGCAGGCGCAGCGTAGTACGTCCGGCGGGCATCGGCTTTTTCAGGGTAGCGCCAGATCAAATTACCATTGTCGGCATCCACGGCAAAAATGTTGGGGCCGTATGCCACATAAATGGTACCCTGATCGAGCGTTATCCCGGGCCAACTGCTGGCGACTGCCCCGCTGCCGCAGGCACTCAAGAAAAATGCCATCACGAGCAACACGAAGGATAATTTTACAAATCGATTTTTCATGGAGTATTCTAGGTTGATTCTCTATACGTCAACGGCCCGACTGGTTTTCCCGCCATTCCCGTCAGGGAACAGGGTCGTAACCACCCGGGTTGAATGGATTACAGCGCAACACACGATGGGTCGCCATCCAGCCACCCTTGATTGCCCCGTATTTGTAGATCGCCTGATAGCCATAATGCGAGCAACTGGGATAAAACCGGCAGGTATTGGAAGGTAAAGTGCGCGACAGAGTCTTCTGGTAAATACGGATTAAAGCCAGCAAAACAAACCGCGGCAGGTTAAATATCGTGATCGGCAAATCACGCAGGCACGGCTCACCTGCTGTCTCAGTCGTTGAGTGGTAATGTTCTGTCATCCACTTTATTCACTAAACCCGAGCGTTCCAAAAGCCCCCTGACGGCCATGCAAAGCTGGGAAAAATCTGCCTCCAGCAGGGGTCTCCTGGCTAACAGCACCAAATCCCGGTGGGGGGGCAAAACAGAAAGCCATTCACTGATACAGGCGCGCAACCTGCGTTTGGCGCGATTGCGGGACACTGCGTTACCCACCGCCTGACTGGCCGCAACCCCGATGCGTACTCCGGGGTGCTCACTTTGCCGCACTATCAATACAACAAGCGGGTGGGCATAGGATTTTCCCGAACGCCGCACCCGCATAAATTCTGTCGATCGCGTCAGGCGGAACCTGCGGTTCACCCAAACTCTCCACCGGGAGGCATTCCCCTGTTGCTTTCAGCGCGATAAAAAAACGGCGGCAATAACGAGGATTACCAGCGAAGCGGCTTGACGTGATTATTGGCGCTGACCGTCAGCTTATGGCGGCCCTTCAGGCGGCGGCGGCGTAATACTTCGCGACCGTCGGCAGTTGCCATGCGAGCCCGGAAACCGTGCACGCGTACGCGTCGCTTTACTTTGGGTTGATAAGTCCGTTTCGGCATCTCAATTCCTTTCTTTACTGCTATATTATCAGGACAGCCGCCAATTATACCTCAGACGGTCCATTCTTCACAGGGTAAATTCTGCCAACCAACGGGTTACTTGGGCGTCGAAAGCAGATCCTCCAATTTTCGAGCCCCATCCGCATCGGTCACGGCCAGTACTTCGTCACCTTCTTCAAATGTGGTCACCCCACGCGGCACAATCACCTCGCCGTGACGAATGATGGCAGCAATGACCACATGTTCAAGGCTAAGGTCCTTAATCGCCATGCCGATCCCGGGTGCATTTGCCGGAATTTTCTCTTCCACCAGCGAGTAATTGCCACGCCGCAGTTTCAGCAGCGTGACCATGTCACCCATGGACATTTCCTCTTCAATCATGCGGGCAAATATCTCGGCCTGGTTCAACACAACATCAACGTGAAAGGCCTGATTAAACAACCAGGCATCGCGCGGGTTATTAACCCGTGCAATGGTGCGGCGCACATTGTACTGCTCCCGGGCCACAAAACACATCACCAGGTTTACCTCGTCACTGGTGGTTACCGCTGCAACCACATCCGCCTGAGTGATGCCGGCTTGTTCAAGCACGTGCGGATCAACCGGATTGCCTTCATGGATACTCTCTGTGGGTAGATCGCGGTGGATGCGAGCCAGCACTTCGCGCCGGTTCTCAACAATATGAACTTCATGGTTTTGTGAAAGCAATAATCGAGCCAGTTGCGTTCCGGTTCTTCCACCGCCTGCAATTAATACGTACATGCTACGCCTCCCCACCAGTATTCGCCAAAAGGCTGCGCACGGCTTCGATACCTTCAAATGTCGCGCTGACGTTTAAAACATCATCCGCCTGGAGCACCATGTCTGGAAACGGCATCATGGCGCGCCCCGCCCGGGTGACCGCCACAGCGATCATCTCGTCCGTCATCAGGCTGCTAAGCGCGCGGCCATGAAACGCATCCGGAATGCGCAGTTCGTACACCTCCACCTCTCCATTACCGGCAGAAAAGACCGAACGCACTTCTGAATGAGAAATGACTTCTTCGATCCGTTGAGCGCCCCAACTGGTGGAACTGACCACCTGCAACCCGAACATTTCAAACAGACTGCGGCAGTTTGGACCATAGTTTCTGGCAACCACGTTTGGAACGTTGTATACCGTGGCGGCAACGCGCCCCACCACCATGTTGAGAGCATCCAGATTGGTCACGGCTGCCAGGGCATCTGCATTGGTGATCCCTGCCCGCTCCAGCACATCCTGGTTAAGGGCATCGCCTTCACACAGATGTCCTTGAAAATCTGCCGGCAGGCTGTTAAAGGATGCCGGCGCATTATCAATCACCGATACTTGATGCCCTCTTTTGTACAGGCGATGGGCGAGTTCAGCGCCAAGTCTTCCACATCCAACAACGATTACTTTCATAAAATCCTTTCACCCTTTGGCTGGCTAAACCTGATAAGGCACTTCTGTAATGACAATTTCGTTCCGATACAGCAAAACATTGCGAAGAATATCCGCAGTGCGGGCATGCAGCCCCTTGCTGATCCAGTGGCGCGACATGAACTGCGGCACCACGATGGTGATGATCTCATTGGGCTGACGGTTATCGTCAATTTCATCAATATACTGGAGCAGCGGTTCAATAAACAACCGGTAGGGGGAATCCAACACCACCAGCCGGAAGCCGTCGCCCCATTTCTCCCATTTTTCAACCAGGCGTTGGGTCTCCTCGGGGTCAATCGAGACATGCACCACGGTAATATCATCAGAAAGAGTACGGGCATAGCGCAAGGCTGCCAGTGTGCCGCGGTGTACCCCACCAATCGGCAGAATCACCCTGTGGCGGTTGATCCGGATCGGTTCGCCGTAGTTCTCCAGCGACAATCGCCCGGCCAGACTGTGATAATGGCGGTGGATTGAGATAAAGGTAAACACCAAAACCGGGGTCAGGATGATCACAATCCATGCACCATCTGCAAATTTTGTGATGGCAAAAACAAACATGACCACCAGGGTGGTGATCGCCCCAAAGCCATTTGCCAGCATCTTGAACAACCACCCTTTTTCAAAGCGGATGGTGGAACCACGTTCAACCAGCTCCTCACCGTCTTTCAACCGGCCTGCTTTCCACCAGCGACGAGCCATGCCCGCCTGTGAGAGCGTGAACGACAGAAAAACACCGATGGCGTACAGCGGGATCAACTGGGTAACGCTTGCCTTGAACAGGATCAACAACAGGCTGGCAATGCCTGCCAGTGCCACGATGCCGCGTGAATACACCAAGCGGCTGCCACGGTAAGCCAGTTGCCGGGGCAGGAAACCATCCTCGGCGATCATGGCTCCCAAGCGTGGGAAACCGGCAAAAGCCGTATTGGCCGCCATTACCAGAATGACAGTGGTGGCCACAATCACCATGTAATACAGAAAACCACGTCCGTTATACACGGTACGGGCAATCTGCGAGATGACCGTTTCTGCCTCTGAAGGCACAGCCACAATTGAGAAAGCCAGGAAAGTAATGACAACCAACAGGCTGCCCAGAATTACCGACATCCAGATCAGCGTGATGCCCGCGTTCTTGCTGCGCGGCTCTTTAAAGGCAGTAATTCCATTGGAAATGGCTTCCACACCGGTGACCGCCGACGTGCCGTTTGAGAACGCGCGCAGGATCAGAAAGAAAGATAGCGGTTGGGCGACATCCACCATGAGCAATTCCGGCGGGTTCACCACCTGCCCGAGGCCCCCCGTGAAGTATTTCACCAACCCGGTTCCCACGGTGATGACCATGACCACCACAAAGAAGTAGGTCGGGATGGCAAAAGCTGTGCCAGCTTCCTTCACTCCGCGCAAGTTAATCACCATCACAAACGCCACCAGCACAACACCCACCCAGATGCGATAGTCGTACAGGATGGGATAAGCGGAGACGATGTTGGCAACCGCTGATGAAATGGACACCGACACGGTGAGGATGTAATCGGTCAACAGGGCTGCACCAGCCAGCAGAGCTGGAAACTCGCCCAGATTATCACGCGAGACAATATAAGCGCCGCCGCCGGATGGATATGCATGGATGGTCTGCTCATACGACAGCGTGAGAATGGTCAACAATCCCACAATGCCGAGGGAGATGGGCAGCGCAAAGTTAAACGCACCCATTCCGGCCAGCACAAGGATCACAAACATTTCCTGTGTGGCATATGCGGTTGAGGAAAGCGCATCCGATGCAAAAACCGCCAGACCGATAAACTTGCCGATTGTCTGATGAGGCGCATCCGCCGTCTGCAGCGGACGGCCGATCATCCATGTACGCAAAGACCAGGGGGGATTGTAGGGCGAGGTTTTCTTAAAAACCGTCGTACCGTTGTTATCTTCGATATTCATCGTCTATTTTCCAAATCAATCCACATACCATAAGTCAGCAATGACAATTTTTGATTTTAACCTCCGGTAATCCCCCCGTCAAGCAACTGATATGCCCAACCGGGATACTCCACGGATTATCCGAGGGTTTGTGCGGTGGGATTCGCAACGATTATTGGTTATAATAATATAATATTAGTGGGGTTAGTCATGGTAGGCATAAGCCGCAAAGCACAATCGACAAGAGCAATACACACCTTCCTTATCCCCATCCTCTCGATGGCGGTAATTCTTCTTTCCATCGCCTTATTCATCGTTAAGGGCGTGCTGGACATCACCAATTGGAGCGATTACTACCAGTGGTACGCAGCCGGGCAAATGTGGCGCAACGGTCAGGATCTGTACGATTATGACCTCTATCGCAGCGAACTCAACAACGTGGTGTCGTTGGAAGAACAGTTTGACCCAACCCACGGCTACTACTACCTACCCCCCTCTTCGATGATCTTCTCACTGCTGGCTTATTTGCCACTCGAAACCGGTTTTTCGGTTTTCCTTGCTTTTGAAATCCTCTCCATCGTGATCATGCTGGCTCTGCTTGGTTTGGTCCTCTCGCACCGGCGCTCAATCGGATGGATGGAAGTGGCACTGCTATCCATTCTGCTTGCCACCAGTTTTGTGCGCACCAGCCTGCGCCTGTCACAGATCTCCATATTTGTGGGTATCTTCCTTTTTCTCAGCTATTGGTTTCATCTGCGCAATCAATCCATTGCTGGCGGCCTGTCACTGACCCTGGGAATGCTCAAACCCCTTTTTCTGCCAGTGTTCGGTTTGCATTATCTGATCCAGCAAAAATTCCGCATGATGCTCGTGTTTATTGTCGGTGGGATGGCTTTTCTGCTCATCCCCATCTGGGCAAAGGGGCAGAATCTTATTGAGGTGATGAGAGGCTGGCTGGATACGGTCATCCGATACTCCGGGGGCGGGGTTAACGACCCATCCCCATTCTCGCCCATCAGCGCGTACCTGTTGAACCTTGAGCCGTTGGTCTACCGCGTTCTTAACAGTGATGGGACCATTGCACGAACAGTGGGTATGGTTATGGTGGTGGCATTCACCGGGGTGGTGCTGTGGGCCATCGCGTCAACATCCGCAGAAGCCTCCGATTCCCTGCTGGACTTCTCACTGATCAGTCTGCTGACCCTGTTGATTGTTTACCGCCGGTTGTACGATGGTTTTTTGGTATTCCCGGCGCTGCTCTATCTGTATGACTTTGCCATGCGCCGTCCAAAACCCTGGCAGAAATGGCTGTGGGCTGTCCTGCTGGCGGAGATGTTAATTGTCTTTCTCCTGCCGGGTGATCTGGTCAACCGGTTGGCGTATCAGCATCCGCAACTGCTGGACTCCTATCTGTTCCGGTTGGTTGCCCCATTTCAAACGTGGACGGTTTTCCTGGTTTTTGCCATCCTGCTGTTTATAAAACTGACATCCATTCGTTCAAGCATCTTTACACCCAAAATGGTTCCAAATGGAGAATATCATGACCAATCAAACTCAAGATCCATGCCATAATCCGGTTCGGGTTGCAGTGGTCGGCGCGGGCAATGTCGGCGCCAGTTTTGCATATGCTCTCTTGTTGAGCGGCCTGGCATCCGAAATTGTACTCATTGATGCCAATGCAGACAAAGCCAGGGGGGAGGCAATGGATCTCAACCACGCCGCACCCTTATCGCATCCGGTGCGCATCTGGTATGGCGATTACACCGATTGCGCCGGGGCGATGGTGACCGTGATCACGGCTGGCTCGGCTCAACGGCCAGGCGAGTCACGGCTGGATCTGTTGCAGCGCAACATTTCGATCTTCAAGAACATCATTCCACAGGTGGTGAGTAATAATCCCGGCGGTTTGTTATTGATCGCCACCAACCCGGTGGATATCCTTTCCTATGCAGCATGGCGCATTTCCGGTTTGCCCGCCGAGCGCGTGATGGGTTCCGGAACCATTCTCGATACCGCCCGCTTCCGCTTCCTGTTGAGCCAGGAATTTGATGTTGACCCGCGCTCGGTGCACGCCTATATCATCGGAGAACACGGCGACAGTGAAGTGCCGGTGTGGTCGCTTGCCAATATCGCGGGCATGCGCCTGGAAGACTACTGCAGCGCCAACAACCTGAACTGCAAGGATGAGCGCCTGAAGGACATCTTTGAACAGACACGTGATGCCGCCTATCACATCATCGGGCTAAAAGGGGCAACCTATTATGCCATTGGCGCTGGACTGCTGCGCATTGTGGAAGCCATCCTGCGCGACCAGGGCACGGTGCTGTCTGTCTCCAGTCTGATGGAGGATTACTATGGGATCTCGGATGTGTATTTGAGCCTCCCGACCAAGATTGACCGCGGCGGGATCGAACACACCATCCGCTTGAAGCTTTCAGCACCCGAGGTGGAGGGCATCCGCAATTCTGCCCGAATCCTCAAGGAAACCATCGCCCAGTTGCAGTTCTAACCATTAATTTCAAACAGG
>DAOUGC010000223.1:0-3217 GCA_034429695.1 Levilinea sp.
GTACTTGACTTCTGGTAAGCGTAGCGTGACAATGGACATGGCAAGCTCCGAGTTCATGGCGGTCTAGGCAACTACCATATTACTCTGAGCTTGCTCTTTTTTCAAAACCCACCAGCTTTGGGACGAACACATCAAGATTCCAAACTAAGCTGGCACACCTCGTGCAACCTGCACATACGCATAAAGCGGTATAATGCTTTTATTCCGATTCACTAATGGCCTATCACCATGAGCTTACCGTCCAACCAGCCCTTACCCAACGACGAATCCAGTTCGCTGCCGCCAGCCCGCCGCAGGCGCAAGCGCCGCATGGTGATCCCAACCGATGCCAGCCAGCGCGCCGCCTTTGTGGAGGAATTGGGCCAGCGGGTGACCCCCTCCGCTGATTTCTTCCTGTTCGCCCTGGCGGCTGGCGTGGTCGTGGCGGCAGCCATTCATCTTGACTCGGCAGCACTCTACATGCTGGCGGCCCTGGTGTCGCCCTTCATGGCTCCTGTTGTGGGTCTTTCCCTGGGCGTGATCGCCGGTTCGCCACGGTTTTTCCTGCGCTCAATGGGCGGCATGGCCGTGGCGGCTTTGCTGGTGTTTGCCGGCGGCGCGCTGGGCGGTTGGATGGTGAACCTGTGGCCCGTTGAACAGTTCTTTCAAGCCAGCCTGCACGCATTGTTCACCATCCCGGACTTCCTGGTGCTCACCATTGGCGCCGGGCTGACCACCTATCTGACCGTACGCATCCCCAAATCCAAGGCGCTGGCAGCCAGTGTGGCGGTGGCTTACGAGCTGTTCCTGCCGGTGGCTGTGGCTGGCTTTGGGTTGACCTCGGGACTGCCGAATCTGTTCCCTGACGGTTTGATCGTGTTCGCCGTGCATCTGGCATGGGCCGTGATCGTCGGCGCACTCGTGCTTGCAGCGCTGGGCATGCGCCTGACCAACGTTTTCGGCTATACGCTGAGCGCCAGCCTGCTGCTGGTTGGCATCCTCACCGTGGTGCTGTTGAGCGGAGTCGGTACGGCCATTGTGGCGCGCGTTGCCCTGCCCACCCCGCTGCCATCTCAAACGCCCACCGCCACCATCAGCCCAACCCCAAGCCTCACGCCCCCACCGCCCACCGCAACGCTGACCCCTACCAACACTCTGGTTCCAACCCGCACACCCACCATGACCATCAGCCCCATCCCAACCCCGGTATGGGCGCGCATCGCAGCCGAAGGCGCTGATGGAGCCACCATCCGCACCGAGGCGGATTACGAAGCCGACACCCTGATCACCATGATTAACGGCATGATGGTGGAAGTGCTTCCTGATGTGAAGCAGGCAGATGGCGTCACATGGGTGCACGTACGCCTGGAGGATGGACGCGAAGGCTGGATTGTGCGCGGCCTGCTAAAAACTGCCACGCCTGCCCCTGGCTGGTAAACAAACCGAACCTTCATGCAACCGGAGGGATATCCCTCCGGTTGTTTTTTATTACCAGCCGGTGGCGGGAAAATTAATACGGCGCTGCAAATCAACCAAAAGCGGCGACTCCTGATATAATTGCCCATTACGGGGTGGCCCGGCATACGGGCTTCCATCTCCCCTGGCAACAACCTGCCTCTCTGGCAAAACCTCCCACAGGAGTTTCCACTCATGCCCATTCACTTTGGCACCGACGGCTGGCGCGCCGTCATCTCAGACACGTTTACCTTCACCAATCTGCGCGAGGTGACCCAGGCAATCGCCGACGCAATTGCATCCCCAGCATGGAACAACGGAGACACCGTCATCCCTTCCCCCGATCCGCGCAAGATTGTGGTTGGGTTTGATACCCGTTTTCTGTCAGACCGTTATGCCCAGGAAGTGGCGCGTGTTCTGGCGGCAAACGGCTTTACCGTGTATCTGGGCCAGTCTGACGGCCCCACCCCGGTGTATTCCTACGCCATCGCCAACCTGCGCGCCATCGGCGGCGTGATGATCACTGCATCGCACAATGCCCCACGTTATAACGGCGTCAAACTCAAGTCCTCCTACGGCAGCTCGGCTTCTCCCGAACAATGCCGACGGGTGGAGATCTACCTGAACGACAACGAAAATCAAGGGCGCGGACCCAACCTGATGGATTTCGACCTTGCCCGCCAGCAGGGTCTGATCCAACGCTTCAACCCCATTCCCGCTTATCACGAACACATTCGCACACTGATTGACTTTGACGCGATTGCCGATGGATGCCAGCGTGTGGTGGTGGACTCCATGTACGGCTCGGGTCGCGGGGTGATCAAGACCCTGCTGCAGGGAACCGGCTGCGAAGTATACGAGATCCGCGGAGAGATGAACCCCGGCTTCGGTGGGGTCCATCCCGAACCAATCGGACGATATCTTTCGCCGCTGGCAAACGCGCTGGCCTCTGGGTTTGGCAATTTTGGCCTCGCCACTGACGGCGACGCCGACCGCATCGGCGCGATGGATGAACGCGGCAACTTCGTGGACCCGCATAAGATCATGGCGCTGGCGCTCAAGCACCTGGTTGAAAAGCGCGGCCTGCGCGGTTCGGTGGTGCGCACCGTCTCCACCACCCGCATGATTGACCGCCTGTGTCAAAAGTACAACCTGCCGGTTTATGAAACCCCGGTCGGGTTCAATCACATCGCCGACTACATGCTGAAGGAAGATGTGTTGATCGGCGGCGAGGAATCGGGCGGCATTTCCTTCAAGGGACACATCCCCGAGGGTGACGGCATTTTAATGGGCCTGCTGCTGACCGAGATTGTATGCGCCAATAACACCACCCTGTACGAATTGGTGGAGAACCTGCTGGAGGAAGTGGGCCCGGCGTTTTATGAGCGCAAGGATCTGCGGCTGAGCCGGCCGGTTGCCAAGGACGTGATGATCAAACGCCTGTGCTCAGAAGCCCCGGCTGCCATCGGCGGCGAGGCAATCGCCAGCATCAGCACCCGCGACGGCGTGAAGTACATCATGGCAGATGACTCGTGGTTGTTGATCCGCCCCTCCGGCACGGAACCCGTGCTGCGCGTTTACGCAGAGGGCCGCAGCACCGAGATGGTCAAAGCGCTGATCGGGTTCGGCAACCAGATCGCCGAGAGCATCACATAAAGTTCCCCTCAATTTTGGTGACCAAAAAGCTGTCCTGTGAGGACAGCTTTTTTTATGGGCAGTCCCTACACCGCAGGTTGGTTTGCCAGCGTGGCTGCGGTTCCATCCTGCCGCCTCATGGAACCGC
>DAOUGC010000224.1:0-55690 GCA_034429695.1 Levilinea sp.
AACAGTTCAAAATCGTTTCCACCGGCATAATAGGTGTCGGTGCCGTCGATCTCCCAGCGCGAGGTCAGATTGGCGCCGATGATGACATCAGTTCCGTTGCCGCCGATCGCCACGTCCATATTGGCGAAACCGCCAGCCAGGCCTGATGCGTTCCCGTTGAAGCCGTCAATGCTGCCAACACCAATCAGCGCCACCAGTGCCGGGTTGGTCTGACCGGCGTAGGTGAGGATGTCGCGACCGGCATTGCCGTTGAAGCTGCCGGTAAAGGTCTCGCCTTCCAACACGGTCACGGTATCCACTTCGGAACCGCCCTGCAGGCTTTCAATGGCAGTAAAGGTCAGCTCACGAGCACTGGTGTCATCGTGGTATGTGCCACCGGCATTGCCGAGCGTCCAGGTGGACACTGTATTCATGCCGGTCAGGGTATCTGTACCAGCCAGTGAACCCACCACGCGGTTGATGTTATCGAAGCCGGCATCCAATCCGGTTGCCGTTCCAGTATAGCCGTCCAGCGTGCCCAGACCCAGCAGGACCACATTGACAGCCGTCGGGTAGGCGCTGAAGTTCAGTGTATCGGTGGAAGCACTGGAACCTTCCAGCCATTCCATCGAGTCGAACATGAACGCGCCATTGACGTTGCCCGCATTGGGTCCGGTGATGTTAAAGGTGCTGCCAGCCGGGTAACCGGTGAGCGTATCCACAAACGGGCTGCCGTGCACGCCTTCAAAGTTGCTGAAGGTGCCGATCAAGCCGCTGATGGTTCCACCCAGGTTGACGATGGCTGGCGTGCCGTACTGGGTGTAATCCAGCCAGTCAACGCCCGCCCCACCGTCAAAGTCGCCGTGGAATGAACCGTTGCCGATGAAGGCAAAGGTGTCGTTGCCCGTGCGCCCAATCAGGTTCTCGATCAGCGAGAAGTTGAGAGCGTTGTCCACATTGCCGACGCTCAGGCCGGTAATGTTGAAGGTGGTGTCCACGTCACGTGAGATCAGCGCATCGTCTGTGGAGCTGCCGCCGATTACCTCGTCGAAATTCTCGAAGCCGCCAGACAGCCGTGTGGAGGTTCCATCAAAGCCGTCCACCGCGCCAAAGCTGTTGAGCGTGATGGTGACCGGGTTGCTGTAACCGGTGTAATCCAGGATGTCATGTCCGGCGCCGCCATTGATGATCTCGATGGCGCCAAAAGTGGTCAGGCTGTCCACTTCGCCGGCGTCATTGCCGGTCAGGTGGAAGACATCGCCATTGGCTGAACCACTCAGGCGATCATCCACCGCCGAACCGCCCACCACATTGTCAATGTTGGTGAAGCCGCCTGTGATGGCAGTGGACGTACCGTCGAAACCATCCATCAACCCGTGACCGGTCAGCGTGGTATGGATCGGGTTGATCCAGCCAGCGTAGGTCAGCGTATCGGTTCCGGCGCCGCCTTCGAGCGTACCGTCCAGGCTGGCGGTTTCGATGATATGGAAGCTGTCATTGCCAGCGCCGCCGCCGATGGTTCCGACGAAAGTCTGTCCGGCGTTAAGGGTGAAGCTGTCAGCCAGGGTTCCACCGTACAGACCTTCAAAGGCCGAGAAGGTCAATGTGCGGGTTGAGGTGTAGCTGCCCGAGGTGGCATCCACGCTCCAGGTTGCGTCCGCGTTCATACCGGTCAGGGTATCGCCGGTCAGTGCAGATGCCAGGATGTTCTGGACATTGTCAAAGTCGTACAGGCCGTCCACCACACCCTGGAAGCCGCGGTCAGTGCCGAGGGCAGTCAGAACCACGTGGTGGATCACACCATCGGTGGACAGGTCGAGCGTGGTGATATCCAGTTCGGTGCCCAGGATGTGCTCAACAAACAGGCCGGTATGGGTGGCTGTGTTGAGACCGGAGCGAACCGTGACCACGTTGCCAACCACGATGATGGCCAGCGGCCCATTGATGGCAGTGAAGTCCATGGTGTCGTCGGTTCCGCCCGTGCTGGTTTCCGTCACGGTGTCCACACCCCAACCATCGGTGAAGATGTAGGTGTCAGAACCGTCCAACCCTGCCAGGGTATCGTCGCCGCCATTGCCGTTGATCACGTTGGCCTGGGCGTCGCCGGTAATGCTGTCGGCCAGGTTGCTGCCCAGAACGTCCTCAACATTGGCAACCGCGATCAGGCCGGTGGCGGTGTTGGTGGACAGGTTGACGGTAACGCCGGTCGTCCACGCCGAGTAATTCAGGCGATCCTGTCCGGCGCTGCCATCCACGGTGCCGGGGAAGGCCAGTGCATCCGCCAGGATAAACTCGTCATTGCCCGAGCCGCCCAGCAGGTACTCGATATTCAAACCGGTGTGGGTCACCTGATTGCCAGTGTAGCCGCCCACCAGACCGGTGGTGTTGAGGTTGAAGGTCATTGCTTCCGAGACCGCGGAGAAGTCCAGGCGATCCGTGCCGGAAGCGGCATTTTCCATCACTGTGTCAGTGCCAAAGCCATCGGCAAAGAAGTAGGTATCGTCTCCGCCCATGCCCACCAGGCTGTCGTTGCCGCCATTGCCGGTGATCTGGTTGGCATTGTTGGAGCCGATCAACACATCCGCGTAGGCTGAACCGATCAGGTTCTCCACCCCGCTCACGCCGTTGGCAGCACCCAGGCGAATACCCGTGGCTGACTGAGCCGCGTAAGAGACGGAGTTGACCGTGACCGCTGAGCTGTGCAGGTTGACCGCCACAGGAGCAGTGTATGAGGCATAGGAGAGGGTATCAACACCCGCGCCGCCGGTGACCGAACCGGACAGCGTACCGCTGCCGGTGAAGACGAACTGGTCATCGCCGGTCCCGCCCACCAGATTCTCGTATGAGCTGAAGGTGTAGGCATCCACCGTGCCACTGTTGCTGCCCGAGACGGTGAAGATGCTGCCTGCGTTGGTTCCGGTGATGGTGTCACTGGCACTGCCGCCCACCAGGTGTTCGAAGCCGGTGAAGGAGGTGATACCGGTGGCGGTGCGGGTTTCCAGATTGACGGACACAGCCGTGGTGTAAGCCGCATGGCTGAGCGTATCGTTGCCTGCATCACCGTCAAGGTGCTCAAAGGAGGTGAAGTTGAAGCCGCCCACCGTTCCAGCGCCGGTACCGGTCAGGGCAAACACGTCGTCGCCGGTCGTGCCGATCAGTGTGTCGGCTGCCGGGCTGCCGGTCAGCGTCTCGATGCCGGTGAAGGTTCCAGTCAGGCCGGTTGCCGTACCCGCGCCAGTGTTAACCGTGACCGCGCTGCTGTACGTGCTGTAATTGAGCACATCCGCGCCAGCGCCGCCGTTAATGGAACCGGTGAACACAGCCGCGCCGCTGAAGTTGAAGGTGTCGGCTGCGGAGCCACCATTGAGCTGCTCCACCTGGGTCATGGTGAACGTCCGCCCGCCCGACTGGTACTGGGTGGTGGTGTTTGGAGTCCATGTGGAGACGGCGTTCATGCCAGTCAGGCTGTCGCCCGTCTGGCTGCTGCCGATCACATGATTCAGGTCGGTGAAGCTCACACCGTTGATGGTTCCATTGAACCCATCAATGGCGCCAGTTGCGGTGAGGATGACCGCCAGGACGCCGGCCTGTTCATTGAAGTCAGCCGTGTCGGTGCCAGCGCCGCCGCTCAACGTACCGCGGAAGAACGAACCGTCCGGGAAGACAAAGGTGTCATTGCCGCCGTTGCCGCTGATCAGATCGTTGCCGCCGATGGCGTTGATCACGTTGGCAACGTCATTTCCGGTCAGTACATCGTCATACATGGAACCGGACAGGTTCTCGATGTTCGAAACCGCGCCGCCCACGCCGGTGGCAGAACCCGTTGGCAGGTCCACGCTGACGCCGACATTGTAGTTGGCGTAGGTCAGGTGGTCGATGCCGCCGTTGCCATTGATTGCCCCGCCAATGGAGCCAGTACCGGAGAAGGTAAATGTATCTGCCCCGGCTCCACCGGTGAGGTTCTCAATAGCGGAGAAGACAAATTCATCTGCCATGCCGCTGTTGGCGCCGGTGACGTTGAAGCTGCTGCCTGCCGGACGCGCCACAATGGTATCGCTGGCTGCGCTGCCCACCAGTTCCTCGAACCCGGTAAAGGAGGAGAGACCTGTGGCGCTGCCGCTCAGGTTGATCGTGACCGCCGAGGCATAGCCGTTGTAGGACAGCGTGTCGTAGCCGTCGGAACCGGCCACATTCTCGAATGAGGTGAAGTTCAGGCCACCCACGGTGAAGGCGCTCGCGCCGGTCATCAGGAAGGTGTCATTCAGGGTCGTGCCGGTGACCGTGTCCAGCCCACTGGCGCCGTTGATGATCTCAATGCCAGAGAAGCTGGTGATGCCGGTTGCGGAGCTGGTCTCCAGGTTGACGTTGATCGGAGAGCCGTAGCTGCTGTAATTGATGGTGTCAGTGCCGGTGAAGCCCTGCAGATGCTCAACCGATGTAAAGCTAAAGGTTCCATTGACATTGCCGTTTCCGGCGGCGGTCAGATTGAAGGTTCCACCGCTGGCAGGAGCCGCCAGGGTGTCGCCCGCGGCGTTACTGCTGCCGCGCATGCCTTCCATGCCGCTGAAGACGCCGGTCAGGCCGGTGGCGGTGTTGTCGTTCAGGTTGACCAGCGCTGCGTTGTTGTATCCGCTGTAATCCAGCAGATCGGTTCCAGCGCCGCCCTGCAGCGTGCCGGTGTACGAACCGTCGCCCACAAAGGCAAAGCTGTCGTTCTGCGATCCACCGGTCAGTGTTTCAAATCCGGTCAGTATGGCGAAGTTCGCGCCGATCATGTAGCGGTTGTCAGCCCCGAACTGGAAGGTGGCATTGGCGTTCGCACCGGTCAGGGTGTCGCCAGCGCCGCTGGTTCCGTCAATGGCGTTGATGTTGGAGAAGCTGCCGCTAATCGCGCCGTTGGTTCCATTGAAGCCGTCCAGGCTGCCAACGCCGGTCAGAACCACATTACGGGCGCTGCCGTAACCGCTGAAGTCCAGGCGGTCACTGCCAGCCGCGCCATTTACAGTGCCGGTGACCACGGCGGTGTTGGTGAAGGCAAACACGTCGCTGCCTGCGCCACCGTTGAGGTTGCCGCTGTGGTTGGCGATGATCTGGAAGGTGTCAGCCGAACTGCCGCCGATGAGGTTCTCAAAGGAGGCGAAAGTCAGGGTGTTCACGCTGATATAGCGGTTGGTCCCGTCCAGCTCCCAGATGGCGTCCGCATTGCGACCGGTCAACGAGTCGGTGAAGGCTGTGCCGATCAAGTCGTCAACGTTGTCGAACTCCATTGCGCCTTCGGTACCGGCGAACCCGTCCACACTGCCGGTGTTGGTCAGCACCACGTTGCGTGCGGTCGGGAAGGCGCTGTAATCCAGCGTATCCACCCCGCCCTGTCCATCCACCGTGCCGGTGACGTTCGCGCCGGTCTGGAAGACAAAGTGGTCGTCCTGGTTGGTGCCGGTGTAGTTCTCCACCTGGTTGGCGCCGCTGCCGGTGTGGGTTACTGTATTGCCGAGGCCGTCAGTGATCACAGCCTGGTTGAGGCTGAAGGTGAAGGTGAGGCCGGTGCTGACGTTGATGAACAGCAGGGTATCATTGCCGCCGCCAGCTTCCTCAAAGACCACATCGTTGCCAAAGTCATCGTAGAAGACGTAGGTGTCATTGCCGCCGCGACCGTGGATATGGTCGTTGGTGGTTCCGCTTTCCAACCAGTTGTCAAACTCATCACCCCAGATCTCGTTGATCGCGTCGCCGCCGATCACGTTCTGGATGCGGATGATGCCGTTGGCTTGCGGTACGCCGCTGGTGTTCTCGTTTACGCCGGTGGCGCGACCCTGATCCAGGTCAACGTACACATCGGTGGTATAGTCGGCGTAATCAACCGTGTTGTTGCCAGCGCCGCCGTCAATGAAGGTGCCAGCCACACCGCCAGCCAGTTTCGCGCCGTCTGCAAAGTCAAAGGTGTCGTTGGCCAGGCCGCCCAGCAGGCGTTCAATCACATTGCCGGTGACGGTCAACTGATTTGCCCCGCCGGTGACGGACAGATTGGTATCAATGGCAAACAACAGATTGTCGGTGGCGTTGGTAAAGTTCAGGGTGTCGCTGCCGGAGGTATCGGCGAGTGTGTCCACACCCCAGTCATTACCCGCAAAGTTGAAGGTGTCATCGCCGGCATTACCATAAAGCTGGTCATTACCGCCCGCACCGGTGATCTGGTCGTTGCCAGCATTGCCGGTGAGGATGTTGTCGTTGGCGTCACCGATCAGCGTATCGCCAGCCGAGCCGCCCACGGCGCGCTCGATCAGGCTGATGCCGCTGGTGCCGGTGGCTGTGCCGGTGGCCAGGTTGACGGTGACAGGTGTTACGTAGGCTGAGTAGTTGACCTCATCACCGCCGCCCGCCGAACCGTTCAGCGTACCGCCGCTGGGCAGGGCAAACCCTGCGCCAAAGCGGAAGGTGTCATCGGCGGTGCCGCCCACAAAGTGCTCAATATAGTTACCCGAGTAGACCACACTTGCCACCGCTGTGTCAGCCCGGAAGCCGGACAGGTTGAACAACACAGGGATGGTGGTCTGCAGGACGATGCCCAGTGTACCGGACAGGTAAGCGTCCACCGTGCTGTCGAACATCATGGTGTCCGTGCCACCATCCAGGGTGCCGGTGACAGTATCATGGCCTGAGTCATCAGCGAAGATGTACGTGTCGTCGCCAGGACCAGCCGAGAGGATGTCATCGCCAGCGCCGCCGATCAGGATGTTATCGCCGTTGTTACCGATGATGTTATCGTTGTAGTTCGACCCGATCAGGACCTGAATGCCGTCCACTGTACCGCTCACGTTGGTGGCGGTATTGGTCGCCAGGTTGATGGTGATACCGGCATTGGCCGGGCCGGTGGCATCATGGAAGGTGTAATCGAGGGTGTTGTCACCGCCGCCGCCGTCCAGTGAACCGGTGAGGGTGGCTGAGCCGTGCATGTAGAACACATCATGTCCGGCGTTGCCTTCCAGACGCGCCGTTGTGTCAGCGTTTACATGGAAGTAGTCCACACCGGTGCCGCCCACCAGGCGATCAAAGCCGGTGAAGTTGAGGATGATGGTTGGCGCGGCATGCAGCGAGTACTGACTGGTCGTGCCGTTCAGGTTCCAGTCGGCAGCATCGGAAATACCCACCAGCACGTCTCCGGCAATGCCGGTAATGGGGGTGGCCACGATGCTGTCAATGCCGTTGAACCCGCCGGTGACCAGCGCACTGATGCCGGTGAACCCGTCAGCCTGAATGGCCGTGAGGGTGATCTGCTGGCTGATGGTGTAGGCGTGGAAGTCAATGGTGTCGCTGCCATCATTGCCGGCCAATGTACCGGTTAGCACTGCTCCGTCAGCAAAGTTGAACACATCGTCGCCCAACCCACCGGTGATCTGGTAGGTGACATCGGCCACGATTTCATATGTGTCCACCATCGAGCCGCCGTTGAGCGTTTCGACAGCGCTGAAGCCCAGCGTGTTACCGCCGTACTCGTAGGTATCGCTGCCGTCCAGCCGCCATGTGGCAGCCAGGTTCGCGCCGTTCAGCATGTCACTGTAGGCCGAGCCGACCAGCACGTCAATGTTGTCAAAGCCAGGCAGCCCGGTGGAGTTACCGGCAAAGCCGTCGCCAGCCAGAGTGCCAGCGCCGGTCAATTGCACCAAAATGCCACTGTTGTAGGCGGAGTAATTCAGGCTATCGGTACCCTCACCGCCGTTAATGGTTCCACCGAAGCTGTCGTCGCCCTCCAGGTGGAACGAGTCATTGTTGACCCCACCATTGAGCATTTCATAACCAGTGAAGCTGATCGTGCGTCCACCCGTTGTATAGGTTGAACCGGCTCCATCCAGCACCCATTGCGAGGCGAGGTTTGCTCCATTCAAAGTATCCGAGCCAGCGCTGCCGACCAGGATGTTCATGTTATCGAACAGGGTCAGGCCGGTGGCGGTTCCAGTCATACCATCAACGCCGCCAATATTGTTGAGCGTCACGGTGACTGCGCTGGCGTAACCGCTGTGAGACAGGGTATCAACACCACCCTCACCGATCAGGGTTTCGATGCTGGTGAAGGTCAACTGGCGGTTGGCAATATATTCGCCGCTGGCAGCAGCATTGACGCGCCATTCGCCGTCTCCGCTGAGGCCCTGCAGCGAGTCGCCGAAGGTGGTACCGGTCAGGCGTTCAACATTGGTAAAGGTGATGCCTGCATTGGTTTCGGTTCCGTCAAAACCGTCCACCAGACCGTACCCGGTCAGGTCAAAGGCGGCTGGTCCGGTGAGGAAGCCAATGTAGGTGATCAGGTCATTACCAGCTTTGCCGTCCAGGCGGTCAAATCCGTCGAAGGTCACGCCGTTCAGCGTGCCGCTGCGGTAACCATCCATGGCAAAGGTGTCGTCGCCATCGGTGCCTTCCAGCGTATTGCTGACATTGGAGCCGATGAAGTCTTCAATGCTGGCATACGTGCCAGTGATGCCCGTGGCGGTGTGGTTGAAGATATTGACCACCACCGCAGCATTGTAACCAGAGTAATCCAGCGTATCGGTTCCGTCTCCACCGCTCAGGCTGCCGTTGTATACGGCGCCATTGTCAAAGTCGAATATATCGCTCTCAGTTCCGCCCACCAGCATTTCAAAGCCGGTGAACGTCAGCGAGTTGCCCATGCCAGGCTGGTCAACATAGCTCTGGGTCGTGCCGTCAAATGCCCATGTGGCGTCAGTATTGGCGCCGTTGAGCGTGTCGGTGCCTGCGCCGCCTGCCAGGCGGTTGATATTATCGAAGGTGCCAACGATGGCGGGCGTGGTTCCGGTAAAGCCATCCACAGTGCCAGGCCCGGCCAGCGTTACGCTGACAGCGCTGGTGCAATTGGAGAAGTCCAGCCCATCCGACCCGGCTTCACCGTCAATAATGCCGGTGAGCACGGCGCCTTCATGGAAGAAGAAGGTATCGTCGCCAGCGTCGCCATACAGGTCAAAGTCACCCGATGCAGTGATGCGGAAGGAATTGCCCGCCTGACCACCGCGAACCACATCCACCCCGCTGAAGGTCAGCGAGTTCAAGCCGGATGTGGCTGAACCGATGCCCAGGTCAATATCCAGGGCGGCGGTCACAGCGGCAAAGGTCAGAGTATCCTGGCCAGCGGTATCGATGATCACATCGTTGGCGCCCCAGTTGTCTTCGACCACGTAGGTATCGTTACCCTCATTGCCGGTCAGACTGTTGATTCCGGTGCTACCGGTGATGGTGTCGTTGCCGGAGCCGGTGACGGCGTTCTCAATATTCGCCAACGTGTCGGTGCCACGGCCGGTCATCACGCCAGTGGACAGATTCACGTTCAGGTCTTCGGTTGCGTTGGCTTCGTTGACGGTGTCCACACCGCCCATGCCGTTCAGAGTGTCATCACCCGGATTGCCGCGCAAGACATTATTACCACTGTCGCCAGTGATGCTGTCATTCCCGGAACCGCCGTATACATTGGCGATGTCCATGACCGTGGTGGTGGTAAGCCCCATGGTGGCAGTGTTTGCCGACAGATCCACCGTAACGCCGGTGGTGTAGGCAGTGAAGTCCAGGGTGTTTACACCGCCGTTGCCGTCAATGGTGCTGCCGTCAGGCATGTGAGCCTGATCAACGTAGACGAACCAGTCATCGCCAGAACCACCCAGCAGGATCTCGGTGTCATGACCATCCGTGGTCAGGCGGTTGGTTCCAGAGGTCACCTGTACACCGGCCAGGCCGATGGTAAAGGTCAGGGCAACGCTGAGCGCCGAGAAGTCGAGGGTATCGGTGCCAGACAGGTCATTTACGAGGTCATCACCCCAGTTGGCAAAGAACTGGAAGATATCGTTGCCGTCTCCACCCTCAAGGGTGTCGTTGCCCTCTGCGCCGGTGATGACATCATTGCCGCCCTCACCAAACAGGGTATTGTTCCAGATATCGCCGATCAGAATATCGTCAAACGGTGAGCCGATGATGATTTCAAGGCTCGCCAGGCCGCCAGCCAGATTATTGAAGATGGCCGTCGCCAGGTTGGCTGCCAGGTTCACCAGCACGCCCGTGTTGTCACCGATATCGTACAGAGCATAGGACAGCGTATCATTGCCGCCCTGCCCATTGATCTTACCGGCGATCGAGATGGCACTGAGCACCAGGAAGATGTCGTCTCCCGCGCCGCCCAGGTATTCAAGCACCTGTGCGTTGTTGCCTTCAAAGCGGAAGGTATCCACCAGACCGCCGCCGTTCACATACTCGAACTGGCTGAAGTCCAGCGTATTGGTGCTCTCGTAAACATTCACTATATCGCGAATATAGAAGGTGGCAATGGCGTCCATGCCGGTGATGTAATCCATGGTGGATGCCGAGCCAAGGATGACGTTGATATTGTCGAAACCCGCACCAAGCGACAGTTCGGTTCCGGCAAAGCCATCCAGCGTACCCAGACCGGTCAGGCGCACGTCGCGCGCTGTGGTCATGGCGCTGTAATCCAACCGGTCGGTTCCGGTGTGGCCGTCAACCATGCCGCCGAGCGATGCGCCTTCGGTGAAGGCAAAGGTATCGTCGCCCGTGCCACCCACCAGGTTCTCCAGGTTGTTTCCATTGGCGGTGAGCAGGTTGCTGCTCTGCGTTACCGTAACACCCGTGGTGTTGATATTGAATTGCAGGTTGCTGGATGCCGCCGGGAAGGACAACACCTGGCTGCCCATGCCGCCGATCAACGGAGTGCCCGCCAGGAAAGTGGCGCCAGCGATCTCGTAACCGGAGAAGTCAGCCGTATCGTTGCCGCCGCTGGCAGCTTCAATGATGGTGTCAACACCCCAGCCGTTGCCGAATACATAGGTGTCGTTGCCCAGCCCACCGGTCATGGTGTCGTCGCCGCCATTGCCGATGAAGACATTGTCGCTGGCGTCGCCGGTGAACACATCGTTGGCAGAGCCGCCGATCAGGTTCTCCATGTTGGCAACGCGATCCGTGGCGCCAGACTGGATGTTGCTGGCAGTTCCGGTCAGCAGGTTGACCGTCACCGGGGTGTTGAAGGCGATGTAATTGAGGGTATCGCGACCGCCCTGACCGTCAACCGTCGACTCAAGCGTTCCGGTGCCGTCTTCCAACGTTACGCCATTGGCAAAGATAATGGTGTCATCACCCGCGCCGCCGTAAATGGCGAAGTTGAGCATGTTCTCGTAGATCAGGAAGGTGTCGATCTGATCTCCGGCGATCAAGCTTTCGATGTTGGCGAAGCGCAGGTCGTAGGATTCGGGCAGCTCCAGATAGATGTTGGTATCGCTCTCGGGAACCATCACAGGGAAGGCTTCGGGAGAGAATTCGGGGTCGGTGTCGGTTGGGTATCCGTCGATGTAGAAGATGCTGTTGCGGTTGAGCGTGGCCATGCTGTCCCAGCCATCGCCGCCGAAAGCGTACTCGATCATGCGGGAGGTGAAACTGACCGTGTTGTTGGCATCTTCCAGGTCGGTCACGGTGTCGTACAGGCCGGCATTATCCAGGCGGAAGTACAGGTCGTTCTGGACCGGTGTGAGTGTATAGGTGATGGTATCACCGGTGTAGGCGTAGAAGTTGAGGGTATCCTCGCCTTCGTTCAGCTCCTCCACCACGTCGTCGTGGCCCCAACCGGGCAGGAACATATAGTAGTCATCGCCGCCCTCGCCGCCGAGCACATCATCGCCGAAACTGCCGTTGAGCACATTGGGCAGGTCATCGCCGAAGATCACATCGTCAGCGTCACCGCCGGTCACGTTCTCAACATGCTGGACAAATGACAGGCCGGTGGCTTCGTTGCGGAACAGGAACACCAGCACCTGGTTGAGCGCGCTGTAATCAAAGTAATTGAGCAGATCAGCCGTGCCACCCTGGCCATCAATCTCGGCAATGGTGGAGATGGCATCACCGGTCGCCAGACCAGCGCCATCCAGGAAGCTGAAGGTGTCATTGTCCTGGCCGCCGATGATGTATTCAACCGTATTGCCATTATGGATAAAGCTGTTGGACAGACCAGCGTATGGATCAACGTTGCCAATGGCAGCCGTGACCACGGCATGGTCAATGATGATGCGCAACTTCTGCGGGGCGAGCACCAGGTGGAAGTCAAAGGTGTCATTGCCGCCGTCGTCGGTGATGTTGTCGATCTGACCCCATGAGGGTGAGAAGATCCAGGTATCGTTGCCTGTTCCACCGTTCATGTTCAGGTCAAGATCGGGGTCAGAACCATCGGTGAGCGCATTGTAGACATCGTTGCCGGCGCCACCGTTCAGATTGACCGTGGCATTGGACGTGGTGTCGAAGCGCATATTGAAGACGTCGTCGCCAATGTCGCCATCCACGGTCAGGTCACCGGACACGTTGTAGAGTTCAACCGTGTCATCACCGCGGCCTGTATTGATGGTGGTGATGGTATCCGGACCGGTATCGCGAATAATGAAGGTGTCATTGCCGAAGCCAAGGTAAACGTTCATGACTTCCAGGTCGCTGAATGTGATGCCATCCGGTTCAACACTGTTGGGATAGCCCATCCCCAAACCGATCAGGTGTTTGACCAGGGTCGGGTCGGCGTAGTAGATGCGATAGGAAGCGCCCGCTGAAGGAGTGCTGGTCCACGGCGAGTCAATCGTCAGTGTGTGAGCAGTATTTTCGGAGATCAGCCGCAACTCAATCACCTGGCCGTTGGCGTCCAGCAGGCCCACCATGTAGTTGGCCAGGCAGCCGTCGCTGCAATCGGTGGTCGGGAAGGTCACGTCACTGTCGGTCAGGGTGGTGCCAGTTGCCGAGTTGACTTCACCTTCCAGACCGGTGCGCGAGTCAGTCAGTTCGCCAGTGTCGTCAGCCGGGCTTCCGTCGTTGTAGACATTGAGCGTGTCGGTGCGGGTCGTTTCATCAACGAACAGCGTCGGGCTGGCGAAGAACACCACAAACTGGCTGCCCAGGGTGGGTTCCACCGTCCAACCGGTGCCGGACAGGGTGATGGTGTTCAGGTTGGGCGCGTTATGCGTGTAACTGGCAATCGGGCGGATTTCCAGCTCATTGCCATCACCGTCCAGCAGCGCCAGGTACATGATCCCGGCCGAGCCATACGTGCTGAGGTCGCTGTCCACGGAGGGGTTCAGGTAAACCACGCTGGTGGACGAGTAATTGTGGACCGTGCCAGTGGGAACATAATTGTTGGTCTCACCAGGCAGCATCACGGGGGCAGCCAGCAGGCGGTTCGCGCCAGGTAACATGCCGCCCAGGATGGTCAATGGGCCTTTGATCTCGTCCACACGGTGGGTGGAACCGGTGAAGTGCATCACAGTCGGGTCGCCGGTCGGAACCGTCAAAGCGGTGACCGTCACGGTCTGCGGGATGTTCCAGTTGGTCTGGTTGAAGTACAGGGTCACCGGTGAAACGCCATAAGCCGGGTCAGAAGAGGCGATGTTGATAACCACCGTCGAGTCCACCACCACCAGGTCCTTGTTTACCACAGGGTTGTCATTGACCGGGTTGACCGTAATGGACACCATTGCGGTATCGCATGAACCGTCAGAGGTGCACATCATATAGCTGAAGCGATCCGTGCCGTTGAAATTGGCGATCGGTGTATAGGTCAACCGATCATCCGGCTGGATGGTGACAACGCCGTGCATACCCTGCGTGAAGAAGAGCACGTCCCTGCCCTGCCCCAGGTCGTTCTGCAGCACATTGATGGTCGCATTTCCATCCTCGCCCAGGTTTGCCGTCTCATTCTTGGCATTGTCGTTGCTGGTGGCATTGATGAAAACGTTCACGGTGGCAGAGGCGCACAGGGCACTGGCATCGCTGTCGCAAATCTGATAGACAAAGCTGTCACTGCCGGTGTAACCGGTTGATGGAACAAAGGTGGCAACACCCACCGGGCTGAGCGTGATGGTTCCATGCAGCGGGTTGGTGAGGATCGTCACCGTGGTGACATTGAGGTTGTTGTCCGGGTCGCTGTCGTTGCCGGGCAGGTCAATATTGAAATTGGTGTTGCGGTTTCCGGTGGCCACGTCATCGCGTGCGATGGGCGTATCGTTCACCGGGTTGACCGTGATGCGCACCACAGCCGTGCTGCAGCCATTGGTTGCGTTGCAAAGCATGTAGGTGAAGCGGTCATTACCGTTGAAGTTGGCTGACGGAGTGTAGGTAAGGGTGGTGCTATCCAGCTGGGTCACCACACCAAACTCGGGTGCAGTGAAGTCAAAGATGGTGAAGGGGCCGGTTCCGTTGAGGGTATCGTTTACCAGCGGGGTCACGTTGATGGCGGTATCCTCATCGGTGGTGGCATCATCGTCCACGCCCACCGGGTTGTTGGCGGCCGGGTTGATCATCACCCGCACCGTACCGGTCTGGCAATTGCCCTCCAGGTCGCAAACCTGATAGGTAAACTCATCCAGTCCGCTGTAAGAGAAGTTCGGCGTGTAGGTGATCATGCCGGTGGTGGGGTCAACCGATGTGGTGCCGTAAGTCGGGCTGCCGGTGACTGTGACGGTATTCGGGTTGATACCGGTTTCGAGGTCGTAATCGTTGACAATCACGTTGATGCCGGCCAGAGCCTGCGGCGGGGTGCTCAAACGCACGGTGTAGGTATCAGTCTCGCTGCCATCGGTGGCGCCGGCGACCACAAAGGTGGAACCGTTGGTCTCTTCGATCAAGACCGTGGCTGCATCGCGAACACTGACATCCACATTCTGGGTCAAACCATTGTAGGATGCATCGGTGGCAGAGGTGATCTGGTGCACCAGGCGGGCGCGGTGTTTGCCTTCTGGTGTATCGTCCTCAACGGCAATCACGCCGATGTTCTGGGGAGTATCCCAATCGGCCTCGGTGAACGTGAAGGTGGTTCCAGACAGCAATACCTGTCCGGTGCTGAGCGAGTCGAGCATGATCGTGACCGTCACCTGGCCAATGGGGGCGCGGGACAGGCGAATGGTGTACATATCGGTGGACAGCAAGCCGCCGCTTTCCACAACCGAGGTGGTGTAGTCGGTCTGGTCTATGATCAAGCCGTAATGATCATTGTCACGGGTGAAGACGCGCACGTTGCGGATGGGAGTGGCTGCATAAGCGGCATCTTCACTGACGATGCTGTGATTGATCTCAACGTAGCGGTCGCCCTCATCAAAGGTGTCATTGGTGGCGCGAACCACCACAGTCTGGGCAGTGGCATAGTTGCTGGTGGTGAAGACCAACACCGCCGCCTGATGGAAGGTAAGGCCGCCATCCACTGAAACTTCCAGCGTGCGTCCACCCAGCAGGTATTCATCCAGTTGAGATTGTGGCACGGAGATGGTCAGATAAACCGTGGCTGTTGGCGCCACTGCCAGGCGAATGGTGTATGTGTCGGAAGTGCCAGAGCCAACCAGTTCGTCAACATCAGTACGATTGCTGGTCTCCACAATGATGACTGCGTTCTGATCATCAGAGATCGCCCGGATGCGTACATCCTCGATGAAGGTGAACTGGTAGTACGGGTCCTGTGTGACCACGGTGTGGTGAATGGTGGCGGTGTAACCCATCAGGTCGTTGCTGATGATGTCCAGATCGACATCACCACCGACCGTGAAGGTGTCACTGCCGCGATTGCCCACCAGCACGGCTTCCCAGTCCTCACTGGTGCTGAGGACGAAGAAATTATCGTCGCCTTCCATGCCGTCCACTTCAATGCGTTCGATATTTTCATAGGTGACGTTCAGGCCAGCACCGTACACACCATCGCGGGTGATGACGAAGTTATCATGGAACTCGGTGCCGATGATCACCACTGCATCGTAGCCTTCGCCGCCGTCAATGGAAACCGGGGCGTTGATCACATAGTGGATCTTGTCGGTGCCAGTGCCGCTATTGATGTAGGTCATGGCCTGCTTGGCAGCCTCATCCAGAATAACGAAGGCACGCACGATGAAGGTATCGTCGTTATCGCCGCCTTCCAACCGCAACACGGCGCGGTTGTGATACACCTGGAAGAGGTCGTTGCCATCCGCGCCGTAAGCGGTCAACGGATTGGTGACGCCATTGCTGAGGTAACCCCGCGTGGTTTGAATGGTCTCAAACTCATCGCCCGGAGCCACATTGGCCAGTGCGTCGCGAGCCGACTTGAAGAGCTGACCGAATTGGAAGAAGTCGTTGCCATCGCCGCCGTCCAGGGTGGTGATGGAGCTGTTGTCATCCACGTAGAACTCGTCATTGCCGGCCAGGGCATTGATGATCAGGCGGCCGTTGATGCTGGAGTTGTAATTGACACGTGCAACGGTGTTATCGCCGTTGATTAGAGCCACAAAGTCCTTGCGCAGTAGGAAGCGGTCGTTGGTCGCCGTACCCTCAATGGTCAGGGTATCCACACCGTCATTGGCAGCGCCGCTGTCATTGACGAAGAACAGGATATTTAGACCGGTGGTCAATTTGATCAACACCGCATCGGTACCGCCCTCACCGTCCACATAGATGGAGTCGCGTTCGGTGCCATGCAGGGTGGTGATGGATTGCAACTGCTCAAAGACAATGCTATCCTCGCCGCCACCCATACGGATGGTGGTATCCAGCAACGCGGTCTGCGGATGAATGTTAAAGGTGTCGGTCTGGGGTCCGCCTTGAATGCGGATGAAGTCATTGTTCAGGGCATTCCCGTCAACGATGGTTCCCAGCAGATCAATATGTGCGCCCTGAGCATCCTGGCTGTCATAATCAATCTGCATCAGGACAAAGTTGGTCGCGTTCAGGATTGCTCCAGATTGGAAGTAGATGTTATCGCCAGCGCGCAGTTCGATGGAACCGTTGCTGGTGATGACCGTGCGCCCGCTAAGGACGGTGATGTCATCGCCAGTATCTGCTGAATCGTGCGCCCAGAGCAAAATGTCACTGTCTGATGTTATATCCTCTTCAACAATGATCGGGCTGGAGGTCTCGATGACAACAGGCCCGTGGGCGTCCACACCCTCAGATGCGCTCACACCGCCGGTGGTCAAGGCGCCGTGGTTGGACAGCCATACACCACCGTTTTGAGCATAGCCTTCCAGACGGCCAATCTGTGTTTGCAGGTACTGACCACTGGCGCCCACATTCTGGGTGGCGTACAAGCGTGCGCGGCCAGCGATCACGTTGCAGCCAGCATTTTCTGTTGCGCTGCATTCACCGGGGTTGCCGTCCAGGATGCTGGCAGGGCTGAAGATGAAGGCGATGCCGGCTCCGGTGGTGACGGTCATCAGGTACAGGTCGTTGTCCGTCTCGGTCAGGTGGGTGTTCAGTTCGCTGAAGGTGGTCAACGTTCCATCAGCATTGTCACCCAGGTCGGTGTCAACTTCGAAGTCGGGGTTGGGGTCGCCCGCCAGACCGCCGATCATGCCGGTATGGGCGTGGAGATAGACATTGTTTGCGATCACATCGGCCAGTGCATCGCGGTTCCAGTCATAGATGGAACCAGTGGCGCGCAGTCCGGCGTCTCCACCGGTGGAGGTGACGCGGTCAACATACATGCTGCCGATCATCTCAGACAGGAAGATGTGGCCGCCAGCCGATGCGCGGATGTAGCCGCTATCATCGTCCGCCATGTCAATTTCAATATAGTTGCCAAACGCGCCGATATTTTGTGCAGCGGACAAGTGGGCATGATGCGTCTTGATGTTGAGCATCGCACCCATGCCGTCCACACCATCGTCATCGTCAACATCGCTGATCGATTCTTCGCCGTACAGTTCAACATAGTTGACCGAGTAAATCGTGTCAACGATCATACCGGCGTGATGATCACCAACCACCTCGCGAATGTAAATCGAGTCACTGGCGCGGGCGGTCAAACGTGATTCGGGCAGGTCCAACATGTCAACCGTCAGGAAGGTGCTGGAGGAGCCGATGTTCCCGTTGGCAGCTTCGAGAATAATGGCAGAACCGGTTACGTTGGCTTTGGCTGCCAGTGGATCACCTGAGACAGAGAAGACGTTGATCAGGCCCTTTCCAGATTTAATGCGGACATCAGAACCAGAGCGGATGCGGTCAATGCGGATGTTATCCTCAGAACCGATGTAAACCTGCTCTTCGGCGTCAATAACCACCACACTATCGGTGGGTTGGCCGTCGTCAACCAGGTCAAAGTCCACATCTTCCTTCATGTTGATGTAGATCTTGCGCTCTGTCAGGTTAACCGGGGTGGTATCGCCCACGTGAGCCAGAAGCTGGATGGTGCGGTTGTCAATCTTCTTGACGTAATAGGTCACGCCGGGGTTGACGCCCGCCAGGTTGGCCAGTTGCCAGATGCCCGGGAAGGTCACTGCCGTTCCGTCCGTCAGACCGTGCCAGAACCCGAAGTTGATTGTATCGAGGTCGGGGTTGATGATGATGGCATCGTCGCGCTCGGTGGAAGCCAGTTGCGCTTTCTGCTCATCGGTCAGGCCTGCCGGATTGCTCAGGTCGATCTCGACCACACCGCCGTTGTTACCCACGCCGCCGCCAGTGGTGACAATGGTGATATTGCGGGCGGTGATGTTTGCACCCTCAATGGAAGGCTGGGTATCAGGGGTTTCCTTCAACCAACCACCGGTGAGGGAGTATTTCACATCCACGATGTCCCAGACCACATTCTTGATCAGGGCTTCGGTATCGGAGATCAACTGCGTGCCGCTGCCAGCCGTGAGGGCAATGGCAATGCCATTCAAAGCATCCTGCTGGGTGGCAGCCAACCGAATGGTGTGTTCATCCACCACGATGACATAGTAAATGCCTTCGGTCTCCAGGCCACCGATGCTGGCGCCTCCGTTGTTGCGATACAGCACACCCTGGCCGGTGCGGTACAGATGACCGTTCGGCAGGGTGATATTGGTTCCGCTCACATTGGTGGACGCATTGAATTGCGGCTGATATTGCGGAGTGGTTGTGTAATCCCAGTCCTCGTCGAAGCTGACAGTGACGCCTTCGTACAAAGCAGCATACAGGGCGTACTCATCACTGCGCTTGGCTTCAAGGGTCGCAAACTCGTCCGAGCAGTCAGCCAGGGTGGCGCAACCCAGGGCAACACGGATGTTTTCCTTCTCGGCAGCAGTCAGCGTGATGGTGTAATTGCTGTCATCCGGGTTGGCATCGTGATTGCGATAGTACCAGTACTGGACATATTCGTTGTAACGGGTGTTGACATAATCAGCGATGGTGCGGGTTTGCGCCTGGGCTGCCGAATCACCGGTCAGGTTCATGGCGTTCCATAACGCCACCAGCTCTTCCATGGTGCGCAGATCATCGTGTTTATCCATGCGCTGATCGATGACAGAGCCACTATCCAGCTTGATGTAAACGTCCAGCGGGGTGGTAATACTGAACAAGCGCAGATCGCCAGCAATCTCATTGAGGAAGATGCTGTTGGCAGCCGATGACAGGAAGATGTCCCGTTCATCGTCGCCGGTGTCGATGCGTACCGGCAAGGTCGTGGAAATTCCGATACCACCGTATGTTGAAATCAGTTCAATGCGCTGACCCTGAATAAGAGCAGTTGCATTCAGGGGGTTAATGCTGCCGTGCGAGTTGATTATGACATCACCGTCACTGGTGGTAACCTGGTCAAACTGCAGGTCGCCGTTCTGTTCGGTGATAAAGACGTGGCCATTGGTGGAGATGGCATTTAATGTCCCACCGCGCATATCGGTGATGATGGGCAGCGCGCGTGTGCCAATGCCGGTGGTTGCGGTGATGGTGAGGTTCTTGCTGGTCACCACTGAGTCCTCATCCAGACGCTGCACCCCACCGTTACTGGCCGTCAGAACGGTCGTTCCGTCGAGATTTTCGACCGGCCCATTGATCCAGATACCGGCGGCTGACGAGATGTTGATGATACCGGCATCGTAACCGCTAAAGGTGATTGAAACCGGATTGTCTGCGCTGACGGCATGCGTGTGGAAGTCCTTGTAGGTCTCCTCGTACCAGTATTCATCCACATAGGTACGGCCGAGTCCCAGGAAGCCACTGCGATGGCTGGTATGGCGTTCATCAATAAGATGATTTGCATCGATTGTCACCTTCAAGTAGGTGTAATCGTATTCATCCTCCTGCGGATTGGCAAAGACCAGGTATTCGCTCTCCATCAACGTCACTTTGTCAAGCAGGGTGGTATCGCGATCCACCAGGTCATCCGGATCTTTGGATGCCCAATCCATACCCAACCATTCAGACGACTGATACTTTTCGTAGGTCTCCACTTTCTTGCGCTGTCCGGTGGTCCATGTAAACACCTGGCCCTCATCCGGCTGGTAGCTGGATGTGCGATCCGAGTCAGTGGCTTTCTGCACCCAGGTTTCGGTCACATAATTCCACTCATAGATGCGCATCACGTTGCCATCCATCAAATAGCGGGTGACAACCGGTTCGTTGTTTCCGGATACCGTCACACCACCAACCGATGAAACACTGGACAATGAGTTCAAGGCGGACTCTATACCGGCAGCGGTTGAGTTCCAATTCAACCAGCCGGTCGTACTGGTTTCGTAAGTCAGCGTAAACAGACCGGTGATGGCATTGGTATAAATGCGCTGAATTTCCCGCGTCGAGGCATTGCCATTCTGAATCAGTTTGCACAGGAATTTATTGGATGCGCAGTTGCCGCCATTGCCATTGAATGAACCGCTGCCATAAGGCACGATGGTGGAACGGTCGCCATTATTGTTGAACTGGATCACCCAACCGGCCTTGGCGCTATCAGTGATGCGCAGGTCACCCTGAACATCCGCGCCAGCATCCACCTGGTTCAGCACCAGGTCGTAAGGCAACTGGTTGTTAATCACGATGCGGCCGTAACCATCCAGCACTTTGATGTCGCCGCCGCCGGTGCTAAGCACGTGCCCGGCCAGCTCCATGTAGCCGCCTTCCACCTTGATATTGCCAATCTCAATCCGATGAGTCTGGGCGTTGTAATACACCTTGAACTCAATGGTGTCAATCAATTTGTAAAGCGGTGAAGGATTCTTGCCGGCGCTTCTCTGCATGGTGTAGATGGTCTGGTAATAGTTAATAAACGCTTGATAGGATGCATCCAGGGTCAAGCTCCGATCCGAGATGCCCGACTGAACCAAACCGTTGATGTTGAGATAGCGCGCTGAGATGTAGACCATGTTACCGGCGATGATGCTGCCCGTACCTGGTTTTGCGACTGAGTCATCCATCACAGATATCCCACACGCAAAGCGGGAGATGTCGCAATGCAACGCCTCTGAGGTATTTCCAATGGTACTCCACACCCCCGCCGGGTGGCCGCCGATGTGATAGAAACCATCCACATAGCCCTGGACAAAGTCCCGGGCAGCCTTGATTTCGACATCGTAGGCAATGGCGCTGGCGGCGGTGTATGTGTCAGGGATGAGCTGGAACAGGACACTTCCGGCTGTGTTTTCGATGTAAATCTCCCCTTGAGCCAGGCGCACCGGTGCGTTGATGTCTCCGATCACCTGGATGTCCGGTGCAATTTCATCACCGGTGGGAGAGTAATTGGTGCGAATGTCAATACGCGGTGGGTTGCTGTCTGCGGCAGCAGTAATGCCGATGGACCCGAGCGTCGTCACCGGGGTTCCGTTATACAGCACACGCCCGCCGGTGGAGTCAGGAATGGTCATGCGGTTGAGCCGCAGTGTGAACGGACCGGTATTCAGCACATTGATACTGGCGTCTCCTGGCGCATACAGATGCCCGGTTCCGCTGGTGCTTTCAGCCTCGATGAAGATTTCAGACGACTGCGCCCACACATCGTTGATGGTGACCACAATGATCGGGAACTCCGAGTCGCAAACAGTGACTGTACCCTTGCTGTGATCATTCGGGTCAATCCATTCCTGCCGGCACAGGCCCATGCTTTCCAGTTGGCGTTCCAGACGGCGGATTTCAGCATCGAATGCGCTGGTTGCCGCGGAATTGCCCGAGTACTCCACCTTCAACAGCGTCAACTGGTAAATCTGATCCAAAATACCCAGTTCATAGTTTTCAATCGACCAGGAATAGGAAATCCCAGGATCCGGGTCAATCGTCACAATCGGGAAGTGGGTGGCTGGGTCTTCTGTGATGGTAATGTTCATCTTATTCTGGATGCCAGCGCGGACAATGCCGTTGACAATCACAGAATTGTTGTCTGTATCCAGCGAGTCACCGGTCTCAACCGAGAAGGACACCGTGTCGCCAAAGATCGCCTCACCGGCTTCGCGGTACAGGTCGGTGCCGCGGCCCTGACCGTACACAATCACCAGGCCGCGATAGGCGCTGAGGATGGTGTCTTTCACCGATTTCAACTCTGAGCCAGACTGGATCTCGACCGTGTTGGTCTGATCGACCTCGGCAACGGCATCCACCGAGCTGTTCAACAGCGGGAAAGCCGTCCAGTTCCACAGGTCAGTGTAAGCGTCGAGCTGATAACGGTTATTGTTGTAATTCTTGTCGCGTCCGGCTAGCAGATAAATGGCTCCGCGCGATTCAATATCAGCGCCAGTTTTGATCAATACCTTTTGATCCACATCCACTTTGGAAACTGAGTCACCAAGCGGTTGACCGGCCAGACCACCGGCTTTGCCATTGGCTTTGGTCTCGATATCAGCGATGGTGCGGATGGTGAATTCGAGATCGCCAACCGAAAGGATGTCGGCGTTGCCAATTGCAATGTCAGCCGTGAGCGCGCTGTTGGAGTCAGCATTGTGCTCATCATCATCATTCTGTCCAAAGATCACGATGGATTTGGAGCGCGGGAATGGGAACCCACCGTACGACTCCACCTTTACCTTGTCGCGGGCGTAGATGTCGTTGAGCACAACAAACCGGAAGGCACCCGGTGTATACGGGCTGCCGAGCTGGACGATATTGGCGTTGTCCTTGACATTGATCTTGGCGCCGCCGTTGATGTATGAAGCACTGAACCCTGCAGGGACATCCACCAGGCTGCCGCCAGCCGAGTCGGCATTGTATTTGTCGCCGCTCAACCAGGGCTTGTTGAACTTGTTGGTGGCTGAGACCAGGATCTCATTCGCGCTGATGTTGGCGCGGCCAATTTCGGCATTGACATTGGAGGTCACATGGTTGTAAGCCTCGGCACCGCCGTAACCCACCAGGGCAACGTGCATGCTGTCAGCATGGGCATTGAACTTCGCCTCGTGCTTGGCTATCAGTTTAAAGTCTTCAACCACGATGTTCGGAATGTACGCCGTTCCATCAATGTAAGCCCTGGTGTCAGAGTTGTTGCGGGTGGTGGCTTTGGAGGCTGGTGATACACTGATCAGGCCGCCGCTGCCGGAGATCGATTCGGCAAAATTCTCATCCTTGCCGGTCGCTGTGATGCTCAACCCTGCGGCATTTACCGTCACACCGTCCAGCATGTATGCCTGCGTGTCAGAGCGGGAGATGGTCTCAGCCGGGTTATGCCCAACAGCAATGATGCCGCCGTGATAAGCAGTGGTGTAGGCTTCCTGCCTGCTCATGGTATCGGCTGAAATCGTTAGCGTGCCGGTCAGGTTGAAGGTGGCCCGCGACTTCACGTAGGCAGTGACCGCCTGGTCAATCGCGTCAGTGTCATTGTTGCCGTCATCATCCGAACCATCATTCTTGATCGCATCACTGTCGGTGCACATGATGTCGATCAAACCACCGCCAGAAGCCGTTGTGTTGGCTTTGGCAGACGGGTCAGAGCCGGGCAGGGTCTGTCCGGCTGAGATGCTGACGTTGCCGCCGACACTGTCCAGCCCGGTGCGGGCATACAATGTCACCTGAACACTGCTGGTCAACAGGTCCGTCAGGTAACCGACCGTGTTGAGGATCAAGCGCAGGCCATCGGATGAAATTGAACTGACTGTGTAGGTTCCATCATTTTCACCGGCTCCACTAACACGAACGGTATCGCCAGCCAGGAAGCCGTCAGCCGTCCAACTGCCGGAAGTGCGGTTGATCGAGTCGCGGGTGGGTTCAATGGCCCTAATCTCCACACCCGACCACTGCCCATCGGTGACAATATTGAGCGCGGTAAGGGTCATGACGCTGCCGCTCACCGACTCAACCAGATAAACGCCTTCATTATCGCCGGCATTGACAACCTGAACGTACTGATTGGCTGCAAAGCCCTGGCTTGCCCAGCTCACGCTGTCTGAACGGGTGATGGTGTCGCGAACACTGGCGCCGCCATTTATGAACTGGATATTGGGCGTGCCGGTCATGGTTGCCAGAACCGTCAGGGAGCTGTCGTCGCCGGTCTGCACGGTTACCGAGTCATCACTACCAGCAACCAACTGTTCGCAGGCTGTGAGGGTTAAGGTGCTGGCAGTTACTGCCCGCACAGCATAGGTTCCGTTATTGGAAATCGTATCAGTGATGATGATGCTGTCGCCAACCTGCAAGCCATCGGTGATCCATGAACCACCGTCGGAGCGGGTGATGGTATCGTACACGTTGTCATCCACACCAGCACCGCCCTGACTGCCGCGCGTAAAGGTCAACGCGCCGGTAATTGAGGCGATCAATACGTTGCGATCCGAGTAATTCTGGAAGGCAATGCGCGGTCCGCCATTCAAGCGTATGCCGCCAGTGATGGTGACCTGTGAGTCAATCCAGGCTGTGACCGTCGGAGATGATTCAGCTTCAGCCAGTGAGACGCCCACATTGATGCCAGCGCCCGCAACGCCATTACCCGTGGCGTAGGTCTTGGGCGTGGCGACTGCGTTCAGATCAACATCATGCTTTACATTAATGGTGAGGGAAACTCCGTAACCGATGTAAGCATTCACCTTGGCTTTGGAACGCGCTTCCGCATCAGCACCGGCTCCGGCGATGATGCCGCCAGCCACCGCATTGGCGTTGGCTGTGGCCTCTGACCAGTTATTGGCAGTGATGTTGAGGTCAAAGGCGGTGTTAACCGTACCGAGTACGTATGCCTGCGTGTCGCCTTCAGAACTCTTGTCGTCGCTGTCGGTGTTGGCAAACGCGTTGGCGATGCTTGCACCAACCGCCAGTACAGCGCCAATAATCCCGTCTGACTCGGCATATGCTTTGTTTTGAGCCATGCTGAGCACGTCGATATTGCCGGTGACTGTGAAGATGGAACCCACACCCAGGTAGGTCTTGATGTCAGCGTTGGCGACGGCCGTGGCCTCTGCGCCGTTGCCGCCAATCAATGCGCCGCCCGGGGCTGAGGCTTCAGCTTTTGCCTCGTCAGCCGTGCGGGTGCCGTTCGCAGCGCGGTTGTGCAGTGACTGCAGACTGACATTGCCACCAGCGTATACATTGGATTGTTGGATATAAGTGCTGATCGAGGGTGAAACCGTGGCGGTTGCCAGTGAAACACCCACGCTCACGCCGCCAGCCGCAATGCCGAGCGCATCAGCGTGCGCGCCGGCGATGGACTTGCTGATCATGCTGATGTTACCGCTTACGCGGACGGTTGAAGCGCCTGCACCGAGGATGGATGTTTCAATCGTCGGCGAGGATTCTGCGTCACTGTCAGCGCCAGCGCCAGCCAGGATGCCCCCTGCAACTGCCAGCGTAAAGGCATCACTGCTGCTGTAGACAAAGGTTTCCATGGTCAACGAGGCCGCGCCATTGCCAGTGCCAGCCGCGTTGGTGATGGAGCCGTTCATGGTCGTCTTGACCGGCACGGCAACCAGATCATTGTCATCATCATACTTCTTGCCGGCCTGGGCTTCTGCCAGAACCGCGCCCACCGCAATGCCGCCTGCAGCCACACCGCGCGACTCAACTTCTGCGGTATTGTAGACCACCGTGCGCATATTGATCGCACCAGAAGTGCTCAGCCGCACACCGGTTTCCACATAGGTATGAATGTCAGGTGCAGCCACGGCCAGGCCGTCGCTGCCAGCCCCACCGACCAGAGAACCGGATGGCGCCAGCGCCCACACCATGGCTTTCTTGTTCAGGCTGTTACCTGAGTCATCCGAGTTGTGACGGGTGTCAATGGTAATCGTGCTGCCCGCCTCAAGTACCGCCCCCGTCTTGATGCCCGTGCGAATGGTGGGTTCGATCCGCGCAGTTCCGAGGGAAATACCCACGGTTACACCCACGGCGGCAGCCGCGCCCACCGCGTCGGCGGTGGCTTCGGCAGCCGATTTCATCAGGATGCCTGCTGTTGAGGTTAGTTTGATGAGTGCGTTTTCGATGAGCGATGACAGGCTGAGGGTGATGGTGCTGCGTGCATCCGCGGCATCACCAGCGCCGTAATAGCCCACACCCACCGCAATGGCGCGGGTGTAAGCCACAATGTCAGAAACCACTTTCACCACCAGGTCGGCAACCGTCAAGCCGTCGTGCTGTCCGATCTGTGCCCCTGCCCGTATCAAAGCCTGTGTTGAACCATCAATGATGGCATGAGCGATCGATACTCCCAGAGAGCCATAGCCCAACTGACCACCGATGGCTTGCGCCCACAGATTGTGCTTGCCCGTGGCGATTACATTTACGTCATCGGCCCGGTACACGTCGGCGTCAGCGCCCAGTTCTGCTTTGACATCAACATGGTCGTTGAGGATGACCACCTGTGCACCAATGCCAACCATGCCAGCCGCACCAACGTAAGCGTGTCCATCCACCTCATCCTTGAAGAAAGCATTGATGAGAATATCACCAGAGCTGTCCACCGTACCGGCATACAGGCTGCCAGAGACCGATGCAGTCACGTCGTCGCTGATGGTCACAACCGTTACAGCGCCGCCGAAGCCCAGGTACATGCCAATGCTCAGCCCGCCGGTAACCGTCAGGATGTCCAAATATTCAGCCGCGGTCACTTCGATATTGCGCCCGGCGTCAATCACTGTTCCGGTTCCGATCACGGCGGATACGCCGGACGGAACCGTTGTGGCTGCCACTGCCTTCATGGCAGCATTGCGGAACGAGTGCGGCGTGCCGTTGAAGGTGGCCAGCGCGCTGATGTTCACAACCGTGTTGGAGGAATTGAGCAGCCGGAATGAATTGTCGCTCACCTTCTGGATGGTATACGTACCACCATCGGTCAGACCGGTGATGGGGGTGGCTCCATTGGAGCTGTAGATCACCTTGTCGCCATTCACCAGACCATGATCGGTTTCGGTGGTGATGATGTCGGTGCCGCTGTTCACACCGGTCACCGGGTTCACCGTGGCCTGCGAGGTTGCCCTGGCAATGTCCTGGGCGGTCTCGCCGGTTGCCGTGGTGAGGGTGTCATCAGTAACGCGCTGGAGGGTTTGTGTCTGCGAAGCGCCAGCCGTCAGGTTAATCGCGTGGCTTTCGTAGCTCAACGCATCGGCGCGGCTCTCAGAAAGCTGAATGGTGTCACTGTCGATCACGATTGCGTAGTAAATGTTGCCATCGGTCAGACCGATGTTGGAACTGCCGTGGTAAATCACTGCGTCGCCATTGGCAAAGCCGTGGTCTCCAGAGAAGGTGATCGTGTCATCATCGCTGTTCACACCGCTGGAGGCATTGAAGGACTGTTCTGTTGAGCTGTCCAGCTCGGTGTAACTGGTCAAAATGTTCAGGAAGTAAGCCAGCAGCTCATTGTCATCAGCGAACTCCTGCAGGCTGGAGTGGGATGGGTCATCGGAGTCCGACTCGTCTTTGGCCTGCAAGCTGGTCAGTGAGTTGCTGTCCAGATTGCCGCCCAGTGACCAGACATCCACCGCACCGGCAATGCCAACCGAACCTGCCGCCACGCTGATGGCAAAGGACATGATGTCCTTCTCATTGAGTGCATTTACTTCAACGTCGCGCCTGGCATTCACAACCGCGCCGTTGCCGATCACCGCGGAAACATCATTGCGAATGACGCCAACATCCACGCCACCGGCAGCGCCAGCCTGCGCGCCAAACACCAGCACGCCAGCCACCACCAGTACGTCCACCGTGTTCAGAGCAGTCACGTTGACCGTCTGTTCATTTGAAGCATTCGCGCGGTCCTCGTTTACATGTGCCAGAGCGCCAATGTAAGCCGCGGTGTCCGAGTCAATATATTCAACAGCTACAGCTCCCGCGATGGCAACTCCCATGCTGCCTGTGCCACCAGCGGCCACCGTCAAGATGTCTTCTTTTGACCGGGCGTAAATCGAGAGACCTTTGATCGTTTCAGTGGGGTAAACACCCGCCACTTGATACTCACCGCTGGCCTCATCACCGCTCAACACGGTCAACGTGCCGGTGACATTGCCACGGGCTTCCACGATGGCATTCGCGCCAACGTAAGCCTGGGTGTCTTTGTTAATCACGGTCACGCCCACCGATGCGCCGAAGCCAAATCCCTGCAAACCAAGCGATGCCTGACCGGCGATCAGGTCGGTATCGGTCAGGTCTTCCGCCACGATGTAAATATTGCCGTTTGAGTCGGCCGTGGCGCCTTCACCCAGATAAGCGTAGGTCTTGTTATCAAACGTCAGCACAGACACGGCACCAGCAACGTAACCACCGTTGATGCAGGCTGTGATCGAGAGTACGTCATCCGTATTGCCAGCGTAGATGCCGATGGTGTCCTTTGCATAAGCGCGGGCATTGTTATCAATGAAAGCCTTGGTATCATGGGAAACCACCAGAACGTGCACTCCGGCGCCCAGGCCCATGGCAAGGGAACCAGCCACGCCCAGGGTGTAGAAGTCGCTACCGGCTGCAACCAGCACTGATTGCGCCGCATTGGGGCTGGTAACCAGGCTGTTCAGACGGGCATTGTCATCCACAAAGGCATGGGTTGTTACAGACAGCACCAGCACAGCGCCTGAAACCTCAGCGCCACCGGCTGCCAGGCCACCGCCCACACCGATCATTTCAATATTGTCACGATTGATTGCCGAAACGGCAATACCGCGCATATTAACATAATCCGGAGTGGCAAGCCTTGCTGTAAAGCTGGAGTCGTCATTGGCTTCGCCGTTGCGAACGTCCGGCGGGCGAACACCGTCACTGGTGCTGAGGTCGCTGTTAATGGTGAACTTCCCATTGTAGACTGCCACAGCATCTCTGAGCGCTTCAGCATCAACAATGGCACCAGAGCCAATGTAAGCTTCAATGGTTTTGTCAATCACTGCCACTGAGGCAGCCGCACCAACGCCAGCCGCCGCCCCACCAATAGCCACCGTACCGGTGAACAGGTCCAGCCCGTTCTTGTCTTCCGCTGATACCACCACGCTGCCGCCAGCATAAACACTGGCGAGCTGCCCGATATAGGCGCGGGTGGTGATGTCATACACGTGCACATCTGCACAGGCGGCGATGGAAGCGCCGATGGTGGTAAAGGATACAGATACAGCCACGCCCAGGTCGGTTTCTGAAGAGACCGCACGCACCTTGACGTTACTGGCTGCCTTCACTGATGTGTTGGAGCCGATATAGGCCTCCGTCACTTTATTCAGAACGGTCACATCAGCGCCTGCACCCAGCCCCAGACCCTTGTCAAAGGTGAGAGCCAGTGCGCCAGCGCCGATATCCACCGTGGTGTCATCCGAAGCAAACACCACGACGCTTTGTTCCGAACCGGTCAGGAAGGCAAACGTATGGGTTTCATTTCCAGAAGCAGTCAGGGCCACTGCGCCGTTTCCGGCCAGGGCTTCGGCCCTGCTGGTGGCCAGGCTAAACTTGCTGGCGTCGAACGGGTCAACAATTACATAATAGGTGGCGTTGTTGTTCAGGCCAATGGAGGAAGTGCCCACCTGGTGGTAAACCACGGCATCGCCGGTGACAAAGCTGTGACCCGCAATGGTGATCTGGTCGTTGACGCTGTCAACCGCCGTACCAGTGTTGAAACCAGGTACATATACGTTTGAGGCGTTAATGACCGCACCTGAGCCAATGTAAGCCTTGGTGGTTTCATCCAACACGGTGATGGGGGCAGAACCGGCAATGCTGACGTTCATGCCCTGCGCGCCGCCGACTGCAATGGTCAGAATATCCTCAAACGAGACTGCCACAACCGCCACACCCTTCATGCTGGTCGTGGTCGGTTCATCATCCGCCTGGTCGCCAGTATAGATGGAACTGGCCGCCTGGTTCGCGCGTGCATTCAGACGTGAGTTGGGACCAACGTAAGCCATCACTTCGTTATCGGTGATAATGGTGGAATTGGCGGCGCCAATGCCCACCTTGCCGCTCAAACCCACGGCCACGGCGCCAGCCGCTGACCAGTAGGATGCTTCGTCGTAAGCCTGGACGACAATATTGCCATCCGCTGTGACAGTTGAAACGCCATCAATGTATGCCTTGGTGGTGATCTCGTTATTGACGATCGAGGTCGAACCAGCCAGGCCAGCCATGCTGCCGACCCCACCCGAAATACCGATGGTGACGATCCAATTTTCCTGGATGGCTTCCACGCTGACCGTGCCAGCGCCGGAGTAAATTGAAGTTGAGTCGATGTACGCCAGCGTCTCATCCTCAATTTCGTTGTAGGCCGCCGCAAGGCCGACACCGGCACCCTTGCTGCCTCCGCTGCCGCCACTGATTTGAACACCGGCCGACCCTGCAACGCTAACGTAGTCAGGATCATCACTGGCTTTCACTTTGACGCCGTTCGCGGCGCTGATACCCTTGCCACCGCTCTTCTTGCGCGAGATGTAGGCATGAATTTCATTGTCAGTAATGGTGACGCTGACCGAAACCGCCGGCGCCAGCGTTCCCTTTGCGACTGCCACGGCAATGGCAGCCACGATCACGTCAGGATCTGATTCCGCCAGCACCTCCAGCAATCCTGAGATGATGGCATCACTATCGGCAATGAAGGCTTCCACCAGATTATCCAGCAGGTCAATGGCAACCGAAGCGCCAACGCCGGCCGTCTTGCCGCCGTAGGCAATCGCGCCCGCCACCGCAACGACCATTGAGTCGTCCCTGGCTTTGATCTTCAGGTTGCCGCCGCTGTTAATCATGGATTGGTTGGCAATGTAAGCCTGGGTGACATCGGTGATCTCATTGACCGAGACTGCACCTGCCACGCCAATGCCGCGTGTGGTCACGCCGATTGAAACAGTTACTGAAGTGATATCCTGATCGGTGATGGCGCTGAGGTTCAGATTTCCGCCGATATTCAGGGTGGAATGATTGATGTAAGCCCGGGTCAGGGCATCCAGTTCATTCATGGCGAACGAACCGGCAATGCCAAAGGCTCCGCCGCTGGCTTTGGTGGTCATGATGCTTAATGCACCCACGATGCTCACCACAACACTGTCGTTGCGCGCGATGACTTCTGCATCGCCACCTGTAAACATGTTGACGTAGCTAAGGTAAGCCTCGGTGTAATCCGTGAGGAAGGCCAACGCCACTGCACCTGAGATGCCCAAACCGTACTTGCCGCCCTGTGAAGGCGCTTCTTCCATCTTCTTGGAGCCGGTTGCAGTATTGGTTACAACCACTGCAGAAATGGCGCCCATGCCAATGATGCCGCTGGTCTCGCTGATCACCTGATTGCTGCCGTAATCGTAGAAAGCGCCATCACCCAGCACCTCTCCGCTCTTGCGCAGTGAATGAGCGCTGCCGGTGGTAAGGGTCTTGTTAAGGTCGATGGGGGTCAGGTTGGAGTCCAGGCACAACTGAACTGCCGCATTGCTGAGCTTCTTGACGTAATAGGTCGCGCCGTCAGTGAGTCCGCCAATGGCTGTGCCGCCACCCGATGAATAGGTCACCTGGTCGCCGTCCTGCCAGTTATGGTCGTAACCAAGGTAAATTCCATCCATGGCGGTGGAGAGGGGCACATCCATGACCGCTTCGGTGGGGTTGAAGACCGGCTGACCCATGATGGCTTTGGTATTGCGGTCTATCTCAGAGTATGCCACTGAAACGCCGATGCCCGCCGAGCGGCCCTTAACCACAGCGCCGCCGATGGTGAAGACCAACGTATCATCTTCTGCAGCGATGTACGACCCCAGATCCAGCACGTAATTATCGTCAAAACCACTGTCCAGATTGGTTCCCTTATCCACTGTGACCACATGGTCATCAGAGCTGTTCACATTGCCGTCATTGTTGGTGTCCAGCGTGATCGGCTTGTTTTCCAGCTCAACGTGATCCAGTTCGCTCAAACCAGGGATGGTGAAGAAGTAGAACTCACCATTGTCGTCACCGAACAACAGCTTGACATCCTTGGGGATCAGGACGCAACTGGTGAGACCATAAACCGCGCAGCGCAACGACGGCGCCACAACGATCCATGCGCCGTCATCCACAACGGCAGTGGTGTTGTTTTCAACCATCACCACCGCGGCAGCTCCATTGGCTGCCAGGTCATCGGCAACGCCGCCTGATTCAGCAATGGCGAGGGTGAAACTCATCAGGTCAGCATTGACTGCCAGGCCTTCAGCATAAATTTGCGCTTTGTCATGAATGGCAGCGGTGGTGTTGTTATTGGTGTTAATCCAGGTGATTGCTCCACCGATGCCAGCCTTGCCGGACACGGTTCCCCAGAACAACACGCCAACCACACCGCCCAGATGGACGGTCTCAACCAGAGTGCGGGCATCCACGCGCACCGCACCGTGGGCGCCGCGGCGGCTGAACGCCTGGCGGGTTCCGGCAGTGGCTGTGCCCAGATTGATGGCGAGATTACCCAACGCATTGGTGTAGCTGGTTGCCAGCTTGATGTGCGTGGCGTCCACCACAATCACATAGTAGGTGTTGCCAAACAACAGCGGCGATATGGCAGTGGACTGCGGACCGTTATTGTAAACCAGGGCATCACCGGTGGTGAAACCATGGTTCATGGGAACGGTGATGGTGTCTGTGCCAGCGTTGACGTCGGTATAGGAGAACACCGCGTCCAGGTTGATGCGGGCGCCGTCATCAATGTAAGAGTTGGAGTCTGAGTTCAGCGTCAGGTAACCGATGGAACCGGCAATGGCTGCCTTGGTTCCCTGGGCATTGGTCTGCACCCACGTGGTGAACAGACCGTTCTGAAGGCCGAAATTGGTATTGATTTTGTCGGTGATGTCACCGATGCTGTTCATTTCCAGCCACTGGATTTCATATGGCAACCGGGTGGTGGCTTTGACAACCGTGTCTCCACCTGCATTGATCACCGCGTTCTTGCCAACGTAAGCCAGACTGTTGTTGTTGAATTCGGTCACAAAAATGGCGACCGCGATCGAGAAGTTCTTGGTACTCTTGTAAGTCTTTCCGCCTTCCATCTTGCGGCTGTCAATGGTGGCTTTGGCCATCACCTCGGGCATATCCATCGCCACGGCTTGCACCGTCGTGTTCCCGCGAGAATACAGGATGGCATTGTCAGCGACACGCGCCTGAACGTTATTGGTATGCTCAGCATACGTGAACCCCGCGCTGAAGGCTGGCCGCGCGCCACCCTGCGTCTGCGTGGCGTTGGGGAATTTGCTGCTCATCTTGTTGCGCACCGGATTCAGCAAAGGCTTGGTGATGGCATAAACGATCTTGCCGCCAATACCGCTGCCGACACCCGCTGACGCGGAAATATCATTTTTGACGGTTTCCTGATTGGCTTGAACCGATGCGTTCCCACCCACCATGGCGGAACCGGCGAAGTTGCTCAGCACATCCGTGGTGCCGAACGACAATGCCAGGGAAAGACCCACAAGACCGTCTTCGTAGACGCTGACGGAAGCACTGGTGTTCAAAGTCCGTTTGGCGCGCGCCAGCATATTGAAATCGCCGCCAGCATTGATCTGCGTACCGGAATTGACGTGCGCTTCTGACACAATATCAAAATAACCAACACTCACACTGACATCACCGGGCAGACCCATGCCGTAACCCAGGTAATACGCCATGGTGGAGGCATCCTGATAACCAATGGCGTAGCTGTTGATGCTCAGATTACTCTCGGCGCTGATGATGACATTGGACAGACCCGCACCGGTACCAATGTTGATCATTGCTTCGGGATTGGTGGTGGTGACGGCCACTGCCAGACCCGATGACAGGGTGCGAACCCGCGCTTCAGAATTCGCTGTGGCGTTAATATCGATCACAGTGCCATCGATGACAGTGTTATTACCGATGGTAATGGTTGCGTCGGCATTGGAAACCGCCACGCCAGCCAGCACCGTGGTGCTTTCCAGTTGATCGATGATGGTCTCCGCCAACGAAGAAGTATCATCTGCATGGCGGGAGTTATCAGACATGGCGGTAATGGTCACAATGCCGCCGCGTACGATTACGTTCTGGCCAATGGTCACATCAACATCGGTGTTCTTCACCGTGGCCACCAGGAAACCGGCGAACGCGGTGTAATCTTCAACCGACATGGTGATATTACCAGCCGTAAAGGTTCCGTCCAGATCAATGGTGATGCTCACCGGGCTGCCCACGCCATTTGGTGGGGCAAAGGTGACCACATCCCCATCCTCGTAACCCACACCAGCCGAGAGCAGGCGCAGGGTGGGCACACCGGAAGCATTGGTGGTGTACACCACAACCATGCCAAAGCCGTCACCGGTGGTGATGCCATTTGCCAGGCGGGTTGTGCCCACATTGGGTGTCCAGTTCACTGCAGGTGCGGTTTGGTCGGTTACACCCAGGGTGTGCGCCAGTATTTGAACGTTGTCGCCGATGCTGATGTTATGGGCTTCGAGAACAATATTCCCCGAATTGCCAGTGGAGAGGGCGTTCAGATAATCGGTGCCGCTGATGGTGCGGGTGGAGATGATCACGCCTGAGTTGATGGTGAGCGTATCACCTGAAATGCGGATGTTCTGTCCCGGATAGATCAGGTTGGAAGAAACGGTGAAATCATCATCCCCGTCGCCGCCGTCGTAATCGAACGAAGTATCCCCACCCATGTCCAGCAGGTTGAAGACATCGTTCCCGGAACCGCCCATAATGTTTTCGATAATCCCCGCTGCGTAGGTGACGGAGTTACCACTGCCGCTCACGACTGTGCCGTCGTCTTCATCCGCAGTAACAATCAGGTCGAAGGTTACAGCGCCAAAGTCAAGCGTATCGGTTCCACCAGAGTCGCTGATGGTATCAATGCCCCAGCCATTAAAGAACACGTAGGTGTCATTACCAATGCTTCCATCGAGCGAGTCATTGCCACCCAGACCATTGATGATATTACTCAGCATGTCACCGGTCAGATTATCATCATACAGCGTACCAATGATATTCTCGATCTGGGATACATCAGTGGCAGTGGAAAGATTGAAGGTGATGCCCGAAGTGCGATAGCTGAAATCAATCGTATCGCTACCAGCGCCGCCGTCAATGGTATCCGAACCGCCACCCGGGCGAATAAGGTTGTCGCCGCCCGAACCGGTGATATCGTCGTCGCCAGAACCTGCCCACACGTTCTCAATATTGGAGAGGGTGTCCGTCCCGGCCTGGGTGCTGGAGGCAGAACCGGTGGCAATATTGATGGTCAGGTTATCCGTTATGTCCGAATAATCCACCGTATCCACGCCGTCGCCACCATCAAGGGTATCGTTTCCGGCGCCACCGATCAAAACATTGTTGCCGGCATCGCCGGTGAGGGTGTCATTACCACTGCCGCCTTTGATGCGCTTGATGCCGTTGACCGTCAGGGTCAGGTTGCCGGCTACAGCCGTCTGCGCGGTTAACAGCGCCAGGCTGAGCGTGACACCGGCTGCGGTATTGGAGAAGTCCACCATGTCATCGCCGCCGTTGCCATTGATGATCCAGTTGCCCAGCACGCCATCAGCGTCAAAGCTGAACAGGTCGGTCAGGGTGGTGCCGATGATGGTTTCAATCGCCGTCAGGGTGTCAGTACCGGTCAACAGGGAAACCACATTCTTAACCGCCGCCGAAATGGTGGCAGTGATGGCGCTGGTCACACCGTTATAGTCCACGCTGTCGGTTCCGCCGCCGCCGTTAATCGTATCGTTTCCCGGGCCGCCGACAATACGGTTGTCGCCCGCAGAACCGGTAATGGTGTCATTGCCCTGTCCGCCGATCACGTTCTCAATGTTGGCCGAAGTCAACGTGATCGTCAGATAGTTCAACACCACGGTCTGGCTGGTGGTGAGCGAAAGGTTTACCGTAATGCCATGTGAGGTTGTGCCAGAGAAGTCCAGTGTATCCACGCCGCTGTCATCGGTAATGGTGTCAGCGCCAAGGTCAATGGTGAGCACGTCAAAGCTGTAGGCATCATCGCCCGCGCCGCCGTACAGGCTGTCGTCCCCTGCCCCACCGGACAGGCGGTCATTGCCATCGTCCCCGTACAGGCTATCATTGCCACCGCGTCCGTCCAGCGAATCATTGCCGAGACCACCGTGGATCACATTGGCATTGTCGTCGCCAACCAGCACATCGTCAAACGGGCTGCCGATGATATTCTCAATGCTTATCAGGGTATCTGACCCGGAGAAGTCACTGGTGGCTGTGCCGGCGCTCAAATTGACGCTCACGCCTGTACCGGCATTGGAGCTGTAATCCACCGTGTCGCTGCCGCCTCCACCGTTGATGGTGTCATTTCCGCGTCCGCCGACGATGGTGTTATTGTCCGAATTACCGGTCAGGGTGTCATCACCCCATCCGCCGATCAGGTTCTCGATGGCTGCGCTCACCAGGGTCACGGTCAGGTATGTGATGCCGCCGTTGGTGTAAATCACCTGGGCAGTGCTGAGCGAAAGGTTGGCGGTGATGTTCAGGGTGGTGTAGGAGATATCGAGCGTATCAATGCCGGAGGTGTCGGTAATGATATCGCTGCCCATCTCTTCTTCGTAAATACCATACTGGTAGGTATCATTTCCGGCTTCGCCGTACAGGTGATCATTGCCACCCGTACCCAGCAGCAGGTCATTCCCGCCGCCGCCGTAAATGATATCGTCGCCGTCACTGCCGTTGATCTCATTGTCATTATCGTCGCCGGTCAGGTGATCTGCGCCGTTGCCGCCAAAGATGTTCTCCACCTCAGTCACGGTGCCGGATACCAGAGAAGCAGAGCCGGTCGCCAGGTTGACCGTCAACGGAGTGGAAAGCGCGGTGTAATTCAACGCGTCACGCCCGCCGTTGCCGTCAATATTGCCGGTCACCGAGCCGCCAGACAGGAACTCCCAAACATCATCGCCGCTGTTGCCGATCAAATTCTCAATGGAGTTGAACGGTGAGGTGTCGATCTTGCCGCTGCCCGCGCCTTCAATATAGAAGCGAGTGTGCAGGGTGGAGGCAGTCAGGGTATCCGTGCCGCCCTTGCCGTCGATCATGTCGAGCATAGAACCGGCAGCCGTGTACACTTCGCCCAGCCCATCGGTTTGATCGACTGCCACAATAATGAAATTATCATTCCCCGCGCCACCTTCCAGGCGTTCGATCCTCGTGAAGGTCAGCCCGGTGGTGTAGCCGCCGTTCTCGGCGTTGATGGTATAGGTGGTGCCGGTATCGGGGCCAACCAGCTTGTCACTGCCTTCACCCCCCGAAGCCGTACCGGTCAGGCTGCCGCCGCTGGCAAGGATGAAGGTATCATCCGCTGAGCCACCGGTCAGGTTCTCGATGTTGCTGAACGGGGTAAGCCCGATCAGGCCCATGTTGGCTCCTGAAATGGTGAAGGTCATGGCATCATCCGGCCCGATCAGTTCGTCTGTCCCGGCGCCGCCATTGATCAGCACGCTGACCGAGCTGCCGGTTTCGAAATCGAACTTGTCGTTGCCGCTGCCACCCACCAGGTTTTCAAAGTTGGCGAAGAAGCGGCCTTCACCAAAGCGGCCCGAGTTGGGACCTGAAATAACAAAGGTCGTCCCACTATCTGGACCGGTGAGGGTGTCAGTGCCATCCCCTGCGTCGATCGAGAATAACTCGACCCCGCTGTGGGAGACCACCTGCGACCCCAGGCTGATGGACGGGTTGAAAACGAACGAGTCGTTTCCAGATGTGCCCATCACCGTCAGCATGTCAGAGCCGTCTCCACCATTGATGGTGGTGGTATAGCTGCCGCCGTTGAAGTGAACCGTGAAGTGGTCGTTGCCGCCATTGCCGGTCATCACGTCAGCGCCGCCATTGCCGTAGAAATAATTGTCGGCATGGTTGCCCGTAAAGGTATCTGCGGCTGCGGTGCCGTACACGGTTTTGATATTGGAAACTCCTCCTGTTAAACTGGCTGTTCCGGAAAGCAGGTTGACCGTGACCGCCGAAGCAATCGCGGAGTAATTTAACGTATTGGTGCCATAACCGCCGTCAACCGTTCCACTCAGCGAACCGGTGGCAAGGAAGGTAAATGTGTCATTTCCGGCGCCGCCCATCAAAGTTTCAATGCCGCTGAAAATTGCTCCGGTCTCGACAATTGTCCCCGAGTTTGGCGCACTGATATTGTAGGTGGTGTCAGCGTTCTGCCCGGTTAACGTATCATTGCCGCCATTGCCGGCAATGCTGGTGTCTTCCATGTTGGAGAAACGGATCACCTGGTTGATATTACGCGTGACCATGTTGCCGTCATACACAATGGAATCATCGCCGCTGGTGCCGCTGATCACAATGGTGTCATCACCATCCTGACCGTTGACGGTCACATTGGACGCACCCGTTCCGGAAACGGAAACGGTGAAGGTCTCGTCTTCATCCGTTCCCACCAGGCTGACTGAGGCGGAATTGCTGATGGTGATGGTGTTCCCAAAGGTGAAGGACAGCAGGCTGATCGCACCGGTGTTGTTGCTGATGGTAATGGTTCCATTTAATACCGGCGTCGCCCCGGAAATCACATCCGTGGCGGCCTGCAGGATCAACTTCTGAGTAAAACCATCAATGGTGATATTTTCTGTATAGGTTCCGGCTTCAACGTAAATAATGGAATCATCCGGCATACCAGAGGTCTTGACATTGTTAATGGCAGCCTGAATGGGGGTGGCTGAAGTGGTGCAATGATCCTTGCCGGTGCAACTCGTCAGGAAGTAATAGGTAATGCCACCACGCACAAAGTATGGGTCCAGCGCACTAACATTGGTATTGCTGCCCGTGGTGTTTAAATCCGGGTCAACATTGATCTGGGGTTGCCCGCCTTCCTGGAGAATTTCAAGTTGCGCTTGGGGGGTTTCAACGACCGGTTCAATATCGCCGGTATCTTCTTCGTCAGAGTCAGGTTCAGGATCAGCAGTCACAGCCGGGGTTTCTTCGGTCATCGTGGGGGGGCATTCAACTTCACCTTCGACAGCAACACCGTCTGCGGCTTCCGTGGCGCAGTCAGTGTCATCCGTCGAAGTATCACCGGAAGGTTCTTCCGGTGTCACACCTGGGTCTTCTGTACCCGGCTCATCACCAGCCGGAGGAGTATCTTCCTCCTCACCCGGTGGGTCAGACGGTGCATCCTCGGGTTGCCCTGAGGAGGTTTCCGTTGAAGGCGTGTCTCCTTCAGACGGCGTCTCTCCTTCGGCAAAGGCAACCTTGCCGGGAATAAACAACATTGTCAGTACAAGCAGCGTGCTTAACGCACACAGTACCACTCTGGTTAATACCAAAATGGCAGCCCGATGGTTCGAGTCGCTTACGGAAGCAGTATTCATTTGTACTCCACGATGTAATGCCGGTTGGTCTGTGAACTGCTAAATTATTATAGATGTACTAAAAAATTTAAACAACAACAAAATTACAATATTTTCTACCCTTTACTTAACAAAACGCAAGGAGTTTGATTACCAATAACAAACCAGCCAGATGCTCCATCTGGCTGGCGATCCCCGTTCTTTTTTTGACAACCTCAGCTTACAGGCAGTCCCCGTTGGTTTCAATAACCTCCTTATACCAGTAAGCCGAGTCCTTCAATGTTCGCTGCTGGCTGTTGAAGTCAACGTGGATCAGGCCGAAGCGTTCCTTGTAGCCTTCGCCCCACTCAAAGTTGTCCATCACCGACCAGTGGAAGTACCCCGCCACATTAACGCCTTCTTCGGCAGCCCGCCGCAATTGAAGCAGATAACGCCGTGTAAAGTCGATGCGCTGCGGATCGTGCACCTTGCCATCCATGAAAACCCAGTCCTGATTGGACAGACCATTTTCGGTAATATAAATGGGGATGTTGTAGCGCTCGTGATAGAACTTCGGTCCCCAGTACAGAGCTTCCGGCGTGACCGGCCAGTTATTGGCTGTACGTGCGTGACCGACCGCCATATCAATGCGGCCCGGCTGGCCCTCTGCGGTCATGCCCACCAGATGGCCGTTATAAATATTGAGACCGAGAAAATCCAACGGCTGACGGATTATATCCATATCGCCAGAGGCAATGGTCGGCATGGCTTTACCATACTGGCGCATGCCGTCTTCAGGATAGGCACCTTCAAACACCGGCCCGAACCACCATGGGTTGGACCATAACTGGCCCTCATGCACCGTGAACATGGCTTGCCTGGCGATCTCAACATCCACCGGGTCATCCGATTTTGGAATGAGCACCCCGCCGATGGGCGCAATACCCACCTGGCAGGCTTGCGGGCTGGCGGCGCGAATGGCCTGCACCGAACGACCGTGAGCCAATAACGAATTGTGCATTACCTGCAAAACCTGTCCATCCGCCAGCTTGTCACCCGGTGCATGACGACCATCCTGATGACCAAGCACGACATGGCACTGTGGCTCGTTTAACGTCATCCAGTGTGTTACGCGGTCACCCAATCGTTTGACCACCCGGGTGGTATATTCTGCGAACCAATCCTGGCTGGCGGGGTTTAACCATCCTCCGCGCAGATACAGCTCATACGGAAAGTCCCAGTGGAACAGGGTCACATAGGGTGTGATGCCCGCCTGGAGCAACTCATCGATCAATGCATCGTAAAAAGCAAACCCTTTTTCGTTGACCGCTCCCACACCATCGGGCAATACCCGCGGCCAGCTAATGGACAGCCGGTATGCCTTCAGCCCCATGGCTTTCATTAAACCAACATCATCTTTATAGCGGTGATAGTGATCACAGGCGACCGTGCCGGTATGCCCGGCATAGATCGCGCCGGTTCGCGCACACATCATATCCCATACCGAAGACTTTTTCCCGTCTTCCCATGCAGCGCCTTCGATCTGATAGGAAGCTGCGGCAGCCCCCCAGACAAAATTCGCAGAAAAACCCATTTGCGACTCCTTTGATGCAGAATTCACTTCGCGACCGGTTAATTAAACCTTATAATAAGCATCCAGGCAACGACCAATATTCCCAAATTCAAAAGTCGAGGAGTCAGGATGGAAACCACCCCTTCCACTCAAAACAGGCTTCAAACGGTTCACCAGTGGGCGCTCCGGCTGGCGCTTGCGGCCGCGTTCATTTTCTTCCTGTATAACATGGTGCTGGCTTTGATTCCTTTCGTTGAGCACGCCAGCGCGGTATACAAATACAAATATTCCATGGATTACGGCGAAGGCCCCATTCTCGATCAGGTGGCGAGATTAAGCCGTTTTGAAAACATCTACCAACCCGATCTGTCCCAATACCCTTACACCATTACCAACTACCCGCCAGTTTATCCGGCGGTGCAAACCCCGTTCTTCTGGATCTTTGGACCGGCATTGTGGTACGGGCGAGCCATCTCACTGCTCTCCGTGCTGGCTGCGGCTGTGTTCATTGGACTCAGTGTGCACACCCTCACCCGCAACCCGCTGGCCGGTGCAGCCGCCGGATTGGCGTTGTTCGCTTTTCCAATTGTGCTGCACTGGGCTCCCCTGGTGCGGGTTGATTCACTTGCCCTGGGTTTGAGTTGGGCAGGGCTGTTTGTGCTGGTGCGCTGGGAGAAAAAACGCTGGGGTTTGATCGCCGCCGCTTCGTTGCTGGCAGCCGCCGTGTATACACGCCAATCCTACGGTCTAGCTGCGCCGCTGGCTGCTTTCATCTACTTGCTGCGTCCGGCTTCGGCTGGCGGTTTTGGGAAAGCCCCCCTGAGAAAACAACCGGTCTTTACCTTCATTGCATGGCTGGCAGGCATTGGGTTGGGTTTCTTTGCCCTGATGATGATCTTTTCACGTGGGGGTTTCTTTACCCACATTGTCACTGCCAACGTAAACCTCTTCCGCTGGGAAACCGTACAGGACTACGTCAATCAGATCAAGGATCATTTTTACATCCTTCTGATTGCTTCCAGCGCGGTCCTGTTGACCGCCTGGTTGAACCGCCAGGGCACCTGGTGGTTGGCAGCCCCTTATCTGATCGGCGCCACCCTGTCAGCCATCACCATCGGCAAAGCCGGTTCCAACGTCAATTACCTGTACGAATTTTGCGCCGCCCTGAGCCTGGGGGCCGGGGCTGCCCTGGGCTGGGCACGCGGCAATTTCCGCTGGGTCACGGTATTGCTGCTGGTGGCATTTGCCTTTCAGGTGCAGATCATGGTGGATTGGAGCATGGAAGACCATTACATGCGCAACATGCGCAAACTGCCCTACACCGCTGAATTGTTCCGCCTGACCGACCTGGTTGAGAGAACCGGGGGTGATATTCTGGCAGATGAATACATGGCGTTGTTGCCGCTCACCGGTCACCGCCTGACCTTTCAACCCTTTGAGTTCAAGATGATGGTCCAGGAAGAGGTCTGGGATCAGGAACCCTTCCTTGAGATGATCCGGCAGAAGGAATTCAGTATGATTTTGCTGTACGACCCCCGCTTCTGGGATTCGCGCAATGAACGCTGGACGCCTGAAATGCTGGATGCAATTGAAGAGAACTACCGCCGGGAGATCAATCTGGCTGAAACCACCGTATTAAAACCCCGCGAATAAACCCGTCAATGTTCGCCTTAAACGGAGCCTGAAACAAACGGCTCCGTTTTTTTCGTCCACCTGCCAGTTCCGTTAACATTGCGAATCTTTGGCCGGGCATCCTGACGCGTGATATAATCGCCCTGGCAAATCTCCAAAAAAAACAATACAACCATCTGCATGGAAAAAGCCCCCGCAGGCAGGCTTGACCATGCCGTGTGCGTTGTAAACCGGGAATGGTTCGATGGAATTCTGGAGTGTAATTCTCATTGCAATTGGCCTTGCCATGGATGCCTTCGCGGTATCACTGGCTGTGGGAACCAGCGGAAAAAATCGCGATCTGCGTTCCATCATCCGCATTGCGTTCCACTTGGGCTTTTTCCAGGGCTTTATGACCTTCCTTGGCTGGCTGGGCGGCTCCACCATTTCGCGCCTGATCGAAAAGTTTGATCACTGGGTGGCGCTGGTGCTGCTTTCCTTTGTCGGCATCCGCATGATCATTTCCGGCCTTAACCCCGATCAAGAATCCTTCTGCAAGGATCCCTCACGCGGCAGCACCCTGGTGTTGATTTGTCTGGCAACCAGCATTGATGCGCTGGCAGTGGGTATCAGCCTGGCAGTGGTTCAGGTGAACATGCTCTCCACCTCACTCACTATCGGCATCATCACCCTGGGCCTCTCCCTGGGTGGGCTGTTGTTTGGGCATCTGTTGGGTGAGAAATTGGGAAAACGAATGGAAGTGCTCGGCGGACTGCTGCTCAACGGCATTGGAATCCGTATCCTGCTCAGCCACCTTTTCTAGCTATCCCCCTTGATCTCATAACCTTACCCCGACAGCCCAGGGTAAGGTTTTTGTTTTAAAGTAATGGTTAACGACGGGGTTTGCTCTTGCCGTAATTTCCTTCAACAGGCACAGGCACCTTGGCGGCTTTTTCCTTCATACGGGCAATACGCAACATGGCAGCCAGGTAAGCCAGAAACGCCAACAATTCAGCCCCATGCAGGACGTTCAGGTGTTCTCCCAACCATTTCAACAAAGATGCAACAACATCGGGATCCATAACGATATTCTCCTCATACAAATAAGTCGGTTGCCGGCTGTTCCCCGGCAAGTCAGGCAAAATGTTACGAAACTCATGCAGGCGTGTGGATCTCACCCGCACCATGCGCGGCATCCATAATGGATCACCCGATCACAAATTGACCGTTAACTCAACTGCGTCCAAAATATCTGCTTTCTGCCCGTTTGTAGGTCTTTAGTGTACAACAGATTCTACCCGTTTCTGTCATGGTTGACTATACAAAATGTCATCAATACGCTTCGATTCCGCACCTTTTTGCATTTTTGTGGGTTGTCATTCGTCTTTCATAAATGTTGCAAATCATCCCAATCACCGTTATAGTGGGAACGTTATGTTGACCCAAAATAACCCGTGGAATCCCTTATGAATGAAAAGACAATCCTGGTAACAGGCGCAACTGATGGTATTGGCAAGGCGATTGTCATGAGCCTGGCTGGCATGGGGCAGCATGTCCTGTTGCACGGGCGCAATCCGGGACGAGGCTCGGCGGTCATTCAGGAAATACTCTCCCGGTATCCCCATGCACGAGTGGACTATTTCAATGCCGATTTATCCCGCCCGGCGACTGCGCGCCAACTGGCGCACCAGGTCATGGAGCGGTTTTCCCGTGTGGATGTGCTCATCAATAACGCCGGCGTCTTTATGAACGACAGCGTGCTGACACCCGACGGTCTGGAGATGACCTTCGCCGTCAATCACCTTGCTGTGCAGGCGCTGAGCATGGAACTGTTGCACGCATTACAAGTTGCCGCCGCTGAGGGTGGAGAAGCGCGCATCGTTACCGTGGCATCCAAAGCGCATTTTCGGGGCCGTTTGGAGTGGGACAATCTGCAGGGCGAAAAGAATTTTGACCCCTACGGCGCATATGCGCTATCAAAGCTGGGCAATGTGCTTTTCACATTTGAACTCGCCAGCCGCCTGGATGGTTCAGGAATAACCGTCAATTGCCTGCACCCCGGCGGGATCACCACCAAACTGTTGCAAGCCGGTTTTGGCCGCGGGGGTGCTGACCCCGCTGTTGGAGCGGATACACCGGTGTACCTGGCAATGGACGAACAACTTGCAGGAGTAACCGGCAGGTATTTCGTTGACCGCCAGCCGGCTGATCCCAACCCCATTGTCTTTGATCTCAATGTTCGCCAGCATTTCTGGCAGGTCAGTGAGAAATTAATTTCATCCAACCAGAGGGATTAAACAAGGCAGCCAACAATATCAACATCATTGGTTCTGGCATGGGGGAATTGTCCCCTGGCATCCATGCCCGCATGAATGGATACACCCCTGTGCACTGAACGCTACCCGGGCAGTTATCAAGGATTACAGGCCTGGATCCCTGACGCCTCCATGATGCTGACCGGTTTGAGTCAGACCCTGCCCGGCACGACCATGACATTCAACAGACATCGGGATGATAGGTAACACTGTCACCGGATGTTTTTCTTGATATAATCATTTCAATCTCCTTATTGCAAATTATTTGCAATAATTTATTGCAAACGTTTCGCAACAACCGTCCAGGATGCGGATTGCATTATCCACGCTTGGACGGCTAAATTGCACGGGAAAAAACATGGAAAACAATTTGCTGGAAATGGCCACTGAACGAACCCGCACCAACGGAGGGCGCATGACGCTGCAACGCCGCCTGGTGCTCACCATACTCGAGCACAGCGCCGCCCACCCCACCGCTGAGGAGGTTTATCAACTGGCCCGCCAGCAGGACCCCACCATCAATCGTTCCACCGTTTACCGTACATTGCGCTGGCTTGAGGAGACCGGTTTTGTTTCCACCCTGCATTTTGGCACCGACCGCAAAGCCGATCACTTCGACCCTTCCACTCAACTGGAAGGAAATCATTTTCACTTTCGCTGTCGTGTGTGCAACAAAATTATTGAGTTCTCTGACCCACAGGTTCAATCCTTTGTGACTGGTTTTGCGGGCCAGCACAACGCAACCGTTGAGAATGTGGAACTGGTCTTGTATGGGGTTTGCAACCAGTGCAAACCCACCACCCCGGAAGCCGCCCGGAAAGTATCTGCTTAATGGAAAATTGTCATACCCTTCCAACCCCCATCGCACCCACGGGTTTACAACAGATTGCCCTGGTGGGCAGCCCCAATGTGGGAAAATCCATGTTGTTCCACCGCCTCACCGGTCAATATGTCATCGTAGCCAATTATCCCGGAACCACTGTGGAACTTTCGCAGGGCAAGTCAGCCGCCCTGCAGAACGCTGTAATTGTCGACACTCCCGGCATCGTTTCCTTTCCTGCGCGCAGTGAAGACGAATGTGTCACCGCGCGGGTGTTGCTGGAGCGCGACCTGGACGCGGTCATTCAGGTGGGCGATGCCAAAAACATGCTGCGCAGCCTTAACCTCACCGTTCAACTGGTGGAGATGGGCCTGCCCATGACCCTGGCGCTTAATATGATGGATGAAGCCAGGGCGCGCGGGATGGAGATTAGTGCCAGCCAGATCGCGAATCGCTTCGGGATCGGTGTGGTGGAAACAGTCGCCACGCGCGGCAAGGGCACAAACGAATTACTGCAAGCAGTAAAAAATGCACGCCAGTCTGAGTTTCACATTGATTATGGCGCAAGTGTGGAAACCGCTTTGGAAACCATCCTGCCGATGCTGCCGGCAGCCCGCGTGCATCCTCGCGCGCTGGCGCTGATGTGGTTAAGCAACGATGGCGCGGCTCAAAGCTGGCTGCAGGAACACTGCACACCCCAAACGCTTATCGCACTGATCCGTGTGCGCTCCGAACTGGCCGCAAGTCTGGCAGAAGACCCGGCAAATGTAATCGCCGCAGTGCGCCGAAAAGTGGTGGAAGACCTGGTCACCAGCAGCGTTCAAGCCGTTGTCAATGATCGCCTGGGTTTCTCTGCGTGGCTCTCGAGCATCTCCACCCACCCGGTATGGGGCATTCCCTTTGCGGCTGCCATCCTGGCAGGCATGTACTGGTTTGTAGGCGTTTTTGGCGCCGGAACCCTGGTTGGTTTCCTGGAGGAGACCCTGTTCGCTGGCATCATCAACCCCTGGCTTACGGGTCTGGCTGCCCGCTGGATACAGTCTCCCTTCATTTATGGAATACTGTTCGGAGAATATGGTCAGTGGACCATGGGCGCAACATATGCCTTCGGTCTGCTGCTTCCCATTGTGATCACCTTTTTCATCTCATTTGGCATCCTGGAAGACTCAGGCTATTTACCACGCGTGGCAGTCCTCACCAACCGCCTGTTTCGTTCCATCGGATTGAACGGTCAGGCCATTCTACCGATGATTCTGGGTCTGGGGTGTGTCACCATGGCAACCATGACCACGCGCATCCTTACCAGCAAACGCGACCGCATTTTGGTAACCTTCCTGCTGGCGCTGGCAGTGCCCTGTTCGGCACAACTGGGCGTGGTGCTGGGTATGCTGGCACACATCTCCGCCAGCGTAGCCATTATCTGGGGGGGCATCGTAATGGCTATCATGTTGCTGGTTGGCTGGCTTTCCTCACGCCTGCTTCCCGGTGAACGCTCACCGCTGGTGGTGGAACTGCCTCCGCTGCGTATGCCCGTTCTCAGCAATGTGATCATCAAAACGGCTGCGCGCGTTGAATGGTACATCAAGGAAGCTGTTCCACTGTTCATGCTCGGGGCATTGATCCTGTTCCTGCTGGATTACTTTGCCCTGTTGCCGCTGTTGATTCAAGCCACCGAACCGGTGATCACCGGCTGGTTGGGGGTGCCTCCTGAGGCTGCCTCGTCATTCCTGCTTGGCCTCATGCGCCGCGATTTTGCCGCGACCGGTCTGTTTGCCATGCAATCTGATGGTCTGTTGACCCCCATCCAGGCGCTGGTCTCCATCGTCACCATCACCCTGTTTGTACCTTGCATTGCCAGCATCTTTATGATGATCAAGGAGCGCGGCTGGAAAATCGGTCTGGGTATGACCATTTTCATTTTCCCGTTTGCCTTTCTGGTGGGCGGCTTGCTGCTCAGATTACTCACACTTCTCGGTTGGGGAGGCGTTTGATGAAAGAAAACATGTTATCCTGTTCTGTTTGCGGCACAAAGTTCTCCACGCAGGATCAATCACTGTGCGCCAAATGCCCCCTGAATGTCAATTGCCACGAGGCTTGCTGCCCGACATGCGGAAGCCACATGGTAACCACTGAACATTCGGTTATGGCGCGGCTCTTTTCGCGCGTGTTTGGGGCGCACAAATCCTCAACATCTGCCCGTGCGGCGATGTTCAGACCCCATCGCACCCGCAAGGAAACATCGTTCACTGAAAGCAGCGGCCAGGAGGCTTCCTCCAGGCTGGACGGCATTCCATCCGGGCATGCCGCACTGGTGCTTGGATATGGCGGACATCTTTCAGAAGGAATTCGCCGGCATTTACAGGCGTATGGCTTGCTGCCGGAAAATCACATCCGTGTACTGGCAAACAATTCATCTGTAGTGATCGTACAGATTGAAAATACAGAGCTAGCGCTAGAGCGGGAAGTCGCATCACAAATTTACGCCCGCGCAGACTAACCCGGTACCTGTCAACTTTTGAGAACCCTCCATTCAGGCGGGTTCTCATTTTGTTTTAATGCACAGACTATCTTTGGGGAGCCTCCATGTAAATACCGTATCCTCAGAACAACCGGGCAAACAGTCCGGAAAAAGGGGAGGAAAACATGTTCACTCATAGTGCTCACTCACTGCAGAGGGCGGCGCAGCGCGGGCTCTCCAATGAGGAAATCGAATACATACTTTGGTACGGTCAGCGCCATCGCAGGTCAGGGGTGATTATCGTTTACCTGCGCCGCAGAGACATCCCCACAACCGACCTGTGGCGGGCGGATGTTACCCGACTCGAAGGGACGGCCGTGGTGTTGACCAGGGACGGCAGGGTGATCCTGACCGTTTGGCGTAACCGGCGTAACGGATTGAAACACATCCGGAGAAAACCGGATTACGGGGTGAACCCAGGCATGGGGTTCTAGCATCCGGGGGAACCGGTGGAGAAGATGGGGGCAATTTTCTCCACCGGCATTTTTTAATGCGAATCCTGCCATGAAATGGCTATAATGGATCCAGATTATCCCTCCACCCCTATGCCATCCCACACATCGCGACACACATCAACATGACTGGCTCAATTACCTTGATGGTCACCTGTGAGGCGTTATGGTTGTTCATGATTTATTTGAAGATACATTGGATGTGCTGGTCAATATTCGCGATCATAGTCAGGGTTTTATTGTCACCCTGCCTCCTGCGTTAATGCCCCAGGTTCTCGCCCAGTTGGAAGGATTGTCTTTAAGTGTGCGCATGGCGCGCTATGAAGTGGACCTGATGCGCGCAGCAGATGAGTTGATGGAGTGGATCGAATCGGTTCCTGAATTATGCGCTGTACTGACCCCCATGCGCGCCAACCATCATGAACGCCAGCACTCACGTCAATCGCAGATCCGGTATGCGTCCGGAATGGTTCAGGATATCAGCCAGACCCAACGTACTGAACAACACCGGAAAATCTTTCTGCGGTTGTTAATGGAATGCCGCGAAAATCTTCAGATCGCCATTCAAAATCAATAATTCCGTCTAAATATGGGGAGCACCTGGTAGCGGGGTAATGGGCAGGGTTATCCGCGCCGGTTGTTCTTGCACGTCCATCATGCCCCATTCTGGCAAAAGATAACCATGATTGAAATACCAGATTCCAAAGATATAATCCCAAACAAGTTGGTCCGTTTGAGGATCGGGAGTGAACCAAAAATTGACACAATCTGGCAAAGACGGTTCGGGGGGCATCGTCGGTTGCGCCGTGCAAGAACAAAAGGACAACAGGTGTACCCCGGGGTCGGCTCCCTGCAGATCGCCAGACCCTGCGCATGGTTCTGGTTGAAAGTAATTACATTCCCGCCAGAAATGCAAATGTTCCGTGGTGATGCGGCTCAGGTTCAAACGCGTATCGCTATTTTTGGTTGCCCGGTATTGTTGTGGTTGCTGCATGTAAACCCGTTTAAAGGCGCGGCTGAACACCTCGGGGGAATTAAATTGATAATCAAGGGCAATGTCGATGATGCGCCTGGAGCTGCCGGTTAATTCTGCAGCAGCACAGGCCAGGCGCCGGCGCATCAGGTAATCGTAAGGGGTGCTGTGCGTCAGCGCATTAAACACCCGGCAAAAATAATACAGGGAATATCCGCAATGAGAAGCCATATTGCCCACGGCAATTGGTTCCTGTAAATGGCTTTCCACAAAATCCAGGCCATGCCCAATGGCATCGGTCAGGTTCATTCAGGGTCGCCCTTGGTTTTTGTCCGCACCGGTATGTAAACATCCAGCACCGAATCGGCCATTTGATCCAAACCTTTATACCGCTCATCGTAATATTGGATCAAATAAGGCTCGGCATATTCCAGATTGTTTTCCGGCAACCAGCGCGTATTGATCTCGCGCCACCAATCCGATTGGATCTCCTCACCCACAAGGGTAAAGATGGCGTAGTCGGCGGCTGGCAGGTGCTTCATCACCGTCTGCACCGGCAACTCCGCTGAGCCTTCCACCTCGATCCCCACAAAGACTTCGTACTCACCGGTTTCCTGGGTGCCGTCGTATTCAATATGTAATTCGAACATCACTCCCTGGCGGGCATCACAGTTCTGCAGGCATGTACCCCGGGTGTAAAAATCCATGAAACGCATCCATAACCGGCCGATCTCATTTTCAGCCGTCCAGCCAGCGCTTTGTTTAAATGGGTCACCGAAGAAACTCATTCCTGCCAGCCGCATGGCAGGCATCTTGATCAACCGAAATTGCATGTGCGTTCATCCTCTCATCCAAATCAGGCTGAATGGGGAATCGCTCCCCATTCAGCCTTTTTTACGCGCTGGTTACCAGTCTTCCGGTTCGCCTTCGGATAACCCAATGCCATCGGCGGGAAACCACTCCGGCCAACCTGCCAGCCAGGACGGGATCGTGGCATCCTGCACCCGGTCGGTGATGGGGAAATAGGCTTTCAAATCCACGACCGGGGTATTGACCAGGGTGTCAATGTTGCCAATCTCCACCGTCCCCGCCTGTTCATCCACCCCGATGATTTTGCACACGGTCATCATAATCGGGTTTGGCCGACATGGCGAACGGGAAGCAAACACCCCGCTGGGCTGGTCGGGTGCGTACGGAGGATTGTTGACCAGCACAGAACGGTTCTCGTGGTCATCCAGCCGATCAGCCCACCAGAACACACACACATGGCTGAAGTTTTTCAACTCCTTTAAGCCATCCCGAAACTCGGGGAGAACCTCCACGCTGATCCTGCTCGCATTTCGACGCACCCATCCAATGGGTTGCATGGTCAATTGTTTGGTCTGCCCTGGCATGTTCATATTGTACTCCTTGAAAAAATATCGAATGGGTGAGCGCTCGATAACCATCATAACCGCGGTGAGGGGTGTTTCCTTGATGATCCTTGCGCTAATGATGCCCCGGCGGCAAATGACAACCAACGTTCTCACCCAACCGCCCGGCTTGTTGTACAATAAAACCATTCCAGAAACAGGAGTTACCCATGTCCGGTTTCGCCAACATGCCTCGTTTTTTGCTGCGTATCATCCGCCTGCCTCCGCGTGCCGCTTATGCCATCGGGCTGGGTCCTGTGTTGGGGCGGCTGGTTCTGCTGCTCACCACCTACGGACGCAAAACCGGAAAACCCAGGGTCACCCCGCTTCAATATGAAGAGCTGAATGGAAATATCTATCTTGGGGCTGCGCTCGGACAGAAGGCAGACTGGTTGCGCAATATTCAGGCAAACCCGCGCGTACACATTCAGGTGAAAAACCAGCGATTTTTCGCCCACGCCGAGGTAATCACCGACCCAGCGGCTGTGGTGGATTACCTTAAATTGCGTCTGGAACGTCACCCAAAAATGGTGGGCGCCATGCTGCGGGGAGAAGGCCTTCCGGCCAATCCAACCAACGAGGATTTGTCAACCTATGCCGCCAGCCTGGCAGTGGTTAAGGTCACACCTCTGGAACCCCATGCCGACTGACGACAAAAAGCAAGCCCTCATCAACCTGATTACCTCACTGACAACACACTTTCCCGGAGCTTCCATTGGTCGGTCCGGCGGTGCGCGCCCCCTGCCAGAGCCTGGCCAGGGAGATATTGATCTGTTCGTCTATTGCGAGCGCATCCCCACCGCCCGCACGCGCATGGCTGCCAGCCGCAATGTCGCTGTCGATGTCGAAACAAACAAGCTCAAACACCCGCGCTGGGGAACCGGCGATCTGATGTGGTTGGGCGGCGTTGAAACCTGGGTCATGTATATGAACCGCAAGGCAGCCCATAATGAAGTGACCAGGATTTTAAGTGGGGCTGAACCAAACCGGGAGGATAATTACTTTTACCCAACCGGTCGTCTGGCAATGCTGAACGACATGCAAATCCTCGCTGATCCGGGCGGTTTCATTGCCGGTTTGCAACGCATGGTACGTAATCCGCCAGAGAGCCTGTTTGAAAGGTTATGGCAACACCACACCACCGCCCTGCTGGATGTGGAAGATCTCACCCGGGCAGCCGCGCGCGGCGATGTGTTATTTTTCCACTTTGCGCTCGACCTGGCAATTGATCACTTCCTTCAGGCAATTTTTGCGCTCAATCACGCTTACTTCCCCAGCCGCAAACGCTCCATACCGGCGCTGGATGGTTTTAAACGCAAACCGCATGACTGTTCCGAGCGTCTGCTTGTGGTTCTGTCATACTCTGTGACAGCCACAGACCTGCCGGAAGCCATGCGGCGGTTTGAACACCTGACCTCAGAATTGCTGTCGCTCCACCCCGGGACGGACTATCCGTCCTGAGTTGGTATCTGTCCTTCACCCTGATATTTTACAAGCCAGCGGTCAAAAAGAATTGCTATGCGCAGTAATGCCGGAACCATGATCGCCAGGGCAAACAGCGCCACCACGGCCCATACACCTGTGGCTGTCCAATCCAGTGGGGTTTGCTGGTTGATAGCCCACAGCGCATAAACACTGTAAGCCAGGCCCGGCAGGCTGGTGATGATCACCGGCACGTAGCGGCGCATGAGCAAATACTGTGAAATGTGCATCACCAGGTGAAGCCCAAAAGCCGCCAACACGCCGGCGAAGAAATCATTCCATCCAAACTCAATCGAAAGCAACGTCAGGGTGGATAGCACGAAGAAAATACACGCCACCGCCAGTGAAAAACCCGCTGTGGAAAGCTGGCGCTGTGTCTTCATAAGATCGTGCGCCAGGCTTTGAAAACGGCCAGGCAGGCGCTTTTCAAGATTGGGCCAGCGCAGGAGAAAAGCCCGCATCATGATTATTTCTTCGAAATCGTGCAACATAAACACTACTGGCAATAGCCACATAATGGAATGGATTGACATACATTCTCCCAGGATGGGCGTTTCAACTAATTGTGGTGATGGTTGTTGCCGGAAGTGAGCAAATCAAGAAATTTTTCGACCACTTCGGGGTCAAATAAAACATTGCTGTTTTCCTGCAGATAATGACTTACCCTCTGCTCATCCCAGGCATCACGGTATGGCCGATTGGATGACAGCGCTTCCCATACATCAATCACGGCAAAAATGCGCGCCGAGAGCGGAATGGATGTGCCTGACAGCCCGCGCGGATAGCCCGACCCATCCCAGCGTTCATGGTGGCAATAGGGAATATCCAGTGCATCCCGCAGATAGGGAATGGATGAAAGCATTTCAAAAGCATGAGTGGGATGCAAGCGCATGATTTCCCATTCATCTTCAGTGAGGGGTCCCGGCTTTAACAATATGGCATCCGGCACTGCCAGTTTTCCAATATCATGCAGAAGCGACCCGCGCCGTATATTGGCGATCTCCTCATCCGCGAAACCCATTGATCGCGCCATGCGCAGGGTCATATCGGTCACCCTTTGCGAATGTCCCTTGGTCTCCCGGTCACGCAATTCCAGTGCACGCGACCAACCTTCCAGGGTGGCGTCATAGGCGCGCATTAGTTCAAAGTTAGACCGCTGCAGCCCCTCGTACAGCATGGCACGGTCAATGGCAATTGCGCCCTGACCGGCAAGCATTTCCAGGAAATACCACCAGTCATTGTTCAGCGGTTGTGGATTGCGATTGTACAGTTCCAGCACGCCCTCCACCTGCCCTTTGGCATACAACGGCACAGCGATATATTCACGATAGACGATGTCGCGGTCCATATCTGGAATGCCGGTGATATCCACCTGGGTGAGGGTTTGCTGCAAATGAACCGAGCGATTGCTGAATATTGTCCGCCCGGCATAAGCATCGCTTAACCGGATCAGGCGGTCTTGATGGGGAATCTGCTTCACACCCCAGCCGCTGATGTAATGCAAAGACTGTGAAGCACGTTCATACTTAAGGACAGCCGCCCCATCCACCAAAAGATGCTCCACCACTTTCTCCAGCATGATGTTCATGATCGATTCCAGATCCATGCTGGACGAAATGGCGATATCGAGATTGCGTAATGCCGCCAGACGTTTGAGCTGTTTGTTTAGGTCCAGCTCTGATCGCTTGCGATCAGAGATATCAGACAACAACGCCACCCCACCGACAATTTGACCGTGCCGATCGTACAACGGAGCTGACCGTAACGACACCCACAGGTTGATGTTGGATGTGGTGGTTTCGTAGTACCCTTCGTATTCACCCTCATGCCCGTCCAATGAAGAATGGAGAGCCGGGAACAACGCCGGGTCATTGAGTTTTTTCAGGTCAAGGCCAATCAAGCGCTCCCGGGTGGTCTGGATCATGGCAGCCAAACGCTCATTACAGTTGGTCATGATCATTTGGTTATCGTAGTACATGATGCCCGCCGGGGTGTTCTCAAACAACAGGCGATATTCCCCCTCACGCTCACGCATGCGGCCTTCCATCTCGTGTCGCTCGGTGATGTCATCGAAAGAAGTCACCATGGCGACAAACTGGCCCTGATCGTTAAACATGGGCGCGGCATTGATGGATAACACCCTGTCCTTGCCATCTGGATGGATGATGAGTTGTTCCACTGCGTAGATTGGCTTGAGAGTCTGTCTGACAATGGAGAAAGGCCTCTCCTCATCTGGAAAGGGAGTACCGTTTAGCTTGCGAACCTGCCATCCTGGATCGGTGTAAAGTCTTCCGATTAACGATCCGCGTTCCAACCCAAGAATGGTTTCTGCTGCGGCGTTGGCAAAGGTAACAATGCGGTTTTCATCAACGATCAGAATGCCACTGGGTACGGTTTCCAGCAGGATCTCCAGTTGGCGGCGTGCCTGTCTGGCGGCTTCCTGGGAGAGTTTGCGTTCGGTGATGTTTTGCGAATTGAAACAGATGCCGGTCACCTCACCATCGGCGCCGCGTACCGGCGTATACACAAATTCGAACCACAACACTGGACCTCGTGATGTTTTGTACTCACGATCCACCTGGACAGTTTCGCCGGCCAAAACCGGGCGCGATTCACTCACAAACCGTTCCCCATCATCCGGATCCAGGATCTCGGTTATATACACCCCGACCCTCAATTCACGTCCATTGACCGCCTGTATGCGTTCTTTGGCGATTCGGTTGTAAGCCATGATGCGATATTCACGATCCAGCAGGATGAAAGACTCAATGCTGCTATTAAAAATGGCGAGCAGATTGTTTTCCGATTTTCGCAGGGCTGCTTCCACCCGTTTAATCTCGCTTAAATCCCGCAGGGTGGCGTATATAACCCTGCGATGATCGATTTCAATCTCCGTCAGGGTTACATCAGCGTAGAACTCACCAAACCCCTGACGATAATGAAGCCATTCGAAACGATGGGTGGTGTTTTCAAGGGTCAGCGCAATAATTTCATTTGCCTTCTCAATGGATGGACGACCATCCGGTTGAAATTCGGGAGAAAGTTCACCCGGCTGTTTGCCCAACAGGTCAGCCCGACTGGACATGCCGAAAATAGCCAGCGTGGCATCATTGCAATCAATGATGATTGAATTATCGTTCAGAATAAAACTGGCATCGGGGGATTGTTCAAACAGGCGACGGAACTTTTCTTCGGAATCCTGCAGGGCGTCAGCCGTGGCTTTGCGAAT
>DAOUGC010000225.1:0-8068 GCA_034429695.1 Levilinea sp.
AACGATTTCTGCGATTGAAGGTAACTATTGTGATGAAATATGCCCCAGGGATTGAATAATCGTACCCGGTCAATCGAATCGATTTGCGAACAGGGAAATCCGAAGACATGGTTATGCTTAATTATAGATGAGTTCATTGATGGACAATTAATTAACCCATGTACGATTATTACGCCGGATAAATATATTCCCATTTCCGTTTCATATGTTCAACAGGATTTCTGTAGGGGTCGGGCGGGAAGAACCATATGAATCTGATTCTGCATCCATAGCCCGACCCGGCCGGGTATAAAACAACCCGGTCGGGTGCACATCAACCCGCAATATCAATCCGCGGGCGCGGCTATGGAGGTCGTTCCACGATAATCTTCATTGCCTTCGCCGCGCCCCTACAATTGTTCAACAGGATTTCCTCCGGGCGCACATCAATCAACCCATCATGATCATCCGCGGGCGCGGCTATGGATGCCGTTCCCCCAAACACCGACAGCCCAACTTGGATTGGACAATAATTCCATTCCCTCCTGGATATTTCCTGCCATCAACTGTATTCTTTATCCTTGTCCCAATTCTCCGGATTGGACTGGATATACAACCGACAACGATCCCACTCCTGCTCATTCCGAATAATATGATCATAATAAGATCGTTGCCATACAGCTTGACCGATTGTGTGTTCGATATTGTTAATAATCCGGGTGGTTCGAGATTTGAATAAATTGATTATCCCACCTAATTTAATCCGCGTCTGATGCTCTGTGATGCACACAATTCCATGGAGATGATTAGGCATGACAATAAATTCATCCAGAAGAACCCCGGGATGTGATTTTGGTATCAATAACCATTCATTTTCTATCACCCTACCATAATTATTGAGGTTCATCATATTATTGGCGATATTCCCCCAACGATTTCTGCGATTGAAGGTAACTATTGTGATGAAATATGCCCCAGGGGTTGAATAATCGTACCCGGTCAATCGAATCGATTTGCGAACAGGGAAATCCAAAGACATGGTTATGATTAATTATAGATGAGTTCATTGATGGACAATTAATTAACCCATGTGCGATTATTACGCCGGATAAATATATTCCCATTTCCGTTTCATATGTTTAACAGGATTTCTGTAGGGGTCGGGCGGGAAGAACCATGTGAATCTGACGCTGCATCCATAGCCCGACCCGGCCGGGTAAAAAAACGACCCGGCCAGATACAAAACAACCCGGTCCGGGGTCCATCAACCCATCATGATCATCCGCGGGCGCGGCTACGGATGCCGATCCACGACAATCTTCATTGCCTTCGCCGCGCCCCTACAATCGATCAATGGGATTTCCTCCGGGCGCACATCAACCCGGCATGGTCATCCGTAGGCGCGGGCAATAAAAAAGGTGGTTCAAATTGAACCACCTGATGAGATACCATCAACCATTTTATTAATCGGTGAACACCGGCAAATGCAACAACGAAATAATGTTGGCCCACTTGGCGCGTTCACCCTCGGTGGCGATGGCTGCCTCGCCCACCACCTGCGCGCCGGCTTTCTCCACCAGCATGCGCATGCCCTGCAGGGTTGAGCCGGTGCTGATCACATCATCGACGATCACCACGCGCTTGCCCTTCATCAACTCAATATCCTTCTCGTCCAGAAACAGGGTCTGCTTCTCACCGGTGGTGATCGACAGCGTCTCGGCGCTCAGCGCGTTGCCCATGTAAGGCTTGTACGCCTTGCGAAACACCACGTATGGGCGCCCGGTTTCCACCGCCAGCATGTGCGCCAACGGGATGCTCTTGGCTTCCGCGGTAATCAGCAGATCAAATTCCAACCCGCTCATTTTCACTGCCAGGGCGCGGGCCGCCGCAGACACCAGTTCGGTATCGCCCAGAATATTGATGATCGCGATGCGCAGACCAGGTTTTACCTGGAACAGTGTCAGGTCGCGGTGTACACCGGCAATTTCAACAGGATAGGTTTCGCGAGCCATGCAGACTCCTCCACTGAACATTGGTTGATTTAACACCGCAAGTTTATCATAATTGCCGCGCGGTTGGGGGCGGTCAGATGCACCGCGTTCGCCTGCCGCCCGCCTCTAACAACTCTGTTAATCCCTGTGTTTGATTCTATGCTACACTAATCTTTGATTGACCGGTCCGGTGAACAATCGAACCGGCGTGACTTTTGGTTGCCCGCCCGGGGGAAAATGAGGCGAGGATGAGGGTGAGTTGCGCGCTTTACGGGTTGAGCATGGCTAGACGCTGGCGAACATGCCTGTTCTGGGTCGTCCTGCTGGGCTTGCTGGCAGCCGGAGTGTTGTTGCCTGCCCCTGTTCAGGCTGAGGATGAACCCCCCGACCCGCCCACCAGAATAGCAGAATTTACCATCGATGTCTATCAATACAAATGGTGGGTGGTGCGCTGGAAGGATAACAGCATCGCCTGCAGCGTCATGATTGAACATGAAGGCCTGCCCACCAGCGGTGAGATCCTCAAAGCCTGCGGGGCATCCATCCACGAAGACTGGTACGACACCAACCGCTGCACCCAGCCCAGCCTGCAACAATGCCAGGGCGTATACCTGCACAAAGCCTCTGAAGGGGTGGCACAGCGCGAGGTGGTGATCGACCTGCCGCCCGCCGAAGCCTGGATCAACCTGCGCGGTTGCACCCTGCAGGCGCCAGACAACACCTGCACCGACCTGCCCACCCTGGTGATCAGCGGGCTGGAGCCGCTGCCAAACGAGACGATTGTGCGCGTACAGGGCGCCATGGACGGCGTACCCTTTTCGTGCGCCGGTTCTGAGTGCGCCTTCCCGCTCACCCCCACCGGTGAAAAGGGCGTGCAGCTCGAATTCTGGGCGGATTCTTCCTTCGGCGACTCCTCACCCCACTACACCGCCCTGGTGCGCCTGCTGCCCTGGGGTGACTTCTCCAACCCCGAGGATGAGGCGGTTGACCCCGAGCTGTACTATGTGGACATCATCTCCAGCCAGTGGCGCGGTGAACGCGCCGCGAGCTGCTCTGAAACATGGCAATCGCTGCCCGGGATCGGCGGGCGGCCCGACTGGTTGACCACCCCACCCACCGTTGAAGAGCTGGCCTCCGATGACCAGTATTACTTCCTGGCGGGCATGTTGATCCAGAACGGCGCGGTGGATGCATCCGCCTGCCCGGCTGGTGGTATGGAAAACAGCATGGCTGCCAACACATGCGGGCTTGAAACCGCCATCAACAGTGTTGTGGAATGGCAAAACCAGTTTGATGCTGAGATCTGGAATGTTTCCATGGATACCGGCGTACCCGCGCGCCTGCTTAAAAACATCTTCAGGCGCGAAAGCCAGTTCTGGCCTGGCATATACCAGCGCTTCAAAGAGACCGGCCTGGGACAGATGACAGACAATGGTGCGGATGTGATCCTGCTGTGGAACCCCGGCTTTTACCAAAACTTCTGCCCGCTGGTGCTGGCGCAGGACACCTGTGACAAGGGCTTTAATCGCCTCACTGATGATCAGCAAAACATGCTTCGCGGCGCGCTGGTGGTCAAGGTCAATGCCGATTGTCCCACCTGTCCTTCAGGGATTGACATGTCCAAGGCGCACTTCTCGATCGCCGTGTTCGCCCAGACGCTGCTCTCCAATTGCGAGCAGGTGGGGCGCATCATCTTCAACACCACCCAGCAAAACCCCGGCATGGTGGCCGATTACGCCGATCTGTGGCGCTTCACACTAACCAATTACAACGCCGGCTCAGGCTGCCTGGGCGACGCCGTGCGCACATCGTGGACGCGCGGTGAACCGCTGACATGGGACAACGTCTCGGCGCATCTTGAGCCTGCCTGCCGCGGTGCAATTGACTACGTGGAAGAGGTCACAGACGGCAACGGCTTGAGCACAATCCCCACCCCAACCGAACCAGCGCCCACGCCAACCCGCGCCCCCACCCAGACCACGCCCCAACCTGACCCCGACAGTTTTGAGGGGTAAAGACAATATCCCCGGACCTCAAAAGCAAGGTGCATCCTGCCGGTTGCCAGTTGTCTGCTGGCAGTTGCTGGTTGCCCGTTGCCGGATGGTGGCGGGACTTAATCCCCTGTTGCGCTTACCAGGCGCGGTATGGCGCGCCAGGACCAAATGTACGCACACTGGCAGGGTCATCGCTCCACACCCCTGCGATGGCCTGCCCGCACTTCTGGCAGCGCCCCTCGCCGCTCAGATTGTACTCGTGAAGGGTGTATCCGCGCCGGGCGATCAAGCGCGCGCCGCAGCCGGGGCAGAGGGTGTCCTCCAGCGAGCCAACCCTGCCGGGCAGGTTTCCGGCATACACATAATGCAACCCGGCTTCCTGCCCAATCTCCGCTGCGCGGATTAATTGCTCTGCATGGGTGGCGGGCGGGTCGGTGCGCTTGTAATCCGGGTGAAAGGCGGTGAGGTGCCACGGAATGTCAGGGCTGACGCCTGCCAGAAAGCGGGCGGCATCCCACAGTTCCTGCATGTCATCATTAAAACCGGGAATGATCAGCGTAACCACCTCAACCCACAACCCAAGACTGTGCGCTGTACGGATGGTGTCAAGCACGTTGTTGAGCACTCCGCCCAGTTTGCGGTAATTGCGATCCTGCATGGTTTTCAGATCCACCTTGTACCCATCCAGGTGCGGGCGCAGCGCCGAGAGCATTCCGGGGGTGGCGTTGCCGTTGGAAACATAAGCGGTTTTCAAACCCACCTGGCGCGCAGCGGCGAACACATCCAGCGCCCACTCGCTGGTGATCAACGGTTCATTGTAGGAGGAAACCACCACCCCGGCATGATTGTGCAGCGCCGTACGGGTCAGCGTTTCAGGGTCGGCGGGGTGCACCGTATGGGCGGACAACCCGGCGAACTCCTGCGAGATCTCCCAGTTCTGGCAGTAATCGCAGTGAAAGTCACACCCCAGCATCCCAAAGGTCAGCGCGTCTGTGCCTGGCAGCAGGTGCGAAAAAGGCTTCTTCTCAATCGGATCAACGTTCAGCGCCGATACATAGCCCCACGGCACACGCAATTCGCCTTCGTGATTGAACCGCACCTGACAGATGCCGCGCCGGCCGGGTTTGATCAAACAGCGGTGGGCACAGGCATAACAACGCACCGCGCCGCCATCCAGCTTTTCATAAAAGCGACCAGGAATGGTCAGCTCATCCAGTCGTTCCTGCAAATTTTTCATCTCAACCTCTGCCAACATTATAGATCTTCGCCTCTCAAAAACGCCGCCTGGTGATATCGGAATGACTTAAATTAGAAAATTCTAACCAAAAGGTGGCATTAATTGTCCAAAACCTCTTGCATTTCTCCAGAGATCTGCTATACTAAGGTTACCAAACCCTTGGGTGCCCCCCTCACTCAGGGGTTTGGTATTTAAATCCACAGGGGCAAAAGGTCATTTCGGGCAAGATTCGTCAAGCGCCCCTCCGGTTGAGCAGGTACAATCTTTACAACCTGAACAACGCGGAGTTTTTTTATGCCCAGACCCACCAACAAAAAGTGGCTGCTAGAAGCCGCGCGCGAAGAATATCAAGCCCTGCAGGATCTGATTGCGGGGCTGACGCCGGAGGAATTTTGCCGCCCCGGTGCAATTGGTGATTGGTCAGCCAAGGACGTATTGTGCCACCTGACCGCGTGGGAGCAAATGGCGCTGCGCTGGCATTACGAAGGCAGCCAGGGCAGGACCCCGGCAATACCCGCCGAGGGTTACAACTTTGGGCAGACCCCGCAACTCAATGAGAAGATATATCAGGATCACCGCAACGACCCACCGGATGAAGTGCTGCAGCGCAGCCGCAATTCGCACGCCGAGATTATGGTGGTGATCGAAGCTTTATCGGAAGAGCAATTGTTCACCCCGGGTCATTTTGCCTGGACCAAAAAGAACACCCTGGGCACTTACTTTGTCTCAGCCACATCCAGCCATTACAACTGGGCGCGCACGGGCATACGCAAGGGTTTGAAGGCAAAACGCCCGGCCTAATGCCGATCACTCCCCGGCATCCGCGTAATCCCCCTCACAGCCGTACTCCAGCCAGCGCAGCTCGTCCTCGGTATCCAGGTCGTCATACAGAACCCATTCCCCGTTCTGCTCAACCGTCACCTTGCTGGCGCTGCGCCCGTGCCAGAAGATATCGTGGGTGGTCACCCCGCCGCTGGTGGTGATGGATGGATTATCATAGCTCACCCGGTAGCAAATGGCGCGCGTCACACCGTCGGCAGCGCGCTCTGGCGGTATTTTCCCCTCACCCACCACATTGATCTTCACCTGTCCGCAATCCGGCTGGCGGCGCTCGCCGGGGAAGATGGGGTAATAATCAATGCATTTGACGTAACGCTTCTCGATGCGTTCATTGAGATCCGCCGGCAGGTGGTTTGGATCCAGCCCCGGGATGCACCCGCGCAGCACCCAGAATGCGATCAGCAGGGTTACAATGCCGAACACAACCTTCTTCCACTTTTCGTCATCCCCAAACAAGTAATCGCGTACCCACAGCATGGCGGCCTCCCGGAAGGTGTGAGGGGTTCAAGATTGCATGGATTTTCACAGGATGGTTGTCGTTCATTTATTTTATAATCGAGTTGGGAATTAAATTATACCAACCGGGAGGTTTGCCATGGAAAATCAAGGCGCACTGGACAAATTAAGCAGCGAACAACGGGCGGCTCTTTCTGAAGAGCTGGCAGCAGTCTACTGCACCCTCGCTCCTGGCGATCAGGACTTCTTTGCGCGCAGTTTTTCGCCCAAAGACCTGCCCACCGCGCTGACCCGCAAAGCCGAGATCCTCAAACGCGACGCAGCCTATTCCGCCCGGTTGAAAGCCACCCGTGACCAGCTTGCCGCAGCCGGTGAGGCATCCCCCACACCAGTTGGTGAGGATGTGGTCACCGCGGCAGCGGCGGCGCTTGGCATTGGCGCTGGCGCGGTGATCGCCGCCACCGACAATACCGCTTTTTACAACGGGGTGCAGCCGTCCGAGCTGATCCCCACCCTGGCAACCGAGTTCAACAACAGCCGCACCTCCCTCACCACCAGCGGCTCGCCGGATGCCATGACCGCCACCGTCAACCTGCGCACCAGCGGCGGCGTGCCTGTACCCGCCATGACCATCCTGCTCACCCGACTTAATGAAGGTTGCGAGGTGAAGATCAACGAGTTGTCACAGCAAAGCATCCTGGAAATGCTCAAGTCAGGGGCACAGCGGTTGATTGACCTGGCAGAAGACGGTTTGAATTTGTTGCGCGGGCGCGGCGGCGATGTCCTCGGTTCGGCATCGGACGCGGTCAACAACACCGCCGGGCTGGCTGAGGTGGTGGGTAATCTCAAGCTCAAGGAACGCGCCTGGAAGGTGATTAAACCCGCCGCCGAGGCGATTGAGAAAAATTTTCAGGCAGAGAAGGAACAGCAGCGTCAGGCACAGGCCGCGCTGGAAAGCGCATGGGACCGCTATTACAATTGCCCCACCTGCGCGGTTCCGTTTGGGCCGGAGGATATCGCCTGCCGGGTGTGCCTGACCGCCCGCCCGGAAGCGCCGGTCACCCCAGACCCGCGCAAGCAGTAACGTAATAGGAGATCGGGTGTCAGTTGGCCACCCGCTTCGCTGGTGCGTTGACAGTCGTTGCAACTGTGTTTAAAGTCAAACAGGGTGTGGTCGGTGTTCCATCTGTTCCAACTAATTAGTCCAAGTTGAAAAAGGTAGGGTGAGTCGCCTGCGAAGCTGGCGCGGCGTCTTCCAGCCCACCGTTATTTACCGCACACATTCGGTGGGCTGAGAAAGCATCACACCAGCGAAGCTGGTGCCCCACCCTACCACTGGTGCGTTGACAGTCGTTGCAACTGTGTATTAAGTCAAGCAGGGTGTGGTCGGTGTTGTTCCGACCCACCGATTTTCCACATTCGTTGACGAAAAAAACGGTGAAAGGGGAACGTGTTTTGTAGGGTGTGGTCGGTGTTCTTCCGACCCACCGATTTTCACCAATCAATGTGGATAATGTTATTTACCGCACACAATCGGTGGGCTGAGAAAGCATCACACCAGCCAAGCTCTT
>DAOUGC010000226.1:0-11198 GCA_034429695.1 Levilinea sp.
TTTGAGGCGGTTCAGCCGCATGACCCGCGTCCGCGGCATGCCATCCATCAGGCGCGGGCATGGGTGCGCGGTGAGGTTGCCATGCAGGTGGCGCGCACCGCGGCTGGCCATGCCAACGCTGCCGCCAGGGACCTGCGTGGGGCGGCACGCTACGCAGCCTTTGCTGCCGCACAGGCTGCGGCGGTGGCGCATGTGGCAGCCCACGAACTGGGCGCGGCTGCATATGCAATCAAGGCGGTCATGGCGGCAGCACCGCAAGGTGAGCGCGAACAGTCAGGACGGCTGGAGTGCCAGTGGCAGCGCGGGCAGTTGCCAGAGCCAATCCGCGAGCTGGTGCTCGACGACCAGCGGGTGCGCAATGACATCTGCTGGTCGGTGTTTGATTGTTGATTTTCTGTAGCGCTTATCGAACAACCCGTCCAAATACACTGCCTGACCGGCGAATGACACCCCGGCTCAGCAGGGCAAACATCAAAATCCACCATGCCGGGGTGGTTTTGTTACCCAAAAAATGTGAATGGTCGCTGAACGCAGCTTCCCCGTGCAACAAGAAAATTCAAGGGCGTCTTCCTATGGGAGAAAGTGACCGGATCCATTTCTGATTACAGTGCTACAATCAAAATAAATCATGGAGTATTAAAATGAAAAAATATAAGAATATCGTACGGTTGATATTTGTTTTATTTTTCATTACAGCCTCCATCGCCTGCAATATCACCAGCCTGCAAACACCACAACAAAATCCAATCACCACACCGGTTGCTCACATTGTGGAAGACAAACCAACCGCCGTAGCGCAGGTTTATCCGGAAGACTGGATATTGTTGCTCTCAGACAGTTTTGATGATAACGGAAATGAATGGAGCAGCCCTGTGCCGGATGACGCCAGCGGCTCCATCCGCTCACGGGTGGAAAATGGCACTCTGGATGTGACCCTGTCATCAAACGAGTTGGGCGGGGCAAGAAATACCGTCATGCAAACCAACCTCACCCATCTGCTGGATTTTTACATTACGTTTGAAGCCAATCAGACCGATTTTCAAAGTGAAGCCTATTATGGTTTGGAATTTCGAACGATCAGTGTTCAGGGATATGTGTTCATGATCGACCAGAAAAATCGGCGGTACACTCTGGCGTTTACCGATTCCGACTGGCACCCGATCATCGATTTTACGACCTCAACGGCGATCAACAGAAATGCGCCCAATAAAATCGGGTTGCTGATCATGGGACCATCCGTGACCATGTTCATTAATGATCAGGAGATTGCAAAAATCTCTGACGCGCGCCCGTACAACATGGGGACGTTTGGATTTACAGCCGGGTTGTACGATCCAAATGGAAATATGAGTGTTTCGTTTGATAACCTTGAAATTTACGGGTCCGCGCAACCCCAAAAAGCACCCACCCTGGCTTTTCTTCCCAGCGCCACCCATTCGCCCCGTCGTAATGTGCTTTCAATGACGGCCGGGGCAGCCGTGCTGCAGGATCAGCTTCTCTACATGCGCTCGACTTCGGAGATTATCACCGCGATCCCACAGGACCCCGCTGATGCCTTTCTGGTGACCATGATCGGACTGGCTTCCAATTCGACGCTTGCACCCCAGGACCTGGCGTGGACGGCTTTGGATGATGCCAATCAATCGTACGATCCGGTCGGTATCTGTGGTCTTCAATTTGTGGACAACGATTCACAAAAACCCATGTTCTACACATTCTTTGGCAAGCCCATTTCGGGCTCGATTACTTTTACATCGGATAGTGACCTGGCGATGTTTGGGCTGGTATTTGTGGTTCCAAAAGAGATTAGCCAGGTGACGCTGGTTGATCCTCGTAATCAGGAATTTCCCATCACCATTTTCCCGGGGACGGTGAGTGTTCAGGCGGATCAGATACCGGATATTACCTTTGATTTTGTCACTTTCGAGACGGTGGATGGCAGTGAGGATTGGACCATAACGCCGTGATCCGGGCAGGGGCAACCATGAGATATGGCTTTTTTGCCAGTAGACGCGGGTGTCCTGCCGGTCTATAATAATCTTATTCACCGGTATGCTGGATGTGATTGCAGGTTTTAGCGGTTGGGAGCATGGATCTCGAAACGGTGAGCCAGTGCGGCTCGCCTGATCATCGTAAGGGTTGAAAGCTGCCCGGCTGTGGCAGGCCACTGGAAAGGATGCAGGGCTTGCAAATGACATACTTCATCACCAATCAGATTTAAATAATCCCCATTACGATGCAACAGTGCGGATCGGATTGACCGCTCAGAAGATGTGAGCAGTCATCCCTTCAGCTTGATGATCAAACATCCAATGTTCTGATCCCATTTCCTGTTACCTGGCGCGCCGCCAGGTGGTGGAGGGGAGGTGTTTTGATGACTGTAAATATCGAAAGCAGAAAAAAACTCACCGGTGCCGGCGGTAATCGTGAATGGTGGTCGGAGCTCGCGCGCAAGAGCGGGTTGTTCACCCTCATCCTGATATGCGCCATAGTGGTGTTTATTTTTGGGGCAAATCATTTCGAAGTGTTTCCCACCAACGGGAATGTGGTCTACGAGAGCGCCACAACCGCTTTCTTTCTGGCTGCTGCGCTGTGGATGCGCAGGTCGCCGCGCCTTGCACAATACTGGCAGATCGCCTACGCCTTTTTCTGTGCAGCGGCGGTGATCCTGGTTACAACGTTGACGGTGGGTTTTCGAGAAGCACTGTTCAGCGCAATGGGCATCCTTCCGCACACCCATCAGGCAGATGGGGCAGGGAAGATTTTTGAAGCCTGCATGACCATCGGCACCATCCTGCTGCTTTCGTGGGTGGCGGGCATCCGGCTGGATGTGCTGTACGTCAGGCGGGGCAATCTCAAGTGGGGCTTGCTGATCGGGCTGGGGACGCTGTTGAACTTCATAACGTCGTCGATGTTCATCTTTGCCAGACAAAGCTCTGATATGGCTGAGCTGGGCTCTGTCATTCTATGGGGCCTGGTCTTCTCCCTGTTCAACGGTTTTCTGGAAGAACTGTGGTTGCGCTCGCAATTCTTGAAAAGGCTCATCCCCGTGCTGGGCCTGGGCACATCCATCGTGCTGACATCGTTATGGTTCGGGTTGTTCCACGTCAGCGGGTTGATGTATTTGCAACCTGAAGCGGTTCCATTCTATATGATCAACACCTTCACCTTCGCGGCGGCCTGGGGTTACCTGATGCACAAAACCGACAGTTGGATTGGCCCCGGCCTGATGCATGCCGCTGCCGATTTCTTCCTGTACGTGGCAGTGCTCAGCGCCTAGGCGGCTGTGGAGGTAAATACTTTATGCAATAAGAAGTTTCATGGAGAGAATCGAATGAAAGAGCTATGTGAAATCATCGCTGTGGAAAAGCCGGACGACGCCGTGTGGGACGTGGTGGGTTGGGGGCTGCATAAATACAACGTTCAGCATGCCGGTGAGCCGGAAGGCAAGGATATCTACCTGGTGCTGTACACCCCCGAACACGAGGTGGCAGGCGGTTTGGTCGGTAAACTTCACTGGGGGTGGTTGTGCGTTGACCTGTTGTTCGTAAAAGAAGAATTTCGGGGTTGCGGGTACGGGCACCGATTGCTGGAAATGGCTGAGAATGAAGCCCGCCAGCACGGTGCTAAGAGCGCTTATCTGGACACGTTCACGTATCAGGCGCCCGATTTCTACCTGCGGCACGGGTATCGTGTATTTGGCGAGCTCAAGGGTTTCCCTGCCGGGCATGACCGCCTGTATTTTATGAAAGAGTTGTAAAAGCAAGAACCGGCTGTAACCTTCCAGTTCAGACCTGCTGGAAGGTTACAGCCAATGGGATGAGCAATTTTCGGCTGACGCGCCCAGTTTCTTTTGACTAACTTCTGGCTGCCCTCAAATTCTCCACAGGCATGTGAAGCAGATCCCACGACAGTACCGCGCCGCGCGCACCGCATGCGCGGGCAAGCGCGACCATTTCACGCACGTGAGCCGGGGTGATGTTAATATGAAAAGCCGGGATGGACACGGCTTCGATGCCAAGATAGACCGGCTTTAAAGCGCTGCGCGCAACGGCTGCTGCCGTCTCCGTGCGAATGAGTTCCAGCGGAGCGCAATCGCGCTCGATGGCAACAATGCTGCTGCCTGCCATCTCAGGCAGGTGAGCCTGCATCCAGGCATCGGCCTTATCCAACCCCACCTTTAAAAATTCAACCAGCCCGCGCGCCAGTTGTGGGATCTCCAATCGCAACCCGGCAGGCCCGTTGGCGTACTGGTAGACCATCGGTTTGATCCACACCGCCGTTGCGCTCATGGCCGGGTAGTCCTGCCCGACCAGATACGCCAGCCCGGGCGAGAACAGATCGAGCGAGAGTTTGACGCCCATGCGCGTGGTGAGGGTTTTGATCTGCTCCGTCAGGCGGGTGATGGAGCGCGCGCGGAAGGCCAGGAAGCCTTGCAGCAGTTCCTGATCCGCTGCTGGCAGGGCGCCGAGCAGTGCGGTCAGCCAGTCGGGGTGATCATCGTTCACCACAATGCCACCGGACCGGACGGATTGCGCGCGGTGCAGGACGGCCTGAACCTTATCCAGGTCCAGCCCTTCGGCTGCGGCAAGCGCCTTGCAGTGCGGGCAGAAGCACGAGAGCACGTCGTCCAGCCCGTTTGCCGGGGATGGAAAGCGGATTTTGTCCAGAAAGACACCGTCGAAGGGGTAATCGCTCAGCAGGCGTTCCAGCCGCGCCAGCACGGTGTGTTGAACCTCGGGATGGTTGGGGCAGGCAAACGAGAAGTTCTCGCCGATCTCGGCCTGTTTTTCCGCGCTGCCCCAGCCCGCCGAACGCCCGCCACGGTGGTTGACCACCTGCTGTTCGGGTTTGAGCTCGGGGTTGTCCGAGAGGGCGGCATACCATAAGAAAACCTCACTGCCGGTTCCTCCAGCGGTCACCGCGCGGTACACCTCAGGGATTTCCTCCCCGCCGAGGATGACGATGTCCAGTTGGGCGGCATCAACGGCGTCACGGATGGCTTTCAGCACGCCATCCAGACCCATTTGATCAACGGCATGCTGCGTGCAATTGCACTGCGCGGCGAGGACAAATTTTTCTTCCGGCATGTTTGCTCCTTGGTGTTAACGGTGGACGGTTCGGGTTAATTATCGCAGAGAATGGCGCAGAATGGGTGTGAGAAAGGGCGCAGGTCAAAAAATGGATGATAATCAGTGGTTGGCTTGCCCGCCGCCTGGCATATAATTTACTTATTCAGCGCAGGGAAACCGGTTCAGGAGAAACCCCATGATCATCTGTCCGTGGTGCGGCACCAACTATGTTGTTTTTCAATCCAACTGCAAGAACTGCGGCGGCATCATTGAAGCACCCCATGATCCAATTGCTGTTCCGGACACATTTGATGCGTTGCCCGTACCTCCGCCCGCCCCACGCCAGATTTCGGATCGATACGTCTGGCGGTTGCTGGCCAGCGACGGCTGGGCGATCGCCGCCTTTGTCTTTTGCCTGCTGGGCCTGATCTTCGGGTTTGTCGCGCTTGGCCTTCTGCTGCCGGTTGTCACGGCATTGATCGGGGTGATTTTTCTATTCATCGCGCTTCCGTTCCTGGGGGCGGGCGTGGGCGTGCTGATCTGGCGCCATCAAGCGGCGCAGAAGCTGGTCGGGGTGCTGCGCGACGGTCTTTCGGCGGAGGGGCGCATCACCGCGCTTGAGGAGAATTATTCGGTGCGCATCAATGGGCGGCATCCGTGGGTGATCGGTTATGAATACGGGGTCAACGGGCAAAGCCATACCGGCAGGGTTTCCACCCTTAATTTGCCGGGTGATCGCCTGCAGGTGGGCAAACCGGTGAGGGTGTTGTACCTGGCAGGCGAACCAACATTCAGCTCCATCTACCCGCATCCATAGGAGGAATGACATGCACGAACGCATGCTGGATAAATCCAACCAGCCCACCGATGAGGACATGGTCAACGCCATTGGCGCGCCGATCAGCACGGCCTGGACAGCTCTGCGGAGCTTTCTGGTGGAAACCTACGGCATCACCCCCATCTACAACCCGGGCGGCAGGAAGTACGGCTGGAACCTGCAGCACCGCAGCGGCGGGCGGCCGCTGTGTGAGATGTACCCCGAATACGGCTCTTTCACCGCGCTGGTGGTGCTGGGCAAAACCGAGCTGGAGCAGGCGCTGGAGCGCATTGAGACGTTCGGGGAGACGGTGCAGGCTGCGCTGCGCGACACGCCGCGCTTTCACGACGGCTGCTGGATGTACATCCGCGTGTCCGACCCGCAGACGTGCGATCAGGATGTGAAGGACATTCAGCAGTTGATCTTGATCAAGCGCAAACCGCCGAGGAAAAAGGCAGTTGCTGCATAATGCATTCGCACCCTCCGGCAATGGAGGGCGCTTTTGATTTGGGTGGGTGAATAAACCAAAAGGATGATTGATTTGGCGGATCTGTATTATTGCTGTATATTATTCTTATTCCAATTAACCGAAAACGGGTTTGAGATGAATAAGGGGTGCACACATGGTTGTCAAACAACGCATCATGCAAATTTTGGGCAATTACCCTGATGGTATTGATGATGATGATCTGGCGAGGGTGTTGAACCTGAGTAATCGCCAGCACGCGAATTCATGTTGTAGAGAACTGGAAAAAGAAGGATTGCTTGTCCGGCGACCGGTCAACGGGAAAATTCATAATTTTCTTGCAGGAAATATTGTTCAGATTGCACCGGCACCCATTAGAGAAATTCATCAAAACGAGTCAAAGTTTGATGATTGGTTTTGGGAGGGCAATGTTCAGACGAGTGTGGGTGATTTCCTTGTGTCGCAGGGCTTTTGCATTCTTTCAACAGCGAACACAGCCACTCACCAGCAGGGAATTGACATTGTCGCAGAAAAAGGCGGCAAGCACCTGTGGGTTTCTGTTAAGGGGTATCCAAGAAAAACCGAAAAGACCAATCCTTCTGTTCAGGCTGGACACTATTTTAAGGAATGCGTATTTGATATGGTTGAGTATCGGGAAAGAGATAAGAATGTTGTGCTGGGTATCGCCCTGCCCGATTTTCCCCGATACCGAAAGATGGCAGCCAGGATTACTTGGCTGAAGCCTGTTGCCCGGTTTTCTTACTTTTGGGTGGGCGAAAATGGCGAAGTGGTGGTGGAGTAGAAATTTTGACGAAATTGTAGAAATTTTCCATTGGTGGGTGGGTCCGATTTTGGACCCATCATTTTTTATTCCCCTGCATGAATCCCTGTCGCTTCAGCGGGTTGATTCCATCCCCAATTCTGGTCACATAATCCCAGCTTTACATAGCGGTGAAAGGATGACCAGGGCCAATCCATTGCCCGGGCGACCAATCCGTGTTTTACCGGGTTGTAATGAATGTACTCGACGTGCCGGACAAGATCATCCTCATCCCGGATAACGTGTTCCCAAAATCTTCTCTGCCAGATGGCCGCTTCGCCTCTTTTGAGATGGGAATTGTTTCTTTCTGCCCCAGGACCAACCCGCAGCAAATATTCCTTGGTGAAAATCCGCTTGATTTCCTTCCATCGGATCGAATAATCCGCATCGTTTTCAGGTAATTGCCAGATGCAATGCAGGTGATCGGGCAATAAACAGATGGCTTCGGTGGTGAATGGGAATCGTCGAGCCGTATCGGTCCAGGCTTGATGGAGCAGATCGCGACAGATGTCTTCGGTGAGGATGGGTCTTCGTTGATGGGTGACCACAGTGAAAAAGACGCAGCCGCCGTATATTTTCACCCGGCGATATTGTGGCATGAAATGATTATATGATGGAGTTCGGGTTGTGCGTTAAAATGGTGGGTCCAAAAGCGGAATCACCCCACGGCGAAAATGAAGCGTAGGTGAGGCGTCAGCCGTGTTGGCGGGGTGTTTTTCCGACCCACCAAACAACATGTTAAGTATGAAAATGGTGGGTCCAAAAGCGGACCCACCCTACGGCGAAAATGAAGCGCTGGTGAGGCGCCAGCCGTGTTGGCGGGGTGTTTTTCCGACCCACCAATCATTATGTCAATCAAGGAAAACGGTGGGTCCAAAAGCGGACCCACCCCACGACGAAAATGAAGCGCAGGTGAGGCGCCAGGCGTAGGGTGGGTCGGTGTTTTTTCGACCCACCAATTATTATGTCAATCAAGAAAGACGGTGGGTCCAAAAGCGGACCCACCCTACGGCGAAAATGACGCGAGTGTTTTTCCGACCCACCAATCATTATGTCAATCAAGAAAAACGGTGGGTCCAAAAGCGGGATCAGCCCATGGCGAAAATGACGCGGGTGTTTTTCCGACCCGCCAAACAACATGTTAAGCATGAAAATGGTGGGTTCAAAAGCGGAATCACCCCACGACGAAAATGATCATTTACACACCATCCATTACGTCAATATGTAAATGGTGGGTTCAAAAGCTCCCCGGCCTTCCTGTATAATTCATCCCATACAAACAAATGGAGTGGAAACATGCAGCCATTGACCGGAAAGGTGGCGCTGGTGACCGGCGGGAGCCGCGGGGTGGGGCGCGGCGTGGCGCTGGGTCTGGGTGAGGCGGGTGCGACGGTTTACATCACCGGCAGGACGGTGGAGGAGGGGCGCAGTGCTTCGCGGCTGCCCGGCACCATCCAGCACACCGCTGATGAGGTGAGCGGACTGGGCGGCAGGGGCATTGCCGTGCAGTGTGATCACCGCGACGATGAACAGGTGCGGGCGCTGTTTGAGCAGATTCGCGCTGAGCAGGGCCGTCTGGATGTGCTGGTCAATAATGTGTGGGGCGGGTACGAGCATTACACCGACGGCACCGAATTCTGGAAGGAAAAGGGCTTCTGGGATATGCCTCTTTCCCGCTGGGATGCGATGTTCCAGGCGGGCGTGCGTGCGCATTATGTGGCCAGCGCGCTGGCGGCGCCGTTGATGATCGCACAGCAGGCCGGGCTGATCGTCAATATTTCCTTCTTCGCGGCGCAGCGCAATGACCGCGGCGTGGCGTACGGGGTGGCAAAATCAGCATCCGACCGCATGGCAGCCTGCATGGCGCACGAGTTGCGCGATCAGCATGTGGCAGCGGTCTCGCTTTACCCCGGGCTGGTGCGCACTGAGTCGGTGCTCAAGGCGAATTTTGACCTGTCCAACTCTGAGTCGCCGCAGTTCATCGGGCGGGCGGTGGCTGCACTGGCTGCCGACCCGCAGGTGATGGACAAAACCGGCCAGGTGCTGGTGGCTGCTGCGCTGGCGCTGGAATACGGTTTTACCGACATTGACGGCAAACAGCCCTGCCCGCTGAGCGTGGATGAGACCTGATTTCTCCCACAGGTGGTGAAAAGATGAAAGCATGGCGCTATTTTTTATTGATGGTTGCGCTGGTCTGCCTGCTGACCGGGTGCGATACCGTTGAAACGCCGGAGGCTACCACGCTGCCGCAGTCGTTGAAGGGCTACGAGCTGTATTCATGGCAGGTGGAGGGCGAATGGCGTTTCTCGCTGCTGCCCGGCACCAACCGCATGAAGGACAGCGAGGAAATAATGGCGGCTGAGACGATGATCACCGATGCGGACGCGCTGATCGCGTTGCTGGGAACCATCCCGGAGGGGGAGTATGTCTTCTGGCTGGCGTTTGAGGGCGGGGATCTGCCGCCGGATGAGGTGATCAGCCGGGTGGAGCAGGTGTGTGAGCAACAGGGATTGATTTTGAGCATCACCAGGTAGCGCCGGGGGCTCTTGAAAGGTGGACAGGGATGAATGGGATCACGGAGGTCGCTCAGGAGGGGGGAACACCGGTGGTTTTGCCAGAGATGAAGAGGATCTGGCAGGTGTGCATAGGTTCAGGCGCGCTGTTGTGGGTGATCGGGCTGCTATTTTGGTGGCAGGCCTGGCTGGATACGCAGGTGCTGCTTTCCACCACGCCACTGCGCGCCGCGCACACGCCGCTCATCGTCGTATCGCGCTGGTTGACCGATTACGGCATGGCGGTCATCACCGGCATTTATGTCCTTTATCTGCTGGGGTCCATGCTGTGGGAGCGCCTGGATGCGCCCATGACGTTGTATTTTTATGCGATCTGCTCACTGGGTTTAAGCGGCGTCGCCGGTGACCTGATAAAGGAGGCTCTTGCCCGTCCCAGACCCTTGGAGACCTTCGGCAGCCAGATTGTGGCACTCAGCCAGTCGGTCACACCGTCCATCCCATCCGGCCATGCCACCAAAAGCATCGCGCTGATCCTGCCCTTCCTGTTGCTGGCGCCGGGCAACAACCGCCTGCACAGGGCCATAAAGATAATTGTCAGCTTGATGGCTGTAGGGGTGTGCATCAGCCGGGTGATGCTTGGCGCACATTATGTGAGTGATGTCATCGCCGGGGCGGGCATGGCGTTGATCGGGCTGCCGTTCTCGATGCTGTTTGCCAATATGATCTTCAGGCAAACCAAAAGCGAACAACTCCCGTTTTTGTCCAAAGTGTGGGCCGCGCTGCTGGTGCTGTTGACGTTCCTTTTTATGAACATGTAAGTGGGGGAAAGCCCATCCAAACCGGGCAAAATTAGTCAAAACATCCTGCTCCCAATTGCGGCATAATACCGCATAATCATCATGGAATGGCTGCGTATGGAATTTGCATAAGAAACGAGGGGTGTTAAATGAACTATCATATTGATTCAGAAAAAGTCAGCCTGGATGCTTTGCGTCACCGGCTGCAGCAGACCGACCTGGTTCCCAGCCGCGCTTCGCTGCTGGATGGGATTGAGGAGAAGTTTGCCGCGCTCCAAACGCAAGGCGTGGGCACGCTGGCCGCGCTGCGCAACGAATTAAAGACGCCCAAACGCATGGAAGCCCTGGCAAACGCCACCGGCATCGACGTGCAGTACCTGGTGCTGCTGCGGCGCGAGATCGAGAGCCATTTTCCCAAACCGGCCGCGTTGGGCGAGTTCGACTGGCTGCCGCAGGGCGAGATCGCCAGACTGACCGCATGCGGTCTGCGGGATGCGGCTGCCCTGTTGCAGGCGGCTGGAAGCGCAGAGGGCAGGGCGGCGCTGGTCGCCCAAAGCGGCGCAGACCCGGCAGTGGTGGATGAGCTGGCGCGCCTGGCAAACCTGAGCCGGGTGCAGTGGGTGAGCCCAACGTTTGCGCGCATGTTGCGCGAGGCGGGTTTTGAAAGCGCCGCCGCCATTGCCGCCGCCAATGCACAGGAGCTGTGCGACACG
>DAOUGC010000227.1:0-12510 GCA_034429695.1 Levilinea sp.
GCCCTGTTTCTGGCGCTGCCCGTGGCTGGCCTGGCTGCCACCCTCACCGCCGCGCTGTACGTGCCCATGGCGGGTATCGCCCCCAGCTTTAGCTTCCGGGGCGACCTGGTGGTGGTCATTTACCTGCTGTCCGTGATGACCATCTGCCTGGGTCTGGCGGGCGCGAACTCAAATGACCGCTTCTCCGTGATCGGCGCCACCCGTACGTTGACCCAGTTGTTCTCCTACGAAGCGCCTTTCCTGCTGGCTCTGCTGACACCGGCCATCGTGGCAGGCTCGTGGCAGATCAGCGATATTAACACTTTTGCTGCCAGTCAGGGGGCATGGTGGATGGTGCTCACCCAGCCAATCGGCTTCATCGTCGCACTGGTGGGGCTGATGGGCAAGCTGGAACTGCCCCCCTTTGACGCCCCGGAAGCCGAGACCGAAATCGTGTCTGGCGCGCTCACCGAGTACTCAGGGCGCGGCTTTGCCCTGTTCCGCATCGGCAAGGACATCGAACTGGTGATCGGCCTGACCCTGATCTCGGCATTCTACCTGGGCGGTCTCACCAATCCGCTGTGGTTCCTGGTCAAGACCCTGGCGTTGTTGCTGGTCATGGCTGGTCTGCAGTCTTTGTTCGCCCGCCTGCGCATTGATCAGACCGTTGGGCTTTGGTGGCGCCTGGGCGCCCTGCTCGGTCTGGTTCAGTTGCTGGTGGTGATTATCGCGAGGGTATGGTTATGAACATAGGATCCATGTTTCAGGATATTTTCCGGTCGCTGTTCAAGAAACCTTCGACCGAGTTGTATCCCTTCCAACGGGTTGAGCCGACCACCAAGATTCGCGGCAAACTTCATTATGATCCCTCCAAATGCACCGGCTGCCAGTTGTGCGTCAAGGATTGCCCCGCCGATGCGTTGGAATTAATTGTTGTGGACCGGGTGGCAAAAAAGTTTGTCATGAAGTATCATGCTGATCGCTGCATCTTTTGTGATCAGTGTGTGGCAAGCTGCCGGTTCGACTGCCTGGGATTGTCTCAGGAAGACTGGGAGCTGGCTTCACTCGAATCAGAACCATTCACGGTCTACTACGGGAAGGAAGAGGATGTCAGAATCCTCCTGGAAAAAATGGCTCAGCCAAACTCTGGTGAAGGCTGCGGCGAAAGCCAGCCAGAAAACGCCTGAAACCACCCCCGGCGGGGTGGCTGAAATGCCGTTTCGCCTGGCAATTATTGGTATTGGCAACGAGTTAAATGGAGATGACGCGGCCGGCGTGCTGATTGCACGCCGGCTTGCCGTTTCTTTATCATCACTTGCGCACATTCTGGTGGTGGACGGCGGTCCGGCGCCTGAGAATTTCACCGGTCCGTTGCGGCGCTTCAAGCCCCACCTGGCGTTAATCGTTGACGCCGCCAATATGGGCGCCCAACCGGGGGATATTGCCATGGTCAACTGGCAGGATCTGGACGGGCTGAGTGCTTCCACCCACTCGCTGCCACCATCGGTATTTGGTCAATACTTGATGTCAGAGACCGGGTGCGAGCTGGCTCTGCTTGCCGTTCAGGCAGCCCAACTTGAGCTTGGCGCTCCGCTCACCCCCGCAGTTGCCGCCGCCGTGGAGAGTATTTCGCAAGCCATTGAAGACACCCTGCTCACCGGCTAAAGGGATCGGCTCACCGGCTGTGATATTACCGCTGGTTACTTGATCCCTTTTTGGTTTAAGAACCTGCCGTACTGCATATCGGTCTTCTGGATGTGATTGACCAGCCAGTCCTTGAGAAATTCCATCACTTCAATGGTGATGGCAAGCTCGCCGGACATAAAGCGGCGCTGGTAATCCTCCACCTTCTCAATCAGGGCAGCGTGCATTTTCTGGTGCGCAGCCAGACCAGGATAGTCATTGAGGCGCATTAATTCTTCCTCGTCTTTAAAGTGCGTCTGGGTGTAGGCTATCAGGCCTGCAAAGGTTTCATCCAGCATCTGCCGGCCCTTACCGCTGCGCATGGCGGTGTGCAATTCGGCAATCAGCTCAAACAACCGCTTGTGCTGATTGTCCATATCGGCCACATTGACTGCATAACTATCATCCCAAAAGATACTGACGACCATTAACACCTCCTTTCAATGATTAAACGACAAAATTAAGTGTGCGCCCGGGCACATATACAACCTTTTTCGGCTGCCTGTCACCCACCGCACGAATTACCCCGTCCAGTTTCATCGCCATTTCCACCACCAGCGCTTCTTCAGCATCCGGTTCAACCTCAATCACGCCGCGCAGTTTGCCATTGACCTGCACAGGAATGGATACCTGTTGCACTGCCAGCAAGGCAGGGTCGGCTGTGGGGAAGCGGGTGGCGTGTACGCTGCCTTCACCGCCTGCCAGTTGCCAGCAGGTATCGGCGCAGAACGGCGCAAACGGTGCGATCAACTGAGCCATGCGCCGCAGATCAGCATTATTAACCGCGGCATCGTCATGTTCCAGTTCGTTGAGCGTTTCCATCATTTTCGCAATGGCCGTATTGAACTTCATCGCTTCAATATCAGCATCCACATCACGCGTCAACCGGTGCAGGCTGGCCCGCGCCCGGTCTCCGGTTTTGGAATGAACATTGCTTTTGCGCCGGATAAACTGTTCAAACCGATCCAGAAAACGCTTGACGCCCATCAGGGCGCGCTCGTTCCACGCCATGGTGGCATCGTACGGGCCAATAAACAACAGATAAGTGCGCACGGCATCGGCCCCCACCCGGTCGATCAATTGATCCGGAACCACAACATTACCGCGGCTCTTGCTCATGCGTGTTCCATCGGTGCCAAGGATCACCCCGTGTGAGATGCGCCGCTGGATGGGTTCAGGGTGTTCCGCTGGAACCGCGCCGATATCGTGCAAGAACTGATAGATAAATCGCGAGTACAGCAGGTGCAGTGTATTATGTTCATCGCCACCGATATACACGTCCACCGGCAGCCAGTAACGCAGCTTGTCCAGGTCGGCTAAACTTTCCTGATTGTGCGGGTCGGTATAACGCAGGAAGTACCAGTCGCTGCCCGCCCAGTTGGGCATGGTGTCGGTCTCGCGCCGGGCAGGACCGCTGCAACCCGGGCAGGTGGTGTTGACCCATTCCTGCACGTTTGCCAGCGGAGATTCGCCTGAATCGGTTGGCTGGTAGCGTTCCACATCCGGCAGCAGCACCGGCAATTGATCCTCAGGAACGGGCAGCCAGCCGCAATTCTCGCAGAAGATCATCGGAATCGGCTCGCCCCAGTAATGCTGTCGGCTGAAGATCCAATCACGCAAATGGTAAGAACGTGCCGCCTCGCCCAACCCGCGTTGAACCAGCCACTCAATGGCAGCCGGTACGGCGCTTTCTGCGGGTGTCCCGTTCAGATCACCGGAATTCACCATCACCCCGACCTGCCCGGCATACGCAGCCTGCGAGTAATCCCAGCCATCAGCAGGATGCATCACCTCCACAACGGGCAGGTCAAACTTGCGCGCAAATTCCCAGTCGCGTTGATCATGCGCCGGAACCGACATAATGGCCCCGCTGCCGTAACTGAGCAGGACAAAATCGGACACCCAGATGGGGATGTTTTCACTTGTGGCCGGATTACGCGCATACAGACCTGTGAACACACCGTCCTTTTCACGGTTCAACTCGCTGCGCTCCATTTCCGATTTTTTGGCCGCTTTGCGCACATAGTCCGCCACCCCCGGTTGATCCAGCACGCTCTCCACCAGTGGATGTTCCGGCGCGACCACCATGAAGGTCGCCCCCCACAGCGTGTCGGGCCGGGTGGTGAACACTTCCAGGACATCCTGCCGCCCAACAATTGGGAAGCGAATGCGCGCCCCCTGGCTGCGCCCGATCCAGTTGACCTGTGCAGCCTTTACCTTGGGGATGAAGTCGGTCTGGTCCAACCCGTTGATCAACCGCTCAGCATATGCTGTGATCCTGACCACCCACTGGCTGATGCGCCTCCGCTCGGTTTCAGTGGTGCAGCGCTCACAACGCCCATCAATCACCTCCTCATTGGCCAGCCCCACCTTGCAACTGGGACACCAGTTAATCGGCATCTCCTGCTTCTCGGTCAACCCGTGCTTGAACAACTGAATAAAAATCCACTGGGTCCAACGATAGAAATCAGGGCTGGAGGTGTTGACCTCGCGCGTCCAATCAAACGACAGCCCCAGACGATTCATCTGACGGCGGTAGTTATCAGTGTTCTCACGAGTGACATCCTGGGGTTTTCTGCCGGTGCGGATGGCGTAATTCTCAGTGGGCAAGCCAAACGCGTCCCACCCGATGGGAAACAGGACGTTAAAACCCTTCATGCGCCGGTAGCGCGCCATGACATCGGCGCCGGTAAAAGTGAACGTATGCCCTATATGCAACCCCGATCCGGATGGATAGGGGAATTCTGCCAGCACATAACATTTGGGTTTATTGCCAGGCTCCTCAGCCTGATATGTCTTTTCCATGATGCACCATGCCACCTTACTCTGATTAATATTTTATCCCATTGATCGTCCTGCTACCGTAAATTTTCTGTTCAATTTCACGGTTTGGAGTAAAATTACTGGAATTTAACTCGGGGAGCGAAACCATGGCAGTTTTGGATAGTGTTGCAGAAAAGGAAAAAAGCTCGGCTGCCATGAGTTCCGTCATTGCGGCGGTGGGCCTTACCACCATGAAAATCGTGGTGGGTGTGTTGACCGGCAGTCTGGGCATTCTGGCTGAGGCAGCCCATTCAGGCCTCGACCTGGTGGCAGCACTCGTGACCTTCGTGGCGGTGCGCATTTCCGGCCGCCCGGCGGATCAGGAACATCTGTACGGGCACGGCAAGGTCGAGAACCTTTCCGCCCTGTTTGAGACCTTGTTATTGCTCGGCACCTGCGCCTGGATTATCTACGAAGCTGTCCAGCGCCTGTTCGTTAAAAGCGTGGAAGTTGAAAGCTCCATCTGGTCCTTTCTGGTGATGGGCATATCCATCATCGTGGACGTCACCCGATCGCGAATTCTATACAAAGCCGCCAAAAAATACAACAGCCAGGCGCTGGAAGCCGACGCGCTGCACTTCAAGACTGACATCTGGTCTTCATCGGTGGTCATCCTGGGTCTGGTGGGTGTGGCGGTCGCTGAGGCAGTACCTGCGCTGCGTTTCCTGCACTTCGCGGATGCCGTGGCTGCCCTGGGTGTGGCTTTAATCGTGATCTTCATCAGCATTGAACTGGGTATGCGCACCATTCAGGGTCTGCTGGATGCCGCCCCAAAAGGCGCCGTCGAACAGGTGAGACAGACAGTGGAAGCCGTGCCCGGCGTGGTGGACTGCCACGATGTGCGTGTGCGTTACTCTGGCCCGCGCTTGTTTGTTGACGCGCACATCCTCACCGGTGGCAATCAAACGCTGGATCAGGCGCACGCACTGACCGAAGCAGTGGAAGCTGCCGTGCTGCGCGTCATGCCGAATGCCGATGTGGTGGTGCACCCCGAGCCAGTCTCCCCCGGCAATGGGCTGGCGGAGATCATGCAGAACATTGAGACCGCCGTGGAAGCCCTGCCCGATGTGACTGACTGCCATGAAGTGAATGTCCATTATGCAGGAGGCGAAATGTTCGTCACCGCTCACGTAGTGGTGGCGGGCGGGCAGACCCTGCTCGCCGCCCACCGATTGACGGAGACCATTGAAGCCGCCATCCTGCAAATTGTGCCGGGCGCAAAGATCACTGTTCATCCCGAGCCCATTGAGGAAAACCAGCCAGACTAAGCCGGGACAAACCAACCGGGAATTCATGAAACAGCGCCACCAATTGTTTCCTCTGGCGCTGTTTTCTTGCCAGATGCAGACGATCATGGTGGCGTGATACAATCAAGAAAATTTCAGAAGGGTGGAAGACATGGAGAGAACTGTTCCCAGCACGGCTACCGAAGAAATCGACCTGTACCTGCGCACCATTTATTCGCTTTTGCGCTCGACAACCGAGATCCAGATTCGCACCCTCGAGGAAGTTCACGCCGGAACCAACTCATCCCTGCACCCCGAGGCGCGCAGCCAGGCGCCTGATATATCGGCGTTCATCTACGCCCTCACCCGCCTGCCTGCATGCATGCCCGATGTTCATTCGGTTCTGCTTGGGCAGAGTGAAGGTGTGTTCCGGGAGCACGGTTATGCCAATATTGAGAGCTGGCAACCGGTCACCGCCCGCGCACGTCGGCGACGATGTTATTTTGATGGCAAATCCTCACTGGCATGTTTCATCGCCAGCCGCTCCGATATTGATGACGTGGTTCCAAACCTGACCGCATATCAGCTTGAGTGGAATAAATTTCACACCCTGCTTCAACGCTGCCCGCCCGCCCTGCTGCGCCGCGTGGATGAGGACACCGCCTGCTTTGCAGAGCTTGCCGATTACGCCGCGATGAGTGTTGAGGATTTGCGCCGGTTGCAAAGCGTGGTGGGCGACGGTTTTGAGAACATGCTCAAACGCATGGCACAAAAACGCTGCAACTTCCACCTGCGCCTGCTGGAAGGCTCGCTTACTGAATATGCTCGCGCCACGCGCATGTGGATGGACAACATCATGCGCTCCTGTCCGGACCTTGCCACCCGGCCGATCTATTTTGTCTCCTCCAATACCCATAGTCTGGCAAACCTGGTCACCGGTTTTGCGCTGCAGGTGGAGGATGAACTGGCAGCTTACATAAATAATCAAGCGGGGGGTGACCTGGCTGAAGAATGGCAAAACATTCAGGCAAGCAATGATCACGGCAGCCGCAGCAACTTCCTGTACTATGTGCTCAAAAAATACCAGTCCACGCCAGAAGGCGAGGGGTTGATCGAACGCCAGTTGCAATGGGAACGCGAACACGGCATCACGCGCATTCCATCGGGGCACACCTTTGATATTGACGCGCAGGTGATCGACCTGGCGCAACTGGATACCCGCAACCTGGATCCGCGCCTGGCAGACGGCGGGCTGGCGTTCCTCAAGCGCAGCGACGCCATGATCCTGAATATTGATTACCCCCTGGGGCTGGCCGCCTACAATGTGCTCGCCAAGGTGGTGGAATATGTTGACAGCGTACTGGGCGTCTATGTGATGGGTAAAGCCGCCAGCCTGAACGGTGTAATGGGCGACGTGATGATCCCCAATGTGGTGCACGATGAGCACTCCACCAACACCTACCTGTTTCAGAATGCCTTTTCCGCTGCCGACGTTGCCCCCTATCTGGTGTATGGAACCGTGCTGGACAACCAGAAGGCAGTCAGCGTACTGGGGACCTTCCTGCAGAACGCGCGCATCATGGATATTTTCTATCGCGAAGGCTACACCGACTTCGAGATGGAAGCCGGACCCTACCTGAGCGCGATCTACGAGATGGTGCGTCCCAAACGCCATCCATACAACGAGGTAATCACGCTGTACAATGCCCCGCTGGATCTGGGCGTGCTGCACTATGTGTCTGACACCCCGCTGAGCAAGGGCAAGAACCTGGGCGCCGGCACCATGAGCTATTTCGGCATGGATTCCACCTATGCCTGCTCACTGGCAATTGCCAGAAGAATAGTATTTAATGAAAAGAAGCGAATTGGCAAATAGCCATCCAGAGCAACCTGATGGAATCAAAAAGGGACACGGCTCTTTGAACCGTGTCCCTATTAATAATCAGTAACCTTATCCCAGTTGTTCGCGCAAACGCGCAGCAGTCTCCTGGAAAGCCGCCAGCTTCTGGCGTTCCTTGTCCACCACCGCGGCGGGTGCTTTTTCGGCAAAGGAGCTGCCCAGCAGTTTCTCCAACCGCTCGATCTGGCTTTCCACCTCAGTCAGCTCCTTCTGCAGGCGGGCGCGCTCGGCTTCCATATCCACCGCGCCTTCCAGCGGCAGGAAGACCTCAACCCCCTGCACCACCACCGATAATGCGTTGGCGGGTTTTTCCTCCAGCACCGTCACAAACTGAACCTGCTCAGGGTCAAGGTGCGCCAGCACGCACAGTGTGCGCGCGTTTGCCTGCAACAGCGGCATTCGCTCGCCCGCGGCGATCACAGCCGGAACCAGCTTGCCGGCGGTCACCTTCTTTTCAGTGCGCAGGTTGCGAATGGAGCGGATCACGTCCTGCAGCAGGCTGAACTCAGTGATCCTGCCGTCCTCCCAGCCTTCCGGCTGGCGCCGTTCGGGGAAGCGCGCCAGCATCAGCGCCTGCTCCCAGCCGCCCTGCGGTGAGAAGGCATCCGAATGCTCCGTGCAGGCCTGTTTCAGGTGACCCCACAACTCCTCGGTCACAAACGGAGTGAAGGGGTGCAGCAGGCGCAGGCAGGCATCCAGCACCTTCACCAGGGTCTGCGCGGTATAAAATGCGCGGTCGCCGCCCTCAGCCATCTGCAGCTTGGCGATCTCCAGATACCAGTCGGCAAAATCAGCCCAGAAGAAATCATAGATCTGGCGTCCGGCTTCGCCGTACTGATATGCCGTGAACAGGCGCTCAACCTCGGTGATCAATGCCTGCAGCCGCGCCCAGATCCACGAATCCGCCAGCGTCCATTGCGGCGCGCCCTGTGCCTCGCGCGGGGCATTCGCCAGTGTACCGATCACAAAGCGCCCGGCGTTCCAGATCTTGTTGGCAAAATTGCGGTTGGCTTCCACCTTTTTTACCGACAAATTCATGTCGTTGCCCGGAGTGGAACCCACCAGCAGGGTAAAGCGCAGCGCATCGGTGCCGAGTTCATCCATCACACCCAGCGGGTCGATCACATTGCCCTTGCTCTTGGACATCTTCTGCCCGTGCTCGTCACGGATCAGACCGTGCAGGTAAACGGTATGGAAAGGCGGCTTGCCGGTGAACTCGATGCCGTCCATGATCATGCGCGCCACCCAGAAGAACAGGATGTCGTAACCGGTCTCAAGCACCGAGGTGGGATAGAAGTACTTGTAATCGGGGGTCTCATCAGGCCAGCCAAGCGTTGAGAAGGGCCACAGACCGGATGAGAACCAGGTATCCAGCACGTCAGGGTCCTGCTGCAGCGAATGGGAACCACATTTCGGACAGGTCGTGGGGTCCTCCCGTGAGACGATCATCTCGCCGCACTCACAGTACCAGACCGGTATGCGGTGCCCCCACCACAACTGCCGGCTGATGCACCAGTCCTGAATGTTCTCCAGCCAGTTATAGTAAACGCGGGTAAAGCGCTCTGGCACAATGCGGATCTCCCCGCTGCGCACGGCATCCAGCGCGGCTTCGGCAAGCGGCTGGATGCGCACAAACCACTGTGTGGACACCATCGGCTCCACCAGTTCACCGCCGCGCTGACTGCGCGGGATGCTGGTTTTGTAGGGTTCTTCCTTGATCACCAGGTCCTGCTCGCGCATGTCAGCCCACAGTTTCTTGCGCGCTTCAAAGCGATCCATGCCCTGGTACGGTCCACCGTTGGCATTGATGCGCGCCTCTTCGTCCAGCACCGAAATGATCTCCAATCCGTGCTGCTGCCCGATCTCATAGTCGTGTGGGTCGTGCGCCGGGGTGATCTTCAATGCGCCGGTTCCGAAAGCGCGGTCCACGTACTCGTCGGCAATCACCGGGATGCGCCGATTGAGAATGGGAACCACCACCTGTTTGCCGATGAAGCGTGCGTAACGCTCATCCTCGGGGTGTACCGCCACAGCGGTATCGCCCAAAATGGTCTCAGGTCGCACGGTTGCCACCGGGATGTATTCATCACTGTCCGCCAGACGGTACTTGAAGTAGTACAGGGTGACGGTTTCTTCCGAATATTCCACTTCGAGGTCTGAAACAGCGGTCTTAAGCCCCGGCGACCAGTTGATCAGGCGCGGGCCGCGGTAGATCAAGCCCTTTTCGTACAGGCGCACAAAAGCCTCGCGCACCGCTCGCGACAAACCTGCGTCCAGCGTAAAGCGCTCACGGGTCCAGTCGCAGCTTGCGCCCAACCGCCGAATTTGACGGGTGATGATACCGCCGTATTTTTCCTTCCATTGCCAGGTGCGGCGCACAAATTCATCCCGCCCCAGTTGTTCACGGCGCAGGCCCTCTTTTTGCAAAGCGCGTTCCACCTGCAGTTGCGTGGCAATACCGGCATGATCGCTGCCCGGAACCCACAGCGCAGGCACGCCCTTCATGCGGTGATAGCGGATCATCAGGTCTTCCATGGAAACGAACATGGCGTGGCCCAGGTGCAGCTCACCGGTTACGTTGGGCGGCGGGATGGAGATCACAAAAGGTTTGCGCTCGGGGTTGTGACCAGGCAGATTGGGGTCGTTATCCGGCCTGAAAAAGCCGCTGCTCTCCCACCACTCGTACAGGCGTTGCTCAGTGCTGTTGAAATCATATGTCTTTGGCAGTTCGTGTGCGGGCATCAATCCATCTCCAATGGGGAATAAGTTCGTTCGCAGGAACGGTTATGATGTCAATAATCCAAGCCAGCCGGGCAGGCGCTGGCAAAAATCACGTGGGAATTCGTGGGCAATGCCTTGAGCAAACAGGTATTCGTGCCGGGTCTCAGCGCGGGTGAGGAACTCATCCATGCGGACTGCAGAAGGCAGCAAACGGTCATTTTCGCCACCCACCACAACCGCTCGCAGGGTCTTCAATGCAGGCAGTGATAAACGTTTGTCCAGATCAACATCGAGCGGCACGTATGGACATACCGAAATGAACCCGGCGCACGGGAGCACCTGTCGCATGGCAAGGTCGCACACCAGCCAGCCGCTTTGCGAAAAACCACCCAGCACCACCCGGTCGGTGTCCACGGCGTATTCCCGGGTCAGTTCATCAAAATGTTGTCTGACTTCACGGGCTGCCAGCTCAAAGTCGTTCCAGGCATAGCGTCCTGTACTGATGATCTGCGACGAGCCCAGCAGTACCACGCGCCAGCCCGGTTGCGTGGCATGGCGCCATTCTTCCTCGTTGGAATGAAGGTTGCCGCCGTGACCGTGCATGGCAATGATTAACGGGGCAAAACAGGCGGGATTTTCCGGTTCAAGGACCAAACGGGTGGGGCGGGAATTTTTTAATGCTTCAGCATGCTGCTGTTCGCACACCTCGACCAATTGTCGAAAATCGGAACGATTCTTGATGCTGTCCAGGTCCGTGTCACCCAGCAACATGCCTGCCGACCACCAGATCCCGCGTTCCACTGCCTGCCTGAAGACCTTCAGCGCGCGTTCGGGTTGACCGGTAAGCGCAAACATGCACATGCGCCAATTTTCAATGCTTCCAGCTTCCTGCGGGAACTGGCTGGAATGTTGCTCAATGTAAGCCAGAGAATCAGCGTATTGCTGCTGAAAGTACAGACTCATTGCCTGGGTACGGAAATTCGCCCAGGTTAATGGAGAATCTGACATTTCTGTTCCAACCATGTTCCCTCCCTTCGCAATCAATCACTTGCTTTTGAAATGGCAGGACACAACCCGCCAATGCCAACTTGAATCGCTGTGTTTTCATCGCAAACCAGGCGCGTCAAGCCATTTTCAAGCTGCGAGACCACCTCCACCTGTAATGCGCGGGTGATGGAGCACAAATCTGCACCTGCATTCTTCAGGAATTCCGCCAGGGCGGCATCGTTCGCAGCTAATTGTAATCGATCCACTTGCGCACCGAGACTCTGGTTTTGCTCGCTTTTGTATCTACGCACTGCTGTGGCGATGCTCACCAGCACCTCGCCCTGTTCAGCCACCACCTGTGAATTCAGGAGCGGCTCAACCTGCGGCCAGGCAGCGGTATGCACTGAGCGGTTACCCTCATGAGCCGCAAACAATTCGCGATAAATCACATCCGTCACGTAGGGCAGGAACGGCGCAAGCAATTTGATCACCGTCAGCAACACACTCCGCAGTGTGAATGCTGCCCCACTGTGCCCCGGTGCGGATGGGTCGTACAGGCGTTGCTTTGCCATCTCGATGTAGTTGTCAGCCAGATCGCGCCAGAAAAAGGCCTCAATTCCGCTCTTTGCCAGGGCATACTCATAACTTTCCATGGCTTGCGTGGTCTGATGGATCAACTGCTGGCTGCGCGCCAAAATCCATCGGTCTGCCGGACTGAGACCTGGCGGCGTTGAGAGGCCGTCTGGAAGGAACGGCTCGGCAAAACGCGCCACGTTCCACAGCTTGGTGATCAATTTTGCGCCCATCTGAATGCGCTCCTCACTGATCACGGCATCCTTGCCGGGGCTGGTGGAAGCAGCCCAGTAACGCACCGCGTCAGCCGAATATTTTTCGATCATTTCCAGCGGGGGCATGGGGCCCCCACCCCGGCTCTTGCTGATCTTGCCCATGCCTTCACCGGCCAGCCCCCAGCCTGAGATCAGCACGTCCTTCCACGGCAACACGCCAAACTGAAACAGCGATTTGACAATGGTGTAAAAAGCCCAGGTGCGGATAATTTCGTGTGCCTGTGGGCGCAGGCTCATCGGGAAGGTGCGCTGGTGCAGTTCGCCATCATCCAGCCAGCCAGAGATGATCTGCGGCGAGAGTGAAGAAGTCGCCCAGGTATCCATGACATCCGTTTCCGGTTCG
>DAOUGC010000228.1:0-9210 GCA_034429695.1 Levilinea sp.
ATGGTCATGCCGGGTGACTCAGTGAACATGGAAGTTGAACTGATCGTCCCCGTGGCGCTGGAGCAGGGCTCCAAGTTCGCCATCCGCGAAGGCGGCCTCACTGTGGGCGCCGGGGTTATCACCAAGATTATTGCGTAGAAACGGTAGTGCAAGATGGCCTCTAAAAAGAAAGATATTCGTCCCGTGATCACGTTCGCCTGCACTGAGTGTAAGGAACGCAATTACACCAGCCAGAAGAACCGCCGCAACGATCCCGGGCGCATGGAACTCAAAAAATACTGCCTCCGTTGCCGCAAGCATACTGTGCATCGCGAGACAAAGTAAGCCGTAATGCCATCGGGGAAACCGGCTCATCATTGGGAAGGTTTCCCCGATGCACAGGGGAGTAGCTCAATTGGTAGAGCTTCCGTCTCCAAAACGGATGGTTGTGGGTTCGAGTCCTGCCTCCCCTGCCTGAAACCGGTGAACGCCGTCTCATGAGGCGGCGTTTTGACCGTAAAAACAAGGAGCTTTCAGTGGCCGAGAAGACCAAAGAGAAGAAAGATAGTAAAATCGTGCAATGGTGGCATCAGACCGTTGGCGAATTGCGCCGTGTCTCCTGGCCCACCCCCCAGGATGCCCTGCGCCTGACCTACATCGTTTTGATCGTCATGGCGGGCATGAGCATTTTGCTGGGACTGCTCGACTTTGTATTTTCTCAGTTGATCACCCTGCTGCTGGCTTAATTCAGCACAGGTTGATCGGTTGGTCATGAGGTGTTAGATGGGCGCGCAAGACGACGATAAAATCTTTCAGGATGACGACGAACTGACTGCCACCGGCGACGATGGTCAGGAGGTGGAGTCGCACCAGGCAGTAACGCCGCCTGCGCCGATTGTGGGCGCCCAGCGCGAGAGCCGTTCTTCGGCTGCATCCCGCAACAAGGACATGCCCGCCCTGGATGACGAGGAAGGTTATCAGCCGCCTGCTGAAGGCGCCGATACCCGCCAGTGGTACGTCATTCACTGCTACTCAGGGTACGAGAACAAGGTGCGCCATAATCTCGAGCAGCGCATCGAGACCATGGGCATGAAAGACCGCATTTTTGATGTGGTCATCCCCACCCAGGAAGAAATTGAAGTCAAAGACGGCAAGCGCCGCTCAGTGGAGCGCCACGTTTTCCCCGGCTACGTGCTGGTGAACATGATCCTCTCTGAGGAATCGTGGTATGTGGTGCGCAACACCCCCGGCGTGACCGGCTTTGTGGGCATGGGCAATCAGCCCACCCCCCTGCGCCCCGAAGAGGTCTCTCAGATTCTGCGCCGCATGGAAGCCGAAGCCCCGCACATCAAGGTCACTTTCAAAGTGGGCGAGCGGGTGCGCATCGTGGACGGACCGTTCAACGACTTCCGTGGTACAGTCTCTGAGATCGACATGGAGCGCTCCAAGGTTCGTGTAATGGTCAACTTCTTCGGGCGGGAAACCCCCGTTGAACTTGACTTTTTGCAGGTCGAAAAGTCATAACCCTGTTCATCCGGTATTTTGCCGGACATTCGTGGGAGGGTGACTGCGCAGCGCAGAAAACCACCCGGTAAAACCACAAAGGAGTCAAAGCTGTGGCAAAGAAACTAAAGGCTGTTGTTCGTTTACAGATCAATGCCGGCAAAGCCAACCCCGCGCCGCCCATTGGTCCTGCACTGGCGGGTCATGGTTTGAACATCATGGCCTTCTGCAAGGAATACAACGCCCGCACCCAGAACCGCGTTGGCGAAGTCATTCCCGCCGAGATCACCGTCTATACCGATGGTTCCTTCACTTTCATCCTCAAATCATCGCCCGCTGGCGTTCTGTTGAAGAAGGCGGCTGGTGTTGATAAGGGTTCCGCAACCGCCCCGCGCGCCAAGGTTGGCAAGGTCACCCGCGCCCAGGTGCGTGAGATTGCCGAAACCAAGATGAAAGACATGAATGCCATTGATATCGAAGGCGCCATGCGTCAAATCGAAGGCACCGCCCGCAATATGGGTATCGAGGTCGTTGACTGATATACGTGGGAGGGCCACATTCATTGGCCCGTCTGCACCACAAAGGAGTAATCATGCCGAAACACGGAAAGAAATTCACCGCTGCGCTGGAGAAAGTGGAAGAAAACCGTTTCTACACCCCCAGCGAGGCGATTGACCTGGTAAAGGTGACCAGCATTACCACCTTTGACGGCACAGTGGAACTGCACATGCGCATGGGTCTGGATCCCCGTCAGGCGGATCAGCAGGTGCGTGACGTGGTTGTGCTGCCTCACGGGCTGGGCAAGAGCGTGCGCGTGCTGGTGTTCGCTCAGGGCGAAGGCGCCACCCTGGCGCAGGAAGCCGGAGCCGACTACGTGGCCGACAGCGATGAGTGGATCACCCGCATTCAGGGCGGTTTCACTGATTTCGATGTTGCCATTGCCACCCCCGACATGATGGCAAAAGCCGGTCGCCTGGGCAAGGTGTTGGGTCCCCGCGGCCTCATGCCGAACCCCAAGGCTGGTACGGTTGTGCCCGCTGAAGACCTGCCGCGCGTGATTCGCGAAGCCAAGGCTGGCCGCGTTGAATTCCGCCTGGACAAGACCGCCAACCTGCACGTGCCGATTGGCAAGGTGTCCTTCAGCGCCGAGCAGTTGTACGACAACATGGCCGCCATGATGGACGCCATCAAGAAAGCCAAGCCGTCAGGCGCCAAGGGCGCTTACATCCGCCGCATCACCATGGCTGCCACCATGGGCCCTGGCATCAAGGTTGAAGCCAACGCTGCCCAGAGCATGGATAGCCGCCAGTAGTTTTTGTCTGGTAATCCGTCCGGGCTGGGGCTTGCCCATGAGCCGGACTTGTGACAATCAAATATCACCGCAGACAGCCGGTGCCGTTCGCTGAGAAAACATAAGCGGCGGCTCAATATCCAGCCGAGGTGAAGACAGGGATCTTGCAAACAAGATTATGCAAACCCACGGCGCCCCTTTTTGTGCGCCTTGAAAAGTCTTTGCCTGGTTGGATGACAAGGCAAAGACTTTTTGTTTGCACCTTTGTGGAAAGGAGGAAAGTTTCATGGCATTTTCAAAGAAGCAGAAGAATGCAATGCTGGCTCAGTACGAAGAGTGGTTGGATGGCTCACAGGCCGTTTTCATGCTGTCGTACTCGCGCATGGGTATGAAGGATATTGATGCTTTGCGCGCTCGCATTCGCGATGCCGGTGGCCAGGGCCATGTGGTGAAGAACACCCTCATGGAAATTGCCCTGCGCAACCACGGCGTGAATGTTGACCAGCTTACCGGCACCACTCTGATGGGCTTCGCATTTTCCGATGTTCCCGGGCTTGCCAAGGTTTTCGCCGACGCAGCCAAGAGCGATGTGTTCGAACTGAGCGGCGGCATCATGGACAAGCAGATGCTCACTGCCTCTCAGGTGAAGAGCCTGGCTGACCTGCCCCCGTTGCCGGTCATGCGCGCCCGCTTGCTTGGCACCATTCTGGCGCCCGCCAGCCAGTTGGTTCGCACACTGGCAGAGCCCGCCCGCCAGGTGGCCGCTGTGGTCAAGGCTTACTCAGAACAAGCCGGACAAGCCGCCTGAACTGTATCAAACCGGGCGTAGGGCCTGTGTGGTCAACGCTCATCGTACAAACTTAACCATCTTTTTTTGAATTGCAAGGAGTAATTACAATGGCAGACCTGAATAAACTGGTTGAAGAACTGGGCAGCCTGAGCGTGTTGGAAGCTGCTGAACTGGTGAAAATGCTGGAAGAGAAGTGGGGCGTTTCCGCCGCCGCTCCTGTGGCTGTTGCCGCCGCCGGCCCCGCCGCCGCCGCTGCCGAGCCCGTGGAAGAGAAGACCGAGTTCGATGTCGTCCTGAAGGACGCTGGTCCCAAGAAGATCGAGACCATCAAGGTCATCCGCCAGCTCACCAACCTGGGCCTCGTGGAAGCCAAGACCATGGCCGAAACCGCTGGTTCCAAGGTGCTCTCGGGTGTTTCCAAGGAAGTTGCCGCCGACGCGAAAGCCAAGCTGGAAGCCGCCGGCGCCGTGGTCGAGATCGTCTAATTCGACTGCAACCAGAAAACAAAAAGACCGCGGGTTCGCAAGAACTCAGCGGTCTTTTTTTTGTTATGGGCAGGAACGATAAAGAAAACTTTGTAAAGCGGGTTGGGTGGATGCCTCAGGCAGCCACGCTGCGCACCTGACGGATGACCATCACCACCTTGCCCATGATGCGCATGCGCTCGGGATTGTTGACGATGATGGGCTTCATGGTTGGGTTGGCTGGCTGCAGACGTACGCGGTCGTTTTCACGGTAGAAATACTTGAGCGTGGTCTCATCGGTGTCATCCAGCCAGACGGCCACCATTTCACCGTTGATGGCATCAGAGGCGCGGCGCATGACCACGATGTCGCCGTCGTTAATCATGGCATCGATCATCGAGTCGCCGTCCACTTCGAGAGCGAACAGGTCAGACACGTTCTCGCGGGCGGGCAGCAGGGTGCGCGCGATCTCGATGCTGGATTCCGGGTCGAAGTAGGCAAAGTCGGAGGAAGGCACAGGGATGGGGGCGCTTGCCACGATGCGGCCTGCCAGTGGAATGGAGAGGAATTCTTCCACCTTTTTCTGAATGGTGCGGGCTGCCTGGGCGGTTGCGTCCTGGATGGTGGTCATGGAGCGCAGGATGCGGATGCTGCGCGAGATGTGGTTGTCGCGCTCGATGTACTGCATCTCTTCCAGTTGCTTCAAATAATAATCCACCAGCGAAGTTGATGTGACGCCAATACTCTCTCCGATCTCACGAATGGAGGGGGAGTAATGATTGCTGTTCTGGAACCTGGTCAGGAATTCCATGATTTTTCGGTGGCGTTCACCGAGACCGGCTGGTTTTCTTGCCATAATCGGCTCCTTGTTTGGAATTACCCTTTCGCGTGGTCTGCGGCATGGTAATTCCGCGTGACCGTAATTGGTGGCTGCCATTACTGGCAATCATAGCTCATATGTACTAACATATTACACGAACATGCGTTCTGTGTCAATAGGATTCAACCAAAATTCATCGAAACTCTTGACGATTTGACGAATAATGCTATACTCCAGTAGAGTATAATATCGCCAGGAGCAACGTTTTATGCCCATTTACGAGTATATTTGCAACCAGTGCGGCAACGAATTTGAAAAGATGGTGCCTTTTTCTCAGGCAAACACTCCCCCATCCTGCCCCAGGTGTCAGGCAAAAGAGACGCAGAAAAAGTTGTCCATGTTCGCAACCAGCGCCGGGGCGGCTTCAACCGGCTCTGCCAGTGCTTCTTCTTCCTGCAGCGGCGGCGGCGGTCGCTTTACCTGAGGGTAGTCAATCAGGCTGCCGTGTGCAGCCCCCATGATTTGAGGTTTTATGCGCGTAAAAAACCCTGTTGTGAAGTCCAGTTTACAATCCCGGCTCAAACGTATTGAGGGCCAGGTGCGCGGACTGCAAACCATGATCGAGGATGAACGTGATTGCCGCGAGATCATGCAGCAGTTCTCGGCAATCCGTTCTGCCATGCACAGCGCCAGCCAGGCATTTGTGGAGGAATATGCCACCGAATGTCTGGTGGATTTGGAACAGACGCCGGTTGAAAAACGGGAACGGTTGCTGCGGGACATGGTATCCCTGCTCAGCAAGGCTGATTAATCCACTCTCATCCGTCAGGAGAAAAGGACTCTTTTTATGAGCGGTAGTTCATCCACAATCACCTGGTACGGCGGCAAGCGTTTTGTCGGTACCGATTCCACCCAACATTCGGTGGTGCTCTCTCCCAAGGATGTCAATGTTGGCATGCGTCCTTCTGAATTATTGCTGGTGGCGCTGGGTTCGTGCACCGCAGTGGATGTGGTGGAGATCCTGCAGAAAAAGCGTATTGACCTGCAAAAGCTGGAGATCGAAGTGACTTCGCAACAGGATGAAGACCCCCCCTGGACGTTCCGCAAGTTCCACATCCATTACCGTGTGGGTGGTTCAGGGCTTACTGAGGCGGCGGTGAAACAGGCCATTGATCTTTCAGAAGAAAAGTACTGTTCGGTGGCTTCCACGTTGCGCGGTACGGCTGAAATCACCACGTCGTTCGAGATCCTCTAACTTTCCCCGTATCCATTCAGCCGTCTTCGGGCGGCTTTTCCATTTAAATCATGTTTGCCATATTGGGGTTATTGCTTTGTACTTTTATGGTTTAATTAGCCAGTCAACATTTTATGAAAGCGGGTATATTCAATTCATGATGGATGACTCTTTTCCCATGGCATACCGGGGTGTGATCGAGCGCTATGGTCCTTTGCTTGACCTGCCCGGGAACTCCCCCAATATCACCCTTTTCGAAGGCAACACTCCGGTTGTGCCCCTGCCCCGTCTGGCTGATCAGATGGGCGGTGGGTTTGAACTGTGGATGAAATATGAGGGTTTGAACCCCACCGGCTCCTTTAAAGACCGCGGCATGACCGTGGCAATCAGCGAAGCCGCCGGACGGGGCGTTAAAAATGTGATTTGCGCCTCCACCGGCAACACGGCTGCTTCTGCTGCGGCGTATGCGGCTGCTGCAGGCATGCGCGCCGTGGTGATTATTCCGCAGGGCAAGGTGGCTCCCGGAAAACTGGCCGGTGCGCTGGTGTACGGCGCACAGGTGGTGCAGATCGAAGGCTCGTTTGATGACGCCCTCACCCTGGTGATGCAACTCTCACAGCGCCATCCCTTTGCACTGGTCAATTCCCTTAACCCCTACCGTCTGGAAGGCCAGAAGACAGCCGCCTTCGAGATATGCGACTCGCTTGAAAATGCCCCCGACTGGCTGTGCCTGCCGGTTGGAAATGCAGGCAACATCAGCGCATACTGGATGGGTTTTAAGCAGTACAACATGCTAATGGATACGGGCCTTCCGCACATTTTGGGGGTACAGGCAGAGGGTTCAGCGCCACTGGTGCAGGGCAGGCCGGTTGAGCACCCTGAAACAGTGGCTACTGCCATCCGCATTGGCAAGCCGGCCCGCGGCGAACAGGCGCTGGAAGCCGCAGAGCAGTCGGGCGGGCGGATCGTGGCGGTCAGTGATGACGCCATACTGGCAATGCAACGCGACCTTGCCCGCTGCGGCTACTGGGTGGAACCCGCCTCGGTGGCAGGGCTGGCAGGGCTGGCGCAGGAGATTGCGGCAGGGCGGCTTTCGGTATACGGGCAACGAGTGGTGGCAGTGTGTACAGGGCATGGACTCAAAGACCCGGACGTTGCCGTGCGTTATGCTGCCGGAAAAACCGGTGCAGGCGAGGTCTCCATTACCCCCACCGTGGTCAAGGCTGACCTGTCTGCGCTGGAGGAAGTGCTGGTGGACGAATGACCCAGCCCTCGGCGGTGACCGTGCGTGTTCCGGCGACATCGGCCAACCTGGGGCCTGGTTTTGATTGCCTTGCCATTGCGCTGGATTTGTGGAACGAGATGACCTTTGAATTGCGGCCGGGTGGGGTGCAGGTGACCACCTCCGGTGAGGGATCGGACTGGCTGTACAACGATCACCGCAGCATGTTGTGGCAGGCGGTATTGCATTATCACAAACAGGCTGGCACGCCGCCGCCCGCCGGAATGGCGATCACGTGTCATAACAATATTCCGCTGGGTTCGGGTTGCGGGTCCAGCGCATCAGCCAGGCTGGCCGGTTTGCTGGCAGCCGATGTGCTCAGCGGCGGACGGGTGGGTCAACCCGCACTGTTGCGCCTTGCCACCGAGTTGGAGGGACATCCTGATAATGCTGCCGCGGCGCTGTATGGCGGGCTGTTAATCGTCTCAGCGGATGATAACGAGTGCATCACCCACCGCACCGACCTGCCTGAAATGCAGGTGGTGGTTGTGGTTCCCAATTTCCATCTGCCAACCCAGAAGGCGCGCGAAGCCCTGCCGCAGAAAATCTCACTAAAAGACGCTGTTTTCAACGTTGGCAGAACCGCGCTGGTGGTGGAAGCCCTGCGCAGCGGCGATTTCTCGCTGCTTGGCAGCGCCCTGCGTGACCGTCTGCACCAGCCCTACCGTCTTCCCTTGATCCCCGGTGCGCGCCAGGCAATTGATGCTGCCATGCAAAGCGGCGCCATTGCAGCGGGTCTGTCAGGGGCGGGGCCAGGGGTGATCGCCTTTGCACGGGCGGATCACGAAGCCGTTGGGCAGAGCATGGTGGCGGCATTTTCAGCCGCCGCACTGACGGCGCGGAGTTGGGTGGTGAATGTGTCCAACCGTGGAGCGGAGATCAGAGTGAACGCCTGACCTGCCAAAAACAACCGGTTTTTCGTGGTTTTCTGGCATATAGCTTGCAACCTTACCTTACAGGAGTGTGATCTTCGTATAGCATTCCTTTCGCTTGACGCTTTTTAAGGGTTATGCTACTATCAAGAAGCATATTAAAATTTTTCGCCCCTGGATTAATAAATCTGACTGCAGCCAGCCGTGTCTGAGAAGGAGAACCACCCATGCTCAAGAAATTGCACCTGATTTTACCGGTTGTCGTGATCCTTACACTGGTTTTATCAGCCTGTGCGCTTCCTGCATCGCAGGCGCCGGCAGCCACCCCCACCCTGGCAGAAGCCTTCCCATTCCCGGTGGTTACGGACAACCCTGAAGTGATGAAGGAAATCCAGACTCAGACTGCCCTGGCAATTTCAACCGCGCCGCCCACCCTGACCTCCACCCCTGAAACCAAAGCGGTTGATGGTTCTGAAGCGGCGGTTGGTGGTGAAAGCGCTGCTTCTGGTGGTGATGGCTCATCCAGTTCTGCGCCGGTGGTGGTTCCCACTGTGGAACGCCCCGCCACCTATACGCTGCAAAAAGGGGAGTGGCCCATTTGCATTGCCCGCCGCTTTAACCTGGACCTCAACACTTTCTTTACGACCAACGGTTTGAGCATGGCTTCCAAACCGGCTGTGGGCGCCCGCCTGACCATTCCTTCGTCGGGTACATGGAACAGCTCCGCCTGGGGTTCGCGCGCACTGCACAGCCATCCAACCAGCTACACGGTGAAATCCGGTGACACCATTTATACGGTGGCTTGCTATTTTGGTGACGTTGCCCCTGAGCAGATTGCCGCGGCAAACGGGCTGAGCAGCCCATACACCATTACCGCGGGTCAAACCCTGCAAATTCCGTAAAAATAATTTCATGGCAAGTTTACAGGCGGGGCATGCGCCCCGCCTGTTTTCTTTAAAAACCTTGCTGAGTATT
>DAOUGC010000229.1:0-6050 GCA_034429695.1 Levilinea sp.
ATTTGTGAAGGAAAATCCGCTGCTGGCGATGAACGCCATGCGCATGATGGCTGAGCACGCCATGGAGTTTCAGGAGCGCCTGCAGCAACTGGCCACCGAGCGGGTGGAGCGCCGCCTGGCGCACACCCTGCGGCGTCTGGCGGCACAATCGGGCGGGCGGACTACTGAGGGGGTGGAGAGCGGCATGGCGCTCTCACGCCAGACACTGGCGGAGATGTGCGGCATGACGCTGTACACCGTCAGCCGGTTGCTCTCGCAGTGGGAGACAGCCGGCATCGTCATTGCCAAACGCGAACGCATCATCATCAAATACCCGCACGGGCTGGTCAGCATCGCCGAGGAACTACCCCGCCAGCCGTGAACCCCGGAGCACACCAGTGGCAGAATGGGGCTGATGTTTTTGGCATACAGGCGGATGGCATCCGCCCGAAAACGGTTTGCTTGCATCCCATTCGTGCCATTCGTTTTTTCGTGTCATTCGTGTTTGTTCTCCCCCGGAATTCAACAGACGGCGGGATGGAAGAACGCCATCCCGCCCTACGCCCCTGAATCCAAATCCGTTGTCAGCACACCCCCTCCGGCGTAAGCGCAGCGACAGCACCTCGCCCCAACGATCAGAACATCGTTGGGGTTCCATTCGAAAAAAACACGAATGGAGGAGGAGAAGGCGCCCTGGCTCCGGCGGGAATCCGTCATTCGTTCATTCGTGTCCCATTCGTTGACGCTCCCAAATAAAGCAAAGGGGCAAAAGCATTTTTCAACCTGCAGCCACGTCCCGCTTTTTGATCCACATCACCGAAAAGACCGAAAACGCCAGCACAAACAACACCCCGTTGATCACAAACAACCGCGGATCGCACTGCATTTCACCGCCCGGACGGTTGGCGCGCATCCCCAGGCTGATCAGCGCGTACGGAAACCACACCCCCAGCCCTCTTGCCGTCATCAGCAACCCGCTGATCCCGCCCAGCACCGCCACACCCACCGGCAGGGCAAAACTGCGCATCACCAGCGACAGGCTCAACTGCAGCGCACCGATCACCAGCCCGCCCAGCAACCCGTCTGCCAGCCACACCGTCAGCTCCGGTGGAATTGGACCATTCACCCCAACCAGGAAGCCGGAGACCACAAACAACACCCCGATCCACACCTGGGTGATCAAAATGACGCCTGTCAGGATCACCAGTTTGGATGCATGGATCAGCCAGTGCGGAACAGGCGCGCTTAAGATCGCGTTCCAATTGGTGTGGCTGTGCTCCAGCCGCCACAAATACGATGCGTAAATGCCGATCAAGGCAGGCAAAAAGAAGTAACAACTGAACAACGTATGCTGTGTCCACAGGCTGTACCAGCCGTTATCCAGGATTGCCTGATTCTGGACATAATTAAACGTACCCATGAACGCCGGCACAACAGGCACCAGCAGAAACGCCAGCCATACCGGGCTGCGGCGCAGCTTCATCCATTCAGCGCGGATACCATTGATCATCATGGCTTACTGCTCCTTCCTCACAAACAGGCTGCGACCCACCAGATAGAATACCCCCAACATCCCCGCCAGTATGAACAGGCCACCCTGATCCACCGGAGACCAGGTGTAATGACTGATGCGCGTCGCCGCGTTCCAATCCATGCGCACAAAAGACAGCACGCCATAATATCCCCACGGCGTCAGTTTCTGCAGCCCGCTGGGAAAAAACAGCGAAAACAGGCCAAAAAAGGACCCGACCAGCCCAACAATAAAGGGAATCATCTGGTTGGTAAAGATCAAGGACAACCCTTGCTGCAGCACATACAGCGCCAGGCTCACCAGCAGGGTCAGCGCGAAAAATGCCGCGAACCTGCCCCACGGGACCTCTCCCCCAAACCCCAACACCAACCCCACTACCAGCAGCAACAGCGACTGGAACACGCTTACCCCCAGCAAATACAAACCGCCGTTGATAAACTTGACATCAAACAGCCGCCGGGCTGGCATCAGCGTGTGGATCAACCGCAGCGCTTTCCCCTTGTGCTCCACATCACACAGGCGTGAAGCCAGCACAGCGATCACCAGCGGCATCATCAATGCATTGAGCAATGGGAACTGATAAAAAACCGCCATCCATCCCTGACGCAAATCCTCTTCATCCAGATACGTGGCTGACCATGACATCCAGACGGTTTGCAACACCATCGCGGCGACAATGATCCAGCCAATTTTTCTACGCCGGGTCTTCTGAAATTCAACGCCCAACGCCGTGATCATAAACTCACCGCCATTCCGGTCAACTCAAGGAAGATATCCTCCAAACTTTTCACCCGTTCTTCCACGCGGATCACCCCCACCCGTCGCTCTGACAGCCGGTCAATGGTGTGCGCCAGCACCGGTTCCTGAACATCGGAAAGGAGCAAATACTCACCCGCGCGGGTATGGGGAATGTTGTGTTCCTGCAGCACCTGCGTCGCAACGTCATTGTTCAACGTTCGCACGGCTATCCTGCGCTCACTGCGCTGGTGCAGACTTTCCAGTTTGCCCTGAAAAACCAGCTCTCCACGGTTGATGATGCCAAGATTGGTCGCCATCTGGTCGATCTCGCTTAACAGGTGGCTGGAAACCAGCGCGGTGATGCCAAACTGCTGTGGCAGCGATGAGATTAATGCACGCATTTCCTGAATACCGGCCGGGTCCAGCCCGTTGGTTGGTTCATCCAGGATCAACAGGCGCGGGTTGCCAAGCAGCGCTCCTGCCAATCCAAGGCGTTGCTTCATCCCCAGGGAATACTGGTTGACAATTTTGCTCTTCTGGTTTTCCAAACGCACAATGTGCAGGACCCGCTCAATTTCCTTCTCAGGCAGTTGGCGCAGCGTTTGAAAGATGCGCAAATTCTCCTCACCGCTGAGGTGACCATAATACGCCGGCGATTCAATCAATGAACCCACCGACCGCAGGATGCCCAACCGGTTGCGGTCGTTCACCCGTTGACCGAAGACTTCGATCTGTCCGGCGCTGGGTTTCACCAGACCAAGGATCATTTTCAGAGTGGTGGTTTTTCCCGCCCCATTGGGACCCAAAAAGCCGTATACCGCACCCTCGGGCACACACAAATCCACGTCCTTCACACGCAGTGCCTTGCCAAAGCGTTTGCTCAGGCCTTCCGTCACAATCAATGCTGTCATAAGTTTCTCCTATTCTGTAAGAACAGATGAGAGTATAGACAGCCCGGCTTACGCCCACCTGAAAGCCGGCTTACATTTACCTTAAATCCGTCGCGCGCAACCCGTCATGGGGTTCTTCTTGGTATCATAGAAGCAGGAAGAATATGAAAGATATTTATGAAGCCCGCATCATGATCGTGGATGATGAAGCCCCACTGTGCAAAATGGTGAAGGATATTTTGCAAAAGGAGGGCTTTATGCGCATTCTCACCGCTGCCAGTTGCCGCCAGGCAAGAGAAATGTTCCATGCCACACCCCCCGATGGCATTATTCTGGATGTCATGCTGCCCGATGGCGACGGCTTTGAGCTGATGCGCGAGTTTCGCGCCGGTTCCACCGTTCCGGTGCTCTTCCTGTCGGCGCGCGACGAGGATGAAAACCGCCTGCTGGGGTTGGGATTGGGTGCAGATGATTACATCACCAAACCTTTTCTGCCGCGCGAATTGATCCTGCGATTAAAAGCCATTCTCACGCGCACCTATTTTCCGGTGGTGATCAAACAGGCCGAAAAACCCCGTTTCTCGCTGGGCGATACCCACATTGATCTCAACAGCGGAACGGTAACCACCCCGCACGGACAGGAAACCCTGACCGCCAAGGAGTACATCCTGCTGGAAAAGCTGTACCAGAACCGTGGGTATATTGTCACCGGAGACAACCTGTGCCGCGCTGCCTGGGGTGATCACCTCTACGGTTATGAAAATACGCTGATGGTGCACATTCGCCGCCTTCGCGAGAAGATGGAGCCCGACCCATCCCATCCACGGTATTTGCTCACCGTGCGCGGCCTGGGTTACAAACTGGTGATGGAGTGAGCAAACATGAAGAGCATGCTGAAAATTCTCCTGCGTTATATCTTTTCAGCCGCCGGCATCGCGCTGGTGCTCCTCGCGCTCAATGCCAGCGTGCTGATCGCCTGGCTGGTGAAAGCCGGGTCTGACCCCGCGTCATTCAGCCGCATATCCGATGTCGCCGACCATCTCACCCATTCCAATGGTGAATACCGGTTGTCATCGGCTGGCGAGGAGGCCCTGCATCAGAGCCACTCATGGGCAATGCTGCTGGATGCCAACGGCAAGCGCATATGGAGTGAAAATCTGCCGGAGGATGTTCCCAGCCAGTATTCGGTTGCCGATGTTGCCAGTTTCACCCACTGGTACTTGCAGGATTATCCAGTCCACGTCTGGCGCTATGAAGACGGTCTGCTGGTGCTGGGCAGCCCCAAGAACAGCATCTGGAAAACCGATTTGGAAATGCCGGAAAGTCTAATCCGAACCACCATCGCGTGGATACCGATGGTGATTTTGATCAATACCCTGGCGGCCGTGCTGCTGGCGCTGCTGCTGGGTTTGCGCCAATTTTTGTCATTGCGGGCACTGGCACACGGCATCGTACATCTCGCAGAGAACAAATCGGTTAACCTGCCCACGGGTGGGCCACTGGCAGACCTGGCACTGAAACTCAACCAAACATCGGAGCGCCTGCAGGAACAGAACCTTACCCTGCACCAGCGGGAAAACGCCCGCAACACCTGGATCGCAGGCGTATCCCACGATATTCGCACGCCGCTTTCCATGATCATGGGCTACGCAAGCCAGCTTGAGGATAACCCGCATCTATCCACCGCCGAACAGGAACAAGCCCGCATCATCCGGCAGCAAAGCGAGAAAATCAAGGCGCTGGTGAATGACCTGAACTTGGCAACCAGACTCGAATACGACATGCAACCCATGCAGCTCGAAGAAATTCACCCGGCTGCCCTGCTGCGCAATCTGGTGGCCGATTTTCTCAATAACAACCTCGATCCCCGCTACGAGATCGAGTTGCACATTCATCCTGCCGCCGGAGACAGCCGCATTCTGGCAGATGAAAAATTGCTGTGGCGGGCGCTCTCGAACCTGGTGAACAACAGTATTCAACATAACCTTGCTGGTTGCATAGTGCAGGTCAGGGTGGAGAGTAACGGCGCTGAATGTTGGATCACCATCAGCGATAATGGCGCTGGCTTTTCACAGCAGACCCTCAACGAGCTGCACAACCCGCCTTCGGTGACCACGACAGGGACCCGCGGCCTGGGGCTGACCATCGTGCAGCAAATCATCCATGCCCATAAAGGCCGGGTGGAATTTACCAACCTGCCCCCCCACGGTTGTTCGGTAACCATCTGCCTGCCGCTGGTGGATCCAGACTAAAACGTGAGGCAACAGGGAAACCATGTATAACCACGCCCCCAAAGACTACCATTGCCCGTTTTGTCTGTTGATCAGTGGAGTGAAGAACGAACACTCCACTCCACGCAAAGTGATATTGTTTATCACGACCATGCCGTGACAGCCCTGATCAGCTCGCATCAATATCCCAACAACCCCGGAAACACCATCATCGTACCAAACGAGCATTTTGAAAACATCTTCGACCTGCCGCTGCACTATGCCCGGGACATCCACAGGGTGGCACAGCTTCTCGCCATGGGAATGAAACAGGTGTATGCCTGCGACGGCGTCTCCACCCGTCAGCACAACGAACCAGCCGGCAATCAGGACGTATGGCATTATCACCTGCATGTCACCCCGCGGTATCCGAATGACGGTTTCTACACCTCCCGCCCACAGCTCATGCCGGTTGAGGAACGCGCCAGACATGCCATGGCTTTGGCGCAGGCAATCTCCATTCTGGAGGTTGGTCTCACACCGGCAAAAAATCAACACGCGTAGGGGGGCTGATGTTTTGGGCGCACCGCCGTGCGCCCCGACGAAAAGCACCCCCTCCGCTCCCGAACGCCGTACCCCGCGACATTCCCGGGGATTCCGTAGGGGACGGGCGGGAAGAAGCACGAGAATCGACCCCGGCAG
>DAOUGC010000230.1:0-14858 GCA_034429695.1 Levilinea sp.
GTCTGCAATTCTGCTGCAACGCGCACCGCCTCCAGGTTGGCGCGATAGCGGTCACCCAGTTCCTTGCCCTGCTGTTCCAGGCTGGCAACCAGCCGGGCACGCTCATCCGGTGACATGGGCTGCCCGCACAACGGGCACAGCGCGCCACTGACTTCCTTCAACTGGTCAATGCGCTCCTTGAGCGCAGTCATTTCCTCTTTCAAACGGCGGTTCTCAGCCTGCGCCTCTGACTGCCCCTCAATGGCAGCCTGCAGTTCGGCTTCCTGCAGCGGGCGCTGCGCCATGCGCGCGGTGAGTTGTTCCACGCGGGCTGCGGCTTCGCTCAGGGCGGCGCTGTGCTCGGGCAGGCGCTTTTCCAGTTCCTCCGCCTGGCGGTTTTGTTCCAGCAAGCCGCGCAGTTCGGTTTCCAGGCGGGCGCGTTCAGCTTCGATCGCCGCCCACGGCGTGGCGCGCTGCCCTTCCCACTGCCTGAAATCCGCCGCCTCTGCGTCGCGCTGTTCCAGTTGGCGGCGAACCTCGCCCCACTGCGCGTACGCCTCACGGATGGCGCTCTCCTGCTCAAGCTGCCCGCGGAAGGCGTCGCGTTCAACCTGCAAACGCGCCATCTGTTCGCTCCGGCCAGCCGCACGGCGTTCGGCGCTTTCCACCTGGCCCGCCAGCGCCTGCACCAGCTTTAATTGTTCATCCAGCGCGCTTTTCAGGCGGCGCAAACCATCCAGTGTGGATTGCTGCTGTTTCGCCAGTTCGCTCAGGCGCGCCAGATCCTCATTCAAGCGATCAAGGCGCTCGCGGCGCTGCTGCTCCTCAGCCAGTTCTGCGTCAATCTCGGCGATGCGCATGTTCAGGCTGTTTAATTGCGATTCAAGCTGCTTGCGGCGTTCGGTTGCCCGCTCGCGATAATCGTCCCACACTTCCAGACCCAGAATTGCCCCCAAAATGCGCTTGCGTTCGGCAGGGCGTTGTTGGGCAAATTGATCGGCTTTGCCCTGCAAAAAGAAGGAGGCGTTGGTGAAGGTTTCAAAATCCATGCGCAGGGTGTGCTGAATTTTGACCTCCGTCTCGCGCAGCGAGTGCTCGGTAAGTGGACGCCACGAACCGTCATCCGTCTGTGCGAAGAACTCAAGCAGCCCGGTTTTCCCCTCAGCCTTGGAGCGCAGGATGCGGTACAACACCCCCTCGTACCAGAAGTCAAAGGTCACCTCGGCCCGTTTGGAATGGCTGTTGATCAGCGCATCATCGCGCCGCCGCGCCTGCCCAAACATGGCCCACGTAATCGCATCCAGCAGGGATGACTTGCCCGCTCCATTGGAACCCGATATGCAGGCAAGCTCAAACGAGGTGAAATCCACCTCGGCTCCTTCGCCATAGGATAAAAAGCCGCTCAACCGTAAATACTTGGGGATCATGCCGTCCTGTCCATTCGATGTTCAGGGTCTACGCAGCCACCGCCTGACGCGCCACCAGCACCTTGTCCACCCGGCGCCCGTCCATGTCCAGCACTTCAAAGCGATAGCCCTGCCATTCAAAATGATCGCCGGGTTGCGGAATGATGCCCAGGCGGCTCATCATCAAACCACCCAGCGTTCCATAACCGGCGCGTTCTTCCTCGGGTAATTCGTCCAAGTCGAGAATGTCTTTCAGTTCATCAATTCTCAACAGGCCGTCCATCAACCACGAACCGTCCTCACGAACCATCACCTGCGGGTGGTGGGTCTCATCTGAAGTGGGGATTTCGCCCACCAGCGACTCCAGTATGTCCACCTGGGTCACCATGCCTGCCACACCGCCGTACTCGTCCAGCACCAGCGCCATGGAAAGGCCCTTTTCCTTCACCTGATCCAGCACGCGCAAGGCCGGCATCGATTCGGGCACAAACACGGGTGGATGCAGAATCTCGCCGATGTTCACCTGCCCGCCCCGTTCAAAGGCGCCCAACAACTCCTTGACCCGCAGAACCCCCTGCACATTGTCCAGGTCGCCCAGGGATACCGGAAACTGGGCGTGTTGCGTTTCAGCCATTTTTCGCAGGTTGACATCCAGCGGGTCTTCAATATCCAGCCAGACCATCTCAGTGCGCGGGGTCATGATGGCATCCACCCGCCGGTCCGACAGGCGAAAAACACTCTCAACAATGTCCTGTTCCGAACGCTCGAAAATCCCCACCTCGGTTCCCTGTTCCAGCATCAGGCGAATGTCGTCATCAGTGACGGGCGGCTCGCCTGAAGGTTTGGCGCCCAGCAGGCGCAGACCCACATCGGTGGAGGCGCTCAACAGCGCGATCATCGGACGCGCCAGCCATGCCAGCCCACGGATGGGCTTTGCCATGAATGATGCGATCTTTTCGGGATTATTTAACGCCAGGCGTTTGGGGATCAGTTCACCGATCACCAGCGAGAAATAGGTAATGGCCGTCACCACAATCAACATTGCCAGCACCTGGCTGTACGGCTCCAGCGCCGGGACCTGCGCGAACCAGCCTGCCAGCACCCCGCTGACCGTGGCTCCACCCAGCGCACCGGAGAGAATACCCACCAGGGTGATACCCACCTGCACCGCAGAAAGGATGCGGTTGGGGTTCTCCACCAGGTTCAACGCCTCGGTTGCCGCGCCATTGCCGTCGTCTGCCATTTGCTGAAGCCGCGTCTTGCGCGCTGACACCATGGCCATTTCGGTCATGGCAAAAACGCCGTTAATAACGAACAGCAAAAAAATGATGGCGATTTCCGTACCAATTACCATTTCCGTTCCCACCTTGCCATTATCACAGCCTTATCCAACCCGGCCTTCGGGGATGTCCGCCGGGGTCTGCCGGATGATCTCCTCTGCCAGTTTTTGCAATTCATCGGCATCCTGCGGAGGGGTGCCCGCCGCCTGCCAGTAAAGCTGAAGCAATTCAAGCGCACTCAATGAAGCAATCGCTTGATCACCAGAAAGGCGCAGGCGCGCTTCCATCTGCGGGCGGCGCACCAGGTGAAACTCAAACGCTTTTTCGGCTTTGCGGCGCACCGCACCCTCATCCAGCAGGGCTTCCAGCGGTCGCGGGTACTCCAGAATCAAACGCATGATCGCGCCATCCAGTTCTTCCTCTGAAGGGATGGCCGCCATCACGCGCTGCTGAAAGTCTTCCTCGGTCTTGAGTTGCAGGTATTTATCAATAAAGCGGCGGCCGTTCAGCTTGCGCCACTCCACCAGCGTGTCTTTGCCGTGCTCAACGTGTGCGATCACGTAATATTTTTCATCAGCCACTTCGCCAAAGTCCACCCGTTCAATGGACCCGGGGTAGATCACCGGCGGTTGCGCGCCGTCGTTCACGTCCTGGGCTTTATGAATGTGCCCGAGGGCAACATAACTGAGGCGCGGGTCACAAACCAGCGAGCGCGGCAGCACCAGGTCTGAACCGAGCATGACACTGCGTTCACCGCCGTACAACGCGCCCTGCACCGATGCGTGCGCCGCCAGCAACACCGGCAGGTCCGCTGAGGCTTTCTCCAGCCACATGTGCATGAGGGTGGTGAGGGCTTCCTCCAGTTTTTCGTAAACCGGCGGGGCGTTGTCATCAGCTTCTGGCAGCGCAGGGGCAGGGCTGTTTTGCATGGCAGCCAGCATGCCCGAGCGCGACACCCACGGCAGGCCGATCACCTGCAGGGGCAGCCCGCCCAGATCCGCCGGGGTCAGAAAGGACGGCTTGCTCACCACGTGCACGTGAGGCACTTCCAGTGTCTCAAATTCCTGCAGAGCGTTGGCGCGGCCCACAGCCGGGGAAAGATCGTGGTTGCCCACCAGCAGCACCGTTTCCACCCCTGCCGCTGACAGGCGTTTGATGCGCCGGCCCCATTCGCGCTGGAAGGTGGGTACGGGTGTGCGATCCTTGTAGGCATCACCGGCGAACACCACCAGGTCAACGCGCTCTTCAATGGCAGCGTCAATGATGGTGTCCATGGCGCGCAGGAAATCCAGCACACGCAGCGGCAGACCGGTCACAGGGTCGTGCCGGCCATGCGCGGCGATATCAATATGTGCGTCAGCAAAGTGAAGGATGCGCATGCTCAGCCTCGTTCGACAGGATCACCCGCCGGATGAGAGGCCGGAGTTGGGTGCCCGGGACTATCCCCCGCCGCTGAATCGGCGGATTCTCCTGTGGTGGTTCCAGCCGGTACCCCGGCCGGGTGTCCATCAGCTTGCTGGTTGAGTGAGGAGTTCATCAGTAACCCAGTTCTTGTAGCAGATTCACGCTTGGGCCAAACTCAGGGTGAACAACCAGGCTGGCCTGCAGGTCGGCAACCGCGCCGGGGGTATCCCCCATCATGCGTTTTGCCATCGCACGCCAGTACAGGCTTTCTTCCAGGTTGGGACCGTTGCTGGGCATGGCAAGCACCTTGTCTGCCAGGTTGACCATGTCCTGATAGCGGCCTGAGTAGTAGTATGCAAAGTAGGGACCGGTCTGATACCATACCAGACGCATGACTTTCTTGGGCGCAATGTCCTCAGACAGCCCGGCCAGGTAATTAAAGGCAGCATCATAAGCCGAGGCAGCCCCGGCGTAATCCTGCAGGGCAACCAGGCTGGTGCCGCGGTTGTACCAGGCAAACAATTTTTCGGGATCGCCCAGGCTGTCAATCTCTTCAGAGGCTTTCTGCGCCGCAATGGCGTTCGCCGTGGCGTCATTGGCGTAATCGCCCAGCACCGCCACCACTTTGTCATGATCGGCAGGCGGGTAAATGACCACAAACACATAATTAAACCCGCGCCATTCCTGGGTCAACTGCTCGTAGCTGATGCGATAATCCAGCGGATAGTCTGGCGGGGAGTAATACGAATCGCGCACGATAATTTCGCTGGTGGCATCGTCATAACCCACCACCAGGTTGTAATGACCCATCCAGGTGATCTGCCCGCTGGTGGTCTCGCGGATCAACGCGCCTTTTTCAATCACCACGGGGTAGCCGGCAGCCACCAGTCTCTTGAGCAGGTCAAGCGTGCCGCCGTAACGCCACAGGGCGTCCAGTTCGGTGTTTGCCTCAACAAAATCCACCATCTCGTACGGCATCACGTTGAGGTCCTGGTCGGTCGGCTTCATCGCCTGACCGGTCACAGTGCGGTCGCCTTCCCACTGCCAGTACGAAAGACCCATGGAGAGCGTCGCCGGGGCGCAGTAATTCCACAAGCCGTGCTGATCTTCATAGCGAACGCCTTCCAGCACAACACTGGTGGGCAATGGGGTGACAGTTACCGCCGGAGTGGGCGTGGATTCCACCAGGGTGGGTTCAACGCTGGGCGTGACTTCCAGCACATCAGGGCTGCTGCTGGTCGGGGTGGCTTGCGGCGTGCTGCCGCCTTCGGGCACAAAAACCACTTCGGTGGGCTTGAATACAGCATATTCAATCCGTGTGGCTGCATTTTCCAGGCGGGAAAAAATACGGTTGCGTATGGCCGGGATCAGCAACAACGCTGCGAACAATACCAGCGCGGCTGCCAGGCCCATGATGATTTTTTGCCAGGGTTTCATGGCCTTCATTATAACATTGATTAAAAACCTGCAGATTAGCCCTGACCCTGGGGGCTTTCGATCTCGCGGATGGCTTCTTCCGGCTCCATGCCGCTGTAGATGACCTTCATTAACCCAGGGTAGTAACGGTCGAGCATGAACACGTTGGCGTACAGCATGTGTTTGATCAACCCCGGCGTCAGCTCTTCGCCTTCAACATCCACACTGGTCTTGTAACGCACTTCACCGTCAGAGAAATCCAGCTCAAAGTTTCCGATCACCATGCCATAGTTGGCGCGGGTGATAAACTCAGCCACCGAATAACGTTTATCCTCGGGGGCTTTGGTGGGAAACACCGAATAAAAAATGAATTGTTGTTGTTCTTCGCGTTCCTGGGCAAAACAATTCCACTGCCCATTATTGCCATTAAACCCGGTGCGCAGGATCGGACGATCCTCCATGCGCGTGAAGGGCCAATCATCCTGTTCAAAGAAACGCTCCACCGCTTCCATGATGCGTCCCATGTTTTCCTCCGGTATGATCATTAGAGATGTAATGTTGGATGCGTTTACTATATCACAGCCCTCTGTTCAGCGCCACCTGCCGCGTCCGCGCGGACCGAGCAACCCGAGCATGGCCGCCCGCAACATGGACTGGGCACGGTTGCTTGCCCCCAGACGGTGCTTGATGGAATTCATTTGATGTTGCACATTTCGCTGAGAGATTTTCATGCGCGTTGCGATTTGCTTGTCAGTCAATCCCTCCGCCACCAGGCGCAAAATGACAAGCTGGCGTTCATTCAACGGCGATGCCCGTTCCGGCGACCGGTCTCCACCAGCCCCCTGCACCGCTTCCCCCGAAACCGGGCGCGGCAGGATGATCACCAGCTCGCCCAGACGCACAGCCGAAAATTCCGCACTGCGTTGTTCAAACCATTCGCGCAGTTCCTCAGGTGGGTTCCAGCGTTTCTCATTCACCTGTTGTTCCACCCATTCCGGTGAATCCTGGGTCTCAACTGTAAACGAGAGCCGGTCATTTGGAAAAAACATCACACGCGTCATGGGGCATCCCCTTGCCCTAATAAATAGAACATAATTACTATTATTATCCCTCATCGCGGCATATTGTCAAGCGTCGTGCTTTACTTTTTGACAAAGAATCAGGATAATTGATCAAGGAAGATGTATCAGAACGGCAAGCGGTTTTTTCGTTCCACCAGAAATGAGAAACGCTGGCGCCAGGACCCTTTATCCGTGGAACACGTTACGCGGTACTCCAAATTTCTAAAGCAATTCATGTCAAGGCCGATCGCGCATGGATTGGCAGTGGCGTTTGTGGCCGGGTTGTACATGGGGGCATTTGCCCTGTTGCATTCCCGCTTTGGTGACGGCGTCACCGCGCTATCATTAATCTGGGTGGCGCTGGCAGGCTGGTTCTTTGGTCGCACACCGGGGATCATTGCCGGTCTGGCGGCAGTTTTGCTCAACGTGTTGTTGTTAAAATCCACCGATGATCGCGGTTGGGTTGAGAGCCTGATCGCCAACGGCTTTTTCGGATCGATCATGCTGGTGGTGTGCGGCTGGGCATTCGGCAAACTGCATGAGTTCAACCACACCCTGCGTGACGAACTCGACACGCGCCGCAACACCGAGTACTCCCTTAAACACACCTCATCCCTGCTAAAAACCGCCATTGAATCCACCAATGGCGGCATTGCTGTCACCGACCTCAAGGGCAACCTGCTCACGTTCAGCAACAATTTCCCTGAAATGATGGGCTTGACTGCCAACCTGCAGGAAGGCTCCCGCCTGCGTATTCGCTTTCTTGCCAATCAGGTCGCCCGACCGCAGCAATTTCTCGAATTTATCATGCACGTGTTGGAACACCCCTTTACCGAGGGCAGGATCACGCTGGAACTGGTCACCGGCAATTCAGTTGAATGTGTTTGCCGCCCTCATCTGATGGAAGCCCAGCCGGTCGGATTGGTTTGGTCATTCACCGATATCACCGGTGAGCGCCGCAGCCAGACAGCCCTGCTGCACAGCCAGCGCCAGATGCGCGCCCTGATGGACAATTCCATTGACGGCATTGTCATGACCGACGAGGAAGGCCGGTTGGTGGAATGGAATGCCGGCATGGAAGCCATCAGCGGTTTGACCCGCACCGAGACGCAGGGCATGCGGATCTGGGAAGTGTTTGAACGCCTGTCGGTGTTTGAAAATCTGCCCCACCATCAGGTTGAGGCTGACCGTGAACGTTTTCGGGAGGTGCTGTCGGGTACACGTACGGTGAAGCCGGGTTTGCGCGAATATGCCTTTAAACGTCCCGACGGTCAACCGCGGGTGCTCGAGATCATGACCTTTTCAATTCCGACCGATCTCGGAACCCTGATTGGCGGCGTCGCGCGCGACATTACTGACCGCAAAGCCGCCGAAAAAGCCCTGATGGAAAGCTCGGAACTCAACAACACCCTGCTGAACGCATCCACCGATGCGGTCTTCCTGGTGGACACCGACCTCAATTTACTGGCGGTCAATCAGGGGTTTGCCAACCGCTTATCCAGCCAACCGGGTCAATGGATCGGTGTCAATTTGAGTGAAATCACCGACCATGAAACCGCCATCCACTGGCGCGAGCTGATCCACACTGCGCTATCCACCCGCCAGCAAGCCATTCGAGACATCAAATTACAGACTCGCTGGTACCATACCAAAGCCTGTCCCATTCTGGATGGTTCCGGCCAGGTGGCGCGGGTTGCAGTCTTCTCCACCGATATCACCACCACCCGCCAGCACGAGCGCATGTTGGAGGCGGTCGCATCCGTTTCATCAGCGCTGCGCTCCACCCTCACCCAGGCCGACGTCTTTCCGGTGGTGATTGACCAGGTGGAGCATCTGATGGATGCAGACGGAGTGGGCCTGGTGATTAAAAATGATCTGGGTCTGGTAAGGGTTGAACAGGCGCGCGGCGCATGGACCGCCTTGATGAACCACACCTATACCATTGAGGAAGCCACCCGTGGACCGGTGTTGATCATGGACCAGCCCTATCTCAACAACGATATCGCCACGGCTCAGCAATTATTTCACACCCGCCCGTTTGAAGGGATTAAAGCCACAGCCTGCATGCCCATTGCCATCGAGGGCAATGTGGTTGGCTGTCTGTGGATTGGCTGCCGCACAGCCATCGATCAGAGTGAAATGCGCATCCTGGCAGCCCTGGCAGACATTGCCGCCAGTTCATTGCACCGCGCCCGCCTGCATGAACAAAGCCTGTTAAATACCCAGCAGCTTTCCATTGCGTCTGACATCGGCCGCATCCTGTCGCAAACCCTGTCATTACAGGAGGTTTACGTCCGCCTGGCCGAATCGCTTTATCACCTGCTGCCCGATATCGCGTCGGTGATCATCTCGCGCTTCAATCCTGTTGAAAAAAACATCGTGTGCGTCTACGCCCTGGAAGATGGCAAACTGGTGGATGTCTCCCAGCTTCCCGCTTTGCCGCTCAGACCTCCCAATGAAGGCACCCAGAGCCAGGTGATCCATACCGCCCAGCCCGTTCTCAAGAACAACATGGCTGACTACATGAAGCAATCCCCGCACATCACCATCGGAGACCGGACGCGCGTCACCCAGTCGGCGCTGTACGTTCCCATTTTGGCCAAGAAAAGCGAAGTGCTGGGGGTTTTGCAGGTGCAATCGTACACCAATTTCCGCTTCACGCACGAAGACATCGCCTTCCTCAGCCTGACCTGCAATACCGCCGCCATTGCCATTCAAAACGCCATTCTGTTTGAAGATTTGCAACGTTCCAATCAGGACCTTACCCATGCCTACCGCGCCACGCTGGAAGCCTGGAGCCGCGCGCTGGACTTGCGTGATCGCGGCACAGCCGGGCATACCAACCGGGTACTGGAAAATACCATCCGGCTGGGACAAATGATGGGCATGAACGAAACTGAGCTGGACAATCTCCGGCGCGGCGCACAACTGCACGACATCGGCAAGATGGGCGTGCCTGACTCGATCCTGCTCAAACCTGACCGCCTGACCGAAGAAGAATGGGCTGTCATGCGCATGCATCCCGAATATGCCCATCAAATGCTCCATCCCGTGCCCGAATTCCGCTCCATCCTGGACGTCCCCTACTGCCACCACGAGAAATGGGACGGCAGCGGGTATCCACGCGGGCTTCGCGGAGAGGAAATTCCGCTGGCGGCGCGCGTGTTCGCTGTGGTGGATGTATGGGATGCGCTGCGCTCCGATCGCCCCTACCGTCCGGCGTGGAGCGAGGAACGCGTCATCGAGTACATCCGCAACCAGGCCGGTCATCATTTTGATCCGCGGGTGGTCGCCGCTTTTCTCGAAATCATCCAGCAACAACCCTCCTGAGTGCTTCAGGAACCCGCTTCTTTTCCTCCCCCCCGTGCTATAATTTTCGGGAACTTCTTCCCATTCATGTACATACCATCCTGCCAGCATCGAGGTGGTTTGATGTTTTCTTTTCTCAAGCGATATTCTCCTCATACCATCACGGTTTTGCTGATCCTGGCGGCGCTGATCGGGCTGTACGAAATGGCCGGGTGCACCACCGCCCCGCCCCCAGACTGGACAGAACAACCGGCTGCCACCCCGATTGCGCCGGTGGAAAACACCCCCCTGCCGGCTGAAGCAGGACAAACTGACACCTTCATGGTGGTGTATACCGACCCGTACGCAGCCAACGCTCAAAGCCGTACAGGCGGGCCGGACGAAGACCTGGTGGCCGCTGTGGAAGGCGCTCAAACAAGCGTGGATATTGCCATTTACAACCTCAGCCTGCCCAATATGCAGGACGCCCTGCTGCGGGCTGCCCAGCGCGGCGTGATTGTGCGCCTGGTGATGGAAAGCGAATCACTGGACGGGCGTGTCCCGCAGTATCTCATGGCCCACGGCATTGACATTGTTGGCGACCGGCGCGAAGGCTTGATGCACAACAAGTTCATGGTGATTGACCGGCGCGAGGTCTGGACCGGTTCGATGAACTATACCGCCACCGGCGCTTATCAGGATCACAATCACATTCTGCGCATCGTTTCTGAGCAACTCGCCCACAATTACACCCTTGAGTTCGAGGAAATGTTCATCGCCGACCGTTTTGGACCCGACGGCGAAGCCAACACCCCTTACCCGCTGGTGGACGTAAACGGCAGCATGGTGGAGGTGTACTTCTCACCGGACGATGGTGTTGCCCGCCACATTGTGGATGTAATTTCATCTGCCCGGCAAAGCATCATCTTCATGGCGTACTCGTTCACATCAGACCCCATCTCAGAAGCTGTACTGGAAAGCGCCGGGCAGGGGGTGAGCGTGCGCGGTGTTTTTGAAGAAGAACAAACCCTCTCAAACGAAGGCACAGAGTGGGATCGTCTCAAAGACGCCGGTCTGGATGTGCGCCGCGACGGCAACCCCGGCCAAATGCACCACAAAGTGTTTGTGATCGACGGCGAAACTGTTGTACTGGGTTCGTATAACTTTAGCGCCAACGCAGAAAAGCGAAACGATGAAAACCTGCTCATCATCCACAATGCTGACCTGGCGCAACAATTCATGCAGGAATTTGAAGGCATTTACGCGCGCGGCAGCGACCATTAATAACAGGGGCACATCATGGGAACCACAATTGTAATCATCGTCATCAGCATCATCGTACTGGCATTGTTCGTTCTGGCATTCGCATTGCTGCGCACTGCCAGCTTTGCCCGGCCCATCCAGTCTGCGCCTGAAGTGGAAACCCTGCCGGTGGACGGCGCGGCGGCAGCAGGTCATCTGGCTGACCTGCTGCGCTGCGAGACCATCTCAGGCGAACCGGGCGACCCACCTCCCCACGAAGCACTTCAGGCACTGCATGCCTGCATCAAGGAACTGTATCCGCGCGTGCACACACAGCTGAGCCGCGAAACGGTCAACGAATATTCACTGCTGTACACATGGCAGGGTGAAAACCCGGATCTTGCCCCCGTGTTGTTTGCCGCCCATCAGGACGTGGTTCCCGCCGTGGCAGAAAAATGGCAAAAACCGCCCTTCTCCGGCGCCATTGAGGACGGCTTTGTGTGGGGGCGCGGCGCGCTGGACATCAAGAATCAAATGATGGCCGTGCTCGAGAGCGTTGAAGCCCTGCTGGCAGCCGGTTACCGCCCGCAGCGCACGGTTTACCTGGCGTTCGGTCACGACGAGGAAATCGGCGGATTGAACGGCGCAAGAGCCATCGCGGCGCTGCTCAAGGAACGCGGCATTGATCTGTGGGCTGTGCTCGACGAAGGCGGCACGGTGGTACAGGGTGTACTGCCGGGGGTTGCCAGCCCGGTTGCGCTGGTTGGTGTTGCCGAAAAGGGTTATCTGACCATCGAGTTGACCGTTGAAGCCACTCCAGGCCATTCCTCCACCCCACCGGATCACTCCGCCATCGGCATCCTTGCGGCGGGCATTCAGCGTCTTGAAAACGCACCCCTGCCCTCCCGGCTGGATATGGTGCGTCCCATGTTCCAGGCCATCGGTCCGGCAGCGCCATTCATGCAGCAGGTGGCTTTTGCCAACACCTGGTTGCTGGGTGGTGTGGTGCGCAAGACCCTGCTTTCACGCCCGACCACTGCCGCCACGGTGCGCACCACCACCGCCGTCACCATGATTCAAGCCGGTGTGAAGGACAACGTCCTGCCATCCCAGGCGCGCGCCGTGGTCAATTTCCGCCTCATGCCGGGCGACAGCATCGCCGATGTGTGTGAACACGCCCGCCGGGCGATCAATGACAAACGCGTTCAGTTGCGCGCCATTGAGGACCACGCCTGGGAAGCCTCGCCTGTCTCCACCACCGATGGGCTGGCTTATGACATGCTCGAAAAAGCCATTCTGGCATCGTTTGGCAGCATGCCGGTGGCTCCGTATCTGGTCATGGGCGCAACCGACGCCCGTTACTATTCAACCATTTGCCCCAACGCCTACCGCTTCACACCTGTGCTGCTCGACCCGGTTGACCTGGCCCGCATTCATGGCGACGACGAGCGCATCTCCCTTGAAGCCGTGGAACGCATGTTGATCTTCTTCCAGCACATCATCAAAGCCTGGACGGGGGCGCCCACGGAATAGAGAAAAAATGCTCGCTCGTTTGAAAAACCTAAAGTTTTCTGCCTCCAGCGCGCCGCTTGCGCTGGTGATCACCTGCCTGCTGGTATTTGGCCTGCTGATCGGCGCCATTGGCCTGTACTGGGACGACTGGGCAAAATTGCTGGTCGAACGATTATTCGGGTTGAGCGGCTACCCGGCGTACTACGCCGAGGACCGCCCACTTTCCGCCTGGACCCACATGCTGTTCACCCCGTTGCTGGGCGTCAAACCGCTGCACTGGCACATCTTTATCCTCGTTCTGATCGCCGCCTGTGCCGTCAGCCTGTACTGGACGTTGACCCGCCTGTGGCCCGGGCGCACGTGGCAAGCCACGGCTGCCGCACTAATTTTCATTGTCCACCCCGTCTTCACGGCGCAATCGGCGGCGGTCACCTTTCACCAGCAGTACCTGCAGTATTTATTCATCCTGCTCTCCTTCGGCTGTATGCTGGCAGCCGTCCGTGCCCGTGCAGCACACCCGCGCCGCTTCATCTGGTTGACCGTCCTGTCGGTGGTGCTGTCACTGCTGCAGCTCTCTGTCACTGAATATTTCGCACCGCTTGAATTGCTGCGCCCGTTCATGCTGCTGTTTTTAAGCGCCGAGCTGTCTCATGGCAATTTCGGGCGGCGGCTGCGCTGGAGCCTGGGTCACTACCTGCCTTACCTGCTGATAATCGTGGTTTTCTGCGTCTGGCGGTTGTTCTTCATCCAGATCTCCGGCGATGACCCCTACCGGGCGGTGATCCTCGACCAGTTGACATCACAGCCGCTGGAGGCGCTCCGCTGGCTGGCGCCTGTGATGCTGCAGGACGGCCTGCATATGCTGGTCGCGGTGTGGAGCCGCCTGTTCACCACCGATATCGTCACCGGTCTGAAACCCTTCCACATGGCAACACTGGCGTTCAGCGCGGGTCTGTTTGTTGCCCTGCTGTTTTACCTGAACCGTCTCGAGTCCCCAACCGACGAAGCTCCGGCACATCAGCGGGCATGGCAGGCGCAGGCAGCCGTGCTCGGCATGCTGGGTGTATTTCTGGGCGCTCTGCCCGCCTGGATCACCGCACGTCAGGTGCTGTTCGATATTCATTCCGACCGGTATGCCCTGCCCGCCATCCTGGGTCTCAGCCTGTTGATTGTGGTGGCGGTTGAATGGTTGACCCCGCGCCGCCTGCAAAAAGCCGCCGTGATCGCACTGCTGGTGGCGGTCGCAAGTGGATATCAACTGCGGGTCAGCAACGATTACCGCTGGAACTGGACCGAGCAGAAACGCTTCTACTGGCAACTGCAGTGGCGCGCCCCGGGTCTCAAACCCGGAACCGCTGTGGTGGTGGAGCAGGATCTCTTCCCTGAAAATGCGCTTTTCTCCACCTCATCGGCGCTCAACCTGCTCTATCCACAGGGCAACACCGGAGATGAATTCCTCGATTACTGGATGTACGCCCTGGCCCCACGTTATAACGTCAACAACCTGCCCGAAAATCTGGCCTTCACCTTTCAAACCCAGTTTCGTACGCTCAAGTTCAAAGGCGGCGTTCCCGCCACACTGCTTTTGTCGTACGATCTCAACCGCGCCTCATGCCTGTGGGTGCTAACCGAGGATGACGCCAGCGACCCATTCCTCTCCCCGCTGTTGAAAGAAACCCTGCCCATCAGCAACCTGGCGCGCATCCTCACCGATCCGGCTGATGAGCAGCTCCCCCCGCGCAACCTGTTTGGCGACGAGCCGGAACACACCTGGTGCTGGTTCTTCCAGAAAGCCGACCTTGCCCGCCAGAATCAAGACTGGGACAGCGTGGTTGAACTGGGCGACCAGGCGCTGGCGCTGGGTTACTCTCCCAGCGACGAACGCTCCAATTCGGTGCACGAGTGGCTGCCGTTCATTGAAGGCTACTCCCGCTCCGGCCGGATCAATAGCGCGCTCGAGCTTAATCAGCAGGTGTTTGAAAACAACGACCCGCGCTATGCTGCGCAACTTTGCTCAATGTGGGCGCGCATCGCGCCTGACCTATCGCCGGATGCCCTGCCCGGTGTGGGTGAGGCTGAAAACCTGCTGGGTTGCCAGTCTTAAGCTGCGCGCGGGCGTATAATCGAAACATGCGTGCGCCTTTTTCCCTCAGACGGTTGTTTCTGGCTTTGCTCACAGTCGTGCTGCTTGCCGGTTGCGCGTACGATCAGTTGCCGGGCTTTCCCACCGCCCGCCCCACCCGCACACCAAGGCCCACGCTCACAGCCAC
>DAOUGC010000231.1:0-2748 GCA_034429695.1 Levilinea sp.
CGCGGTCGGTGCTTTTCCGACCCACCATAAAACAGCACAGTGGTAGGGTGGGCTGATGCTTTCTCAGCCCACCGAACGTGTGCGGTAAATAACGGTGGGCTGGAAGAACGCCAGCCCACCCTACCTTTTTCTACTCCATAAAACAGCACGGACGCAGGGCGCGATCGGTGCTTTTCCGACCCACCATAAAACAGCACGGATGCAGGGCGCGGCCGGTGCTTTTCCGCCCCACCAAAAAACAGCGGCATGACGGAACTCCGTCCGGCGCAGATTGCAAAGCTCAAGAAAGGCTGCACTTTGGAGAAGACCAAAGCATGACCACCCCCCACCACACCCCGCCAGAGGTGGATTTCTTCGTTCTTTACCGCCGTTTTAACGCCCCCATTGCCGCCATCAACGGCCAGCCGGTGGATTGCGGCGCGTATTGCGCTCAGCACAACCCATCGGGCAAACCGTATTGTTGTGACATCGCCTGCGCCGCGCCGGCCGCCTACCATCAGGAGTGGTTGCAACTGCAAAACGCCACCGACCTGTGGCACGAATATCACCCGGCTCAGGGTGAAGAGGCGGACCTTCCCGAACACATGACCCTGCTGGCCTGCCTGGGCCCTGACCGCTGCCAGCGCCAGTTTCGCGCCATCAGTTGCCGCCAGTTTCCGTTTTTCCCCTATATCACCGCAGATGACCGTTTCATCGGCTTGGCGTACGACTGGACCTTTGCCGACCGCTGCTGGGTGATCCAGAATCTATGGGCGGTGACCGACGATTACCAGCGCGAATTTGTGGCGGTCTACGATCACCTGTTCGACCGTGTTCCCGGAGATTACGACAGCTACTACAACCTCTCAGCCCAAATGCGGGCTGTGTTTGCCAGGCATCGGCGGCGCATCCCCATCCTGCACCGGCGCGGTGGATTGTACCTGCTCTCTCCCCGCAGTGAGCGCCTGCAGCGCGTGCACCACGGCCCGTCATCACCCATGCGGGTGAAACCGCTTGCAAATCTGACCAATTAACTGCATAATCATAAGCAGGCAGAGCAAACTTTTCTGGCAAAATCTACTGGAGGATTATCATGGCAGGCAAATTCGAATTAAAGAAAACCGATTCTGGCAAATTCATGTTTAATCTCAAGGCATCCAACGGCCGCATCATCCTGACCAGCGAGACCTACAACTCTCACGACGCCGCGATGAACGGCATTGAATCGGTGAAGAAAAACGCCGCCGTCGCCGGGCGCTTCGAACGCAAGATGACCACCGCCAATCAGCCCTATTTCATGCTGCAGGCCGGCAACGGCGAGTGCATTGGCAAGAGCGAATCGTATTCATCCGAGCGCGCCATGGAAGACGGCATTGCCTCTGTGATGAAGAACGCCCCCACCGCCGCCGTTGTGGATCTCACCAAGTAACCGCACCACCTGGCACAGTTTCACTTACCGGTGCGGCAAGCAGACCCGCACCGGTCTTTCTTTTCATTTTCAGGGGAGCAACACATGGAAACCCAACCGCTTTCTACCCGCATCCGCGATTTTTATAGCGTCAATGTCGCCAGGGAGTGGCGACGGCTGGCACGCGACGCCTATCATCAACTGGAATATCTGACCAGCATGCGCTACATGCAAAAATACCTGCCGCCCACCGGTCACCTGCTGGATGCCGGCGGGGGACCGGGCCGTTACACCATTGGGCTGGCAAAAGCCGGTTACGATGTCACCCTGCTGGACCTGACCCCCGCCAATCTTGAATTCGCCCGCAGGCGCATTGCCCGGTCGGGTGTAAGGCGCCGCGTGAAGGACATGGTGGAAGGCTCCATTTGCGACCTCTCGCGTTACCCCGCTGACAGCTTTGACGCGGTGCTGTGCACCGGCGGGCCGCTCTCGCACGTGGTGGATGCCGGCGAGAGGAACCGGGCAATTGACGAGATGATCCGCGTGGCAAAACCGGGAGCGCCGCTGTTTGTCTCGGTGATGAGCCGCCTGAGCGTGTTGAAAATCATCCTGTACCTCTCGCCAGAGGAAATCACCATGCCGCACTTTGCCGCCCTGCGCGAAACCGGTCACTACATGGGTGAGAACGGCTTTACCGCCTGCCACTTTTTTGACCTCGAAGAATTGCGCGCCGCATTTGAGGGCAAATCCGTCTCGGTGCTGGAAATGGTCGGGCTGGAAGGCATCAGCTCGCACCACCGCAAGCAACTCAACGCAGTCGCCCGCCATCCGCAGCGCTGGGCAGCCTGGCTGGAAACGCATTACACCACCTGCACCCACCCCGCCGTGGTCGCCACCAGCGAGCACATGATGATCGTCTGCCGGAAGAAAGAGTAAAAAGGGAACAATCACGAATTACACGAATGGTTTTCTGCACAATCTTTTTCGTGCCGTTCGTCCCATCGTGTCATTCGTGTTGAGCTTTTCCAGAAAACAATCACGAATTACACGAAATACCGAAGTACACGAATGGTTTTCCCCGCTGCAAACACCTTGTCATCCGTGGTAATCTTTAACATAATTCCGGTCATCATAAAACAGGGGAGGAATATTATGAAAGCAGTAGGAGAGCACGTGATTTTTCCTGAGCTATCCTTCAAGATCATGCAAATCGCCTATCTGGCAGGAACCCCATCTGTTCCAACTAAATGGAGAAAAACTGGATAGAATCCAGGTATGGAAACAAAAGAAAATGCTACGCTGGAACAAATCGAGGCCTTTCTCAAAACGGCGATCGAACAATTAGAGCCCATCCACAGCGA
>DAOUGC010000232.1:0-33119 GCA_034429695.1 Levilinea sp.
ACATAGTCAAATTGCCCGTCAGCAAACGGTGCTGGTTGCTCCATATTCCACTGGTAATCATGACCATCGCCCATATCGGAAGAAAAATATTGAAGGGTTGCAGGCAGGTATTGGGATAAGATCCTGTCTCGAGCGCCTGCATCCAGCAGGGAACCAGTCTTATTTTCCATCAATTGTGCAACCACTTCATATCGAGGTAATCGGGTTTCAGTCATGCACTTCTCCACTTATTTCACGCAACTGGATAATGATTTTTTTCAGGTAAGCATCCATATCATGCGTGCCCACCACCAGTTTCCGCAGATCCTGCATGGAGTCGGCAACTCCGTCAGTTATTTTCAGGTGAAGCTGTAGAACCTGATCAGCGACCATGCCGGGGTGGGTGATCTGCAAAAAATATTCAGGCCGGTCAGAAAAGAATTCGTTGAAAGCCACGTTTGCTGTTAATACAGGTACCCCACAGGCCAATCCTTCCAGCACGGTCTTGTCCATGCTGCCGGTCTCGCTCAGGTTAATCTGCATATTGGATCCCCGAAACAACTCGGGCAGTCGGGTCTGATCAACTGCACCCACCCATTCAATACGCTCAGAGACGCCCAGCGTCCCGGCCAATCCCCGCATTTTTTCCTGATAATCGCGGTCTTCCTCAGTCAGGGTTGGGCCAACAAGCTGCAACCGGAAAGGGATCTGTGGTGCTTTCAAAGCCAGTTCAGCCATCATACAGATGAGCAGGTCGATCCTTTTCCGCGGGGAAATACGGCCGACGTGGATCAAATTCGGGGCAATGCAACGTTCCGCCGGGGGTTGGAACAAATCCGTATCCACACCCTGCCCAATGATACGGACCTTTTTGGATGGAATGCGAAATCCTTCCGGTGTGGAGGTAACCACGCGGTCCACCAGCGCGTGCGCCAGACGCAGCCCCTGGGTGACACTGCCGTGCGCATACCACATCAGAACCGGGGTGCGGGTGATTTTCAGGCCTGGCGCAAGACGGTATGCCCAGGGGTGCGCCATGTGAATAAAACAGGCATCAATTTTCTCTTCCTTGATTAGCCCAACCAGCCAGCGGTTGAAACCGGCCAGCTCTCTCCACCACCTCATCCGGCTTTCATAAAAAGCGGGCAACGCCTCCACCCTCAGATTGGAAGGCACAGACTGAGCATTTACATTTTCCGATAAAACAACCACCCTCTCAAGCCGCGCGGCAAGCGCCCTGGCAATCCGCGGCTGCCATGCCAGCGCGCCTGAGGCGGGGTCCATCGAGAAATTAATCAACAGTAGTCGCAAGGGTCCCTCGGATGAAATACCCCAGAGCAAAATCTGCCTGATTAACGTGGCTGTTGGAAGGTCTTATCACAGCCCATAGCATCGCCAGCATCTTTCGAACACTGCGCAACGGGGCAAATTCAACCATTGAAAAGGCAGCCGCCAATCGATCCCAGGCAAGCGGCTCAATGATGAATTGTTCACTTTTGATGCCACATCTGCACAGATACGCCTCCCACCACTGTGCGGTATGGCGGTGATAATCATACGGAGAACCGTGAACAGGATACAAAAATGGCACCAGGATGGTGAATCCACCTCCCGGCCTGACCACCCGCAGCATTTCTTCAATGGCCATCCCATCGTTACATAAATGTTCAACCGTATTGAAGCAGATCACATGTTCAAAACAGCCATCAGCAAAAGGCAAACGATGATCAAGGTTGCCGATCACATCAGGATGAATGTTCTTATTCAGATTTATCGAGACCACTTCATCGAGTCTCATCAGGTGATAATAACTGTTGGTTGCCCCACCACCCATGTCCAGGATGACCCCTGAAAAACTTAAGCCTTCAATACACTCGTACTCAAGTGATCGAAGTAACGATAGGTGGGTTGAGGATAATTTTCTCCATCTGGCAAATGATGGGCGTTTTGGATTGACAATCATCGGGATACACCTGCATTGAGAAGCAGTTCAACCCAGGCACGTTCCAATCTTTCTGGAGAATAAATATCCATCACACGCATCCTGGCCTCTCTCCCGAGAGCCTCCCGCAAATGGTCGTTCTTAAGCAACTTGATGATGCTGTCCACCATGCCTTGCACATCATCCGGCGTATGCAAAAACCCGGTGCTGCCGTCCACCACGATGTCTTCAATACCGGTAATGTGCGGCGCCACCACTGGCAATTCAAAATATCCAGCCTCCACTGCCACCCGGCCAAACCCCTCATAGTGTGAGGTGAGCAGTAAAACACTGGCTTGACGATAATAATCCGGCAGTTGCTGGTATGCAATATGCCCGCCCAGAGTTACACAATCCTGCAAACCCATCTCGTCCACTTTCTTTTCCAACGCTTCCTTCAAGGAGCCTTCACCAAGGATAAGAAATAGGGTCGAGGGCATTTCCATGTGAACCAGATGGGCTATATCCAGCCATTGCATCAGGTTCTTCTCCTCACTCAACCGACCCACATACAAAACCTGCTGGCTGACAGCATGCGTTTTGTCCCGTCCACCTTCCTCCTGCATTAGCGGCACAGCCACAGGCAGGGTGGTGACCCGGTCATTCAACCCACGGCGGCGGATTTCCTTTTCGATAAAGTTGCCCACCACCCGCAATTTATTAAATGCGGGCAGGGCTTTCAGCACCATCCCGTACCGCAAACGCCCTATCCATGATGAACCAAAATGCTGCCGGATGGCATGTGGCGAGAACAAATCATAATGGATTTGCCCCACCACAGGAATGTGCAGAAAACCACCGGCGATTAACGCCACCCAGCCGTCCTCCTGCACAGTCTGACTGCTGATGACAGAAATGGGTTTTCTTTTGTTTAAACCCAGCAAAAAAAACAACAGTCGCAACCATATCAGCCAGAACCACCTGGCATGAATACTGATGATGGTCAGGTTTTCAATCTGGATGGTTTTGTTTATATATTTGCGGGTGAGCACCAAATTCGTGATGCACCCATCTTCATTTCGTCCTTTTAATATTCTGGCATATTCAAGCTGACGCGCAAGATAATCCGAATTTTCCGGGTTTGAAAAAGCACTGTCATCATAGCCAATCTGCACAATATGGGCTTGCTTCATGGCATCGCCACTTCTTCAGCCTGTCGCTTGATTACAACCGGTATTGCCTGTGGCAGGATGCGGGAGACAATGATGATGGCACCGATTGCCATCACCAGATAATGACCTGCATACCCAAGGGCAGCATAAAGTGCATCTGGTTCCAGCCATCGGAACAAAACATATGTTCCTGCATACTGCACAATCAAGGCAAGATAATTCAACCCGGTATAACGGGTGATCTTGCCGGTGTGCACCAGAATGGGCCACACCCACATGTATACACCATTCACAAACAGGAAGGGCAGGGTCAGGATGATAATCGGAAGCTCAGCGCCTGCAAACCGGCCTGCCAGAAATACATCAATAATCCATGATAACAATAGCGCTTCCAACGCAACCACAATCGCCGTAAAAACTGCCGTGCCCCCCAGAATGCGCCCTGCCAGCCGCCGATATTCCGGGTGCAACTTTTGTTGCAACAGATTCAAGAAGCGTGGATAGTAAACCTGATTGAGGGCATCAAACAGCACGTAAAATCCATCCGTCAAAGAACGGGCGAATTTGTAAATACCGGTCATGCGGTCATCGGCAAATAACCCAACCAGGAGTACATCCGCGCCGCGGTGAAACAGCTTGGTATACCCAAGCAGATTGCCCATGAATAAAAAGCGAATATTTTTTCGATAATCCGGTAGTGCCAGACGCATATTCGTCAGGCTCAGAGAATATCCCTCAAGACGTCTCCAGATGTAAAGCGTCAGTGCAGCGGTCAAACCCACCACAATTACTGTTGAAGAAAATAATCCGAAATAATAGCCACCGATGTTGGGGTTCAACAGAATGATCGGCAGGAAGATCGCCAGGTTGGCAAGCTGATTGACAAAACGCCCTGCACCCATCAGGTAAAAGCGTTCCGAAAAGCGTTGCAGGAAAGTGAACGTATTTCCAATCGATACCAGCGCCAGCGACAGGGTCTGCAGCACGATCCAGTATGGCTGAATGGGTGCTGCTGTAAATAGATGAACCAAGCTGAAATTAACCACCCCGCCCAGCAGGCAAAGACCCAATGCAATCAGCGTATTGCCTGCCATGGTCACCTGCAGCACACCCGCCCGATAAGCCTTTTGATCCACATCAGCCGGTAAATCTGACCGGTAATACAGGCGGCCCGCCAGATCAATCAGACGAACATCCAAAAAATTCAATACGGTTGCATTAATACCTGCGATGATCGCAATCACCCCATAATTTTCAGCACCGAGAATGCGTGCATTGATTAATCCCTGAGCAAAGCCAATCGCCGTGCATACCACATTGACGATCACCATGTATTGCCCCGGGGTTATTTTCTTTAGGAAATTATTCACTCTACTACCAGTCCACTTCACCCAGGTCTTTAACCAGTGATGCACAATCATGCCGGTCATCCGCCTGATTGCACCAGTCCGCATAAAGCGCTGCCCGTTGAGGCCAATCCCCCGGCAGGTGAATGATCGTCACCTGGGGGACCAGTTCCATCGCCATGCCTTCACGCCGGAAGACCTGGTAGGTGTAGGTGGCCGCCCCAAATGTGCCGGGGCCGTGAATACCCTGCAGGATCATCCCCTGCAGCGCCTGTTGCCCGCTGGACAATGCACCTGCCAGATCACCGTTGTGGTGCAACACCTCCGCCTGATACCAGTTCAAGTCCAGCCGGTTCTCCTCCTGTTCAGCAAATGCCAGGCGCGCCCGTTCGATCAATACCTGCACCCTGGCATAATCCTGATCCTTAAGGCTGTGGTCGATTACCGGCAAATAGGTACGCATTACCGTGGGGTTCTCAGCCAGGGCGGCCTCCACATCGAATGCAACGCCTTTCGTTTCAAGCTTGTGTTCCTTCACCGAGCGACGCAGATCGGTCTGCTCCCAGAAGGGGCTTTCCAACCAGTCGTCCTGGTCTTCCAGCGCCGCAATGTAACCTGCTTCGGCTTCCTCTTTTCGTCCGAGATGTTCCAGCAGCATGGAGCGGTTCAAAGCAGCTTCAGACCAGCGCGGCGCCAGTGCAACCGCCTGGTCATAAGCAGTCAACGCCTGCTCCCACTCGCCATTTGACTGGTACACGACAGCCAGGTTCAACCAGTTGGGCGCCCAAAGAGGATCGAGCTGAGTACACTGTTCAAAATTTTCGATGGCGCGCGTGAGGGCCTGCCCGTCGCCATCGGCTGCCAAAACTGCATTTGCCAGCCCCAGTTGCTGCCAGGCCGGCGCGAGCGTTGGGTCGCGTTGGGTGGCAACCTCAAAATGGGAAACTGCAGTTTGCCACTCCTCACGGTTGGCAGCTTCTGCCCCCTGCTGCATGGGCAGCCCCGTCCACGCCAACCAGGCAGCACCGACCACCGCCGTGACTGCCAACCCCACCCCACCTGCTGTTCTCCAAATCGACTTTGCCTGGTCAGGCTGCCGGATGGTTCCCAGGGCGGTCCCGAGCAGGATGCACAATACCCACAAACAGGTGGGCACGGTGTGATGCACACTATCCACCAGCCCGTGAACCAAAAAAGCAGCCATCACCGCTGCCGCACTGATCACCACCGACCAGTCTGTCTTCGCAGCATCACTCTGGACACTGCGCAGCAACTGACGAATGAGCATGATTACCAGCCAACCCAGAGAAAGAAAACCGGGCAAACCGGTGCTGCCCAGCGCGTCCAGATAAATGTTGTGGGAATAGATGAATAAAGCCCGTGGTGGAACCGAATAATGCGTGGCAAACAGGCTGGCGTACGTGAACAATCCTTTACCGGTCAACGGGGACTGCAAAAAGGCCTCCCATGAGGGTTGCCACAGGAATCCACGTGATTCCACCAGTGAGCCGTGGGTTGGATGTTGTAATTGCTGGTAGAGTAAAAACCCCAACAGGGCCAATCCCAGCAGACCGGCCAGGGCAATCCACACCCAACGCCCGGCAACCAGTGGTTTGATCTTTTCCCACCAGCGTCCCTGCAATCCGCCGAAGTACAGGAAGAACAACACCGCCAGTCCCGCTGCAGTTCCCATCCAGCCTCCGCGTGAGGATGTCAGATAAATCAACAGCAAATCAATGGCGATGTATATACCCAGCAACCAGCGCGTTATCCGGCTTTTGCCGTGCAACCAGCGCGCAACGGCAGGCATCAGGAGCAAATTGAGCAGCACTGCCATGAAATTGGGCAGCGATAGACGAAAAACCATGTCGGGCAGCCAGTCGCCGGGGTTGGATTTCAACCACGCCGCATACCATGTGACTGCCTCGTACAGTGAGAACAACATCACAATCCCGCCGGTGATTAACAGCGTCTTGGTCACCAGCTCAGCAGGCAGCCCACGTCTGACGGCGGCGGCGAAAAATACAGCCAGGAACACTGGTGTGATGATCAGCCACAGCTCTGAGAAAGATCGACGCGGGTCCATGGACAGGATCGAGGTGATGACCCCCACAGCCAGCCAGAGCATAAGGGGCGCTGCCAGTGGAGATCGCACACTGCCACGTATGAGCCCATAGCCGATGCCCAGGAGCAGCAGCAGCCCGGCAGTCATCATCAGTGTTTGCGGAAGCACAATCCCCATCTGTGTGCTGCCAAGCAGGATCATATAACTGAAGCCCAGGATCAAACCGCTTTCCTGAGCCAGGTAAATCATTTGAGCACGGGGGAGGAATTTTCTCACAGTGATGATTCTCACGGGCAAGCAGGCGCCGCGGAGGGCGGTATCAACTCCCGTCCATTGTTTGCGGTGTCCATCCAGGTCCAGACCAGCCCGGCCGCCTCGCATTTTCCAGAGGCATGATAATCAGCATAGAGGTTTTCAATTATTTCAAACTGCCCATAATCAGGTGTTAATGCAATGTACCCTGGCACCAGGACGCTGCCGGTGATGGGTTGACCGTACAACCAGACCGAGAAGGAATTTGCCAGCCCGTCTGACCACGACGTGCGAATTCGCGCTGCACTTTTGCCAAGGTCAAGCGCAATTTCCTCAGCACCTGCAAGATCTCCCCTGGTGATTGCCAGACGGTGGCGTACCACCAGGACCGCTTCAACGGGTTCTCCAACCCAATCCGCAGTGGCAAGCAACAGTCTGGCTTCATCCAGCCGCCCCGCCTGGATGGCCTGATCAGCCTGGGCACAGAAACCGGGCAAACTTACCGGCGTCTCCCTGTAATCATGCGCAATTCCGGTTCGCAGGTCAGTCTGATCCCAGAACGGATGGCTTGCCCAGGAAGGCTCCTGATCCAGCGCAGCAATGTACATGCTCCCAGCCTTTTCTGCCAGGCCAGCCTGTTCATACACCCAGCCCAGATTCACTTTATACCCGGGTTCATTGGGTGATCGCCGCACCGCTTCTTCCAGATGGTCAATCGCTGCGTCAAGGTCGCCTGCCTGTGCATCCAAAACACCCAGATTTGCCCACACCCAGGTCACCTGCGGGAATAAATCCACGGCCGACATCAGGTCACGCCGGGCAGCGTTCAACTTCACAACATCCCCATCCACCTGCCAGACTTCAGCCAAAGCCATGCCAGCCTGTATGGATGGATAAACAGCATGAGGTTGCGCTTTGGAAACCTGTTGAAGCAGTTCTGAAGCCGATTCGACCTCCCCTTCATGCCACAACTGATTGGCTGTGTAGAGGGGTAAGGTCTGCGTTAAATTCCATCCCCAAATCAAAATAAGAATTAAGCCAATCGGCAGGGCGGGGAAAAAAGACTTTTGTTTTATGACACCTGCAAGGTTGGGTTCTTTCGAGGTGATCATTGCGATCACCACCATCAACGGGATCATCACACTGGAAACCGCCGTTTCATCATCAAACGTCATTTGCGCCAGCCAGGCAACCACACCGGCCAGCAAAGCCGCCAACCACAAACGCTCACTGGATGGCGACGCACGCAAGCTCCGGTACATCCCAATCCCAATCAAGACAGCCACGGCTGTAAAAAGCATAAAACCAATCACGCCATATTCGGCAAGCAGTTGAATGGGCAGGCTGTGGGCGTGATGCGCCCAGAAGGCGCGCGGATGCCCGTATTCAACGCCAAGGTAGGCGTAGGGAAACTGCCCGCTGCCAGCACCAAACCACGGCGATTGCTGCCATATCCTGAACGCATTGCGCCAGATGTCAATGCGGCTGGCAAACGGGTTGCCCCCGTGAGATGGATGAACCGCGAAATACCTGCCCAGCCAAATCAGTGCCCCCAGGGCAATCACAGCGAGTCCACCTGCAGCCCAACCGGCAACGCGCGGCATCTTCTTCACTGCGGCGGTCAGGCGTCCCCAACCCCCATTTTGTATCAACCAGAGCAGCAACAGGGAAAAACATCCGGCCAGCAATCCCAACCAGCCGCCCCGTGATGATGTAAATGGCGCCGAGATCAGGAAAAATGCCAGCCACACGCCGAAACCCAGCCGCCCAAGTCTTGTCCGTGAGGTGAAGAAAGCCACACCGGCAAACGGCGCCACCAGGTTAACCAGGCTCATGTAAGTGTTTGGATGTCCCAGAATACTGACCAGCCGGTAGGCATAAGGGGGAAATACAGAAGTACTGCCAGCCAGGGTCCACCAGCTTTGATAGGCGAACCAGGTCTCCAGCACAGCCATCATCATCACAATGCCGGTCGCCCACATCAGGGCAGTCACCACAGTCCCACGTTCCATGCCGTGCCGAAACCAGTCGGGCAACACGATCAGCATCAACCCGCACCCCACCCAAACCAGGGTGCGGTGCACAGCATCGTATTTATTGGGCGAGAAAATGAAATAAACAAGCGACAACAACACCAGCGCCGCCCCCGCCAGATGCGTCCACGTAAATGCATGTTCTGTCCGCCGACGGAACACAAATCCGTCCAGAATCAGCAGGACAAAACTCAGCCCAAACCCAATCCATTGCAGGTTGGGTTCGGTTTTCCACACCATTCCCCCCGAGGCAAACGCCAGCATCAGCCCTGCCAGGAACAATACAAAGGCGGCTGTTCTGATAACATTTCGTTTTGCCCTGGGCTGTGTTTCGTGCATGTGGCGCGCTCCGCCCTTTCGACATATTCTGAATGGGTCGTCTGCCGGCCTTACGCTTTTTCAGGCACGCCAGCGATCAAACGGGAAACAGGTCGAACAGGGTTATGGCATTATACTTTTCTGCTTTCCTCCCCCTCATTACAAAAAGGAAAGCTGATGTACCATCTTTACCAACATCACTAGATGGTGAACTTCCCGTCCCGATAGAAAACCTCGCCATCCACCCGGATTTCTGCATCACGGCGCATATCACAAATCATATCCCAGTGAATCATGCTGGTGTTCATACCCCCCGTCTCAGGGTAACTGGCGCCCAGGGCGAGATGGAAGGTTCCACCGATCTTCTCATCGTACAGAATATTTCGCGTGAAGCGGTTGATCTCAAAATTGGTCCCGATGGCAAACTCACCGAGATAACGGGCGCCAGAGTCCGAATCCAACATGCGCAATAGGAATTCCTCATTTTTCTGAGCCTTTGCGCCTACCACCTGACCATCCACGAACCGCAGTTCAACCCCTTCAACGATCTTGCCGGCATAAATGGCGGGGTAGGTAAACCGCACCCACCCATTGACCGAGTTCTCCACCGGGCCGGTGTAAATTTCTCCATCTGGAAGGTTGTGGATGCCGCACGAGTTCAGGAATTTTCGCCCGGCAATAGACATGCGTAGATCCACGTTGGGACCCCGCAGGGTCACTTCATTTCCACCCTGTATCCTTTGAATATGGCGCTCCTGTTCTGCACCAATGGCACGCCAGTGAGCTACCGGATCGGGGGTGGCATCGTTACAGTGACAGGCAGAAAAAACAAAATCCTGATATTCATCCCAACCCATCTCAGCTTCCATGGCGTAAGCCTGGGTGGGGAACTGCGTGCTGATCCAGCGGAAACTGCCGTCTGCGGCGCGCTTCATAGCCATTTTCTGCACCGCTGAAAGACCCTTCTGGCGTTTTGCCTGTTTTTGAGGGTCCACATTGCTCAATGCACGCGTATTGGTCTCTGAATAAATCCGAATGCGCGCGTCAAATTCTTCGGCTGCCAGCATGTAAAAGGTGGGAACAAACTCCAGTTGTTCATCGCCACCGGCGGCATACAGAATTTCCTCCTGCTCAGGCAAACTGAGCAGCACATGAGGATGTCCCCCACGCTCCAGAATCCGGCGATAAACCTCACGCACCAGGTCACTGGCTGCAGTGGTGGCTTCCACCATCACGCGGTCGCCGGGTTGCACATTCACAGAATAATCCACCAGCACATTCGCCATCTTCACAACACGAAGGTCAGCCATTACCATCTCCTGATCATTGTTTAGGGATTGCCTTCTCTATTATAGCAAGGGGTCTGTTCTGGAATATAATGGGGGCAGGTAAATCCATCCCATCCACGAGGAATTTATCTTATGAAACAGGTGCTACAAAACTTAAATGATGGCAAGACCCGTGTGGTGGAGGTGCCTGCTCCGGTGGCGCGAAACAACATGGCGCTGATACAAACAGCGGCGTCGCTGGTTTCCGCCGGTACCGAGCGCACCCTGGTGGAGTTTGCTGAGAAGAACCTGGTTGGCAAAGCCCGCTCCCGCCCCGACCTGGTGCGCCAGGTGCTTGACAAAGCCCGTCGCGAAGGACTTGTGCCCACCATTCAGGCAGCCTTCAACCGCCTTGATCAGCCCATGCCGTTGGGGTATTCCTCCGCCGGGGTAATTATCGAAGCAGGTGAAGGGTTGACCGGTTTCAAGGTTGGTGACCGGGTGGCATGCGCGGGGGGTAATTTCGCCGTGCATGCCGAATATGCCGTTGTTCCGCAAAATCTGCTGGCGCACGTACCGGATCACGTTAATCTCGAACACGCTGCTTTCGCCACGCTTGGCTCCATCGCCATGCACGGCTTCCGCCTTGCCACCCCGCAACTGGGTGAGAGCGTGGCAGTGATCGGAATGGGCTTGCTGGGGCTGCTGGCAGCTTCCATTGCGCGTGCAGCCGGTTGCAAGGTGTTCGGCATTGATATATCCCCCAGCCGGGTGGCGCTTGCGCGGCAGATGGGGTTCACCTGTTCCACACGTGATGAGGCTGTGCAATCAGCCTCAACCTTTACAGGTGGCCTCGGCTTTGACGTGGTTCTGGTATGCGCCGACTCACGTTCCAATGATCCCATTGAGCTGGCTGGCGCCATCGCACGCGACCGCGCACGGGTGATTGCCGTTGGCGCGTTTGGATTGAACATTCCCCGCAAGGTGTATTTCGAGAAGGAATTGCACTTTCAGGTCTCGCGTTCCTACGGGCCCGGACGGTACGACCCCGCTTATGAGGAAAAGGGCCGCGATTACCCTGCCGGGTATGTGCGCTGGACCGAGGGGCGCAACCTGCAGGCTTTCGTTGACTTGCTCGCATCCGGCGCGGTGGATGTGGCTCCGCTGATCTCCCACCGCTTTGATATTGACCAGGCTCCCGACGCATATGAACTGATCACCGGAAAGACAAAACGACCCTTCCTGGGGGTGTTGCTCACTTATCCAGCCCAACCCTCAACCGCTCAACCCAACCGAAAAGTGGCGGTCGGCGTGGAAAGTGGAAGCTTCTCAGGAACACAACCGGTGGTGGGCGTGCTGGGTGCTGGCAATTATGCCAATGCCACCTTCCTGCCAGCCATGAAAAAAGCCGGCGGAGCCGTGTTGGCCGGGGTGGCTTCAGCTTCAGGGTTGACCGCCCGCCATGCCGCCCAACGTTTTGGTTTTCAGTATGCCGCGTCTGAGGAAGCCCGGCTGCTGGAAGATGACAAGATCAACACCCTGGTACTGCTTACCCGCCACAACCTGCACGCCCGCCAGGTGTTGGCAGGTCTGGCCGCCGGGAAACATATTTTCTGTGAAAAACCGCTCGCACTGACCGATGAAGAACTGGAGCAGGTCGAACAGGCCATGCACAACCCTGGGTCACCGTTGTTAATGGTGGGGTACAACCGCCGCTTCGCACCGTTGACCGTGGCGCTCAAGCACTTCCTCAAACCAAACAGTGAACAGATGCATGTGTATTACCGTGTCAATGCCGGGTTTATACCAGTCAATCACTGGGTGCACGACCCCGCCCAGGGCGGTGGGCGCATCATCGGCGAGGGTTGTCATTTCATCGATCTTCTCACCCACCTGATCGGGCAACTGCCATGTTCAGTCACAGCCGTTGGGTTGCCTGACGGCGGGCGATATCATCAGGACAATGTGCAGATCACGCTCATCTATCCTGATGGGTCCATCGGCGTGGTGGCATACCTGGCCAATGGAGACAAATCGGTTCCCAAGGAAAGGATCGAGGTGTTCGCTGGCGGACATGTGGCCATTCTTGACGATTTCCGCTCGCTCGAAACCACGGTGGATGGGCGTCGCTCTGTCCAAAAGCTGCAATGGAAACAGGATAAGGGCCATCAGGCTGGCTGGAGCGCATTTGTCCAGGCCATCAGTTCTGGTTCACAACCGCCCATTCCGTATGAAGAGCTTTTCGCCGTGTCACGCGCGACTTTTGCCGCGGTGCGCTCAATGGAAAATCACACCGAGATCCGCCTGGCGTGATGGATGCAGGAAAATACCGGCAAGGGACCATCCTTCATAAAGAAAAACCTGCTGGCGCTGCGCGAGTTGGGTCTGGAGTACACCAGTCTTTATTTACTTTACCGCGTTGGGCTGGCGCTCGGAGTGTGGAAGGGGTTGACTCCCACACCCGGCAATATCACCCTGCCGGAACATTATTCTCCGCATGGTTTTGCCCTTCCGCAACAACCAGCCGAAACACTCTCCCCTGCTGCCCGCCAGCAAGCCATTCAACTGGCTGACGAGGTCGTCGATGGGCAGTTTCGCATGTACGGCGCAGACCCTGCGCCCATCCGGCTGGACCCGGGAAAACCGCTTGCCCACTGGACAAAACACCACTCTGACTGGCACAACGGCGCAGATATCAAAGACACATGGGAACCGGCTCGGTTTGGCTGGGCGTTCACGCTTGGCCGCGCCTATCACCTGACCCGCGACGAACGTTACCCGGCTGCCTTTCTACGCCATTTTTATGATTTTCAAACCGCCAACCCTGCCCATCTGGGACCCAACTGGGCTTCTGCCCAGGAGGTTGCCTTCAGGATTATTGCCTTCACATTCAGCCTGAGTTGCTATGAGGGCAGTGCTTCCATATCTCCATCTGACCGACGATCCATTTTGGAATCCGTTGTGATCCATGCAAGGCGCATCCCGCCCACGCTGCTGTACGCGCGTGCGCAAAATAACAATCACCTGCTGCTGGAAGCCGCCGGGTTGATCACCGCTGCGCGCCTGCTGCCCGCACACGCCGATGCTGCACGCTGGATGCGCATGGGCATAAAATGGTTCAACCGCGCCCTGCATCGCCAGATTGACGATGACGGCGAATATGTGCAGCACTCCACCAACTACCACCGCTTGATGTTACAGGCTGCCTTGTGGATCCATGCCCTGGAAACCCCTCAAGAGCCATTGCTGTCCAGACAGTCACTCGACCGATTGAAGAAAGCGGTTGAATGGCTGGCGAACCGCTTTGACACCCTGTCAGGTGGGGTCAGCAACCTGGGCCACAACGACGGCGCACTGCTGTTGCCCCTGTCCGGCAGTGAATTTGGCGATTACCGCCCAACGTTGCAAGCTGCTTCGCTGGCTTTTTGTGGGGCTCCAGCCTTGCCGTCTGGCGCCTGGGATGAACTCCCACACTGGCTTGGCCTGACCTGCAAAGCACCGCTCCACCCCATTCCGCCCGGCAGAGAGCGCATCGGAGATCAACGTACCTGGGCAAGCCTGCGGTCTGTTCATTACACCACCCGCCCTGCCCATGCTGATCTACTGCATGTGGACCTGTGGCACAGCGGGACTCCCATCCTGCTGGATGCTGGAAGTTACCGCTATACCGCACCTGAACCCTGGCAAAATGCATTATCCGGTGCAGCCGTGCATAATACCATCACCATCAATGGCACCGAGCCAATGCTGCGCGCGGGCAAATTTTTATGGTTGGAGCGCGCCCAAGCCCGAGTGATAACCAAAACGCCTGAAGAAATCACCGCCCAACACAATGGCTATGCGAAGATAGGCCTCCTGCATCAACGCTCCCTCAGCCGACCTACATCAGATCTCTTTCTGGTTCGCGATCAGCTTATCCCTACCGGGCAGCCCTGCTCCGCTGAAATTACATATTCCCTGCACTGGTTATTCCCGGATGTGCCCTGGCATCTGGATATCCACGAGGGTTCCACCGAACTCGCCCTGCAATTTACAGCCGGAACCGTAAAGGCATCATTTCAAGACCTGCCTCCCGGTTTTACCGTCTGCCTGGTGCGTGCGGGCGAGCCGCTAAACGGATGCACCCACGCATACCCCCTTTACGGCTGGTATTCACCCACCTATTCTATAAAAGTACCAGCACTTTCCGTCATAATTACTGGCAGGGCGAATCCACCGCTTTCATTGATGACATATTTCCAATTGCCCACATCATAGACCCATAAGAATCTGGTCATGAGCCTTAATGAGGAGACCGTATGAAGCAGGCAATCGTACACGTGGCGCTGGTGGTGCGGGATTACGATGAAGCCATCCAGTATTTTACGCAGAAACTGCACTTTGCTCTGATTGAGGATACCTACCAGCCCGAACAGGATAAACGCTGGGTGGTGATTGCCCCTCCCGGCTCCACCGGGGCGACCCTGCTGCTGGCAAGGGCATCCAATTCAGAACAGGAGGCATTCATTGGCAATCAGGCTGGCGGCAGGGTGTTTTTGTTCCTGAACACTGACGACTTCTGGCGTGATTACAATGAAATGGTGGAAAACGGCATCAAGTTCATCCGCCCGCCAAAACAGGCCGATTACGGCATGGTGGCAGTGTTTGAAGACCTGTACGGCAATCGCTGGGATTTGATCCAGCTCGTCCCCAACCACCCTGTTGCCGACATGAACGGGTTCTAATACCCACGGAAGAAAGCGGGATGATTAACAACCACGGATCAAATGTTAATCTGTTAACAATAAAACCATGAAATCAATTAAGGTAGAATGAAAACATGCAGATCCTGATCATCCACCAGGCGTTTGCGGCGCTTGACGAGGCTGGAGGCACCCGCCATTATGAAATGGCGCAGCATCTGGTGCGGCGCGGGCATCAGGTCACCATCATCGCCAGCCCGATCAGCTACCTGACTGGCAGGTCGCGCACAGAGCGCATCCCCTGGCTGACGGTTGAAGAACCTGAACCCGGCATCCGCATTCTGCGCACATACACCTACCGCGCTTTTCACAAATCGTTTGTTCACCGCGTCTTTAGTTTCCTTAGCTTCATGGTCTCAGCCTTCCTGGTGGGTCTACGTCAGCCGCACATTGACCTCGTATGGGGCACATCACCGCCCATTTTTCAAGGGGTCACTGCATGGCTGATCGCACGTCTTAAAGGGATACCTTTTCTTTTTGAAGTGCGCGACCTGTGGCCCGCATTTGCGATTGCCGTCGGAGTGCTTAAAAACCGTTTGATTATCCGTCCATCCCTATGGTTGGAGAGGTTCCTGTACACGCACGCCGATGTGGTCATGGTCAACTCCCCGGGCTACATTGATCACGTGAAAGAGCGCGGCGCAAAACAGGTGGAACTGATCCCCAACGGGGTTGACCCTGACATGTTTGCGGTTGATCCTGCCCAACGCGACCGGTTTCGCGAGCAGCATCAACTTGCAGATCGCTTTGTGGTTACCTATGCAGGAGCGCACGGCATATCCAACGATCTTCACATCGTACTTGACGCTGCTCAATTGTGCTCCGACCATGAAAATATCTGTTTCCTGCTGGTGGGAGATGGCAAGGAAAAACCCAATCTGCAACAATCCGTGACAGAGATGGGTTTGAAAAATGTGATCTTCCTCCCGCCAGTCGCCAAGAAAGAGATGACTGCTGTCTTGGCCGGATCGGATGCCTGTCTGGCGATCTTAAAACCGATTGAAATGTACAAAACGACCTACCCAAACAAGGTGTTTGATTACATGGCTGCCGCCCGACCTGTGGTGCTGGCCATCGATGGCGTAATTCGCGAGGTGGTTGAAGAAGCGCAGGGTGGAATTTTCGTTCAACCCGGCAACCCACAGGCAATGGCTGATGCGGTCATCCATCTCGCCACCCATCCTGAGGATTCCCGCCATATGGGGGAACGGGGTTGTGCGCATGTAAGCGCCCACTTTAACCGTGGCGCGATAACCGATACTCTGGCTCTGCTGTTGGAACAAATGGAGCAAACCCATGGCAGAAAAAATCGTCGTCGTTGAGGACGAAATATCACTACAGGAAACCCTGGCTTACAACCTGCGCAAACATGGTTATGAAGTGGAAACCGTTGGGGATGGACACGGCGCGCTGGAACTGGTTCGAAGAACCCATCCCGATCTAATCCTGCTGGACATCATGCTGCCAGGTATGGATGGATTTGAAGTATGCCGATTGCTCAGGCAGGAAATGAACACACCCGTGCTCATGTTGACCGCCCGCGACGATGAGATTGACCGTGTGGTGGGCCTTGAGGTTGGCGCAGACGATTATCTGATCAAACCCTTCAGCATGCGTGAGTTGCTGGCGCGGGTGAAAGCCCTGCTCAGGCGTGTGCGCCTGATCCGCGAGGAAGTTAAAAAAGACCAATCGGCGGACACCTCCGAAAAAACTATCCTCCAGTTTGGAAACCTGGCACTCGATATCCTCCGGCGCGAAATCCGTCTCAACGAAAATCCCCTGCCGGTCAAACCCAAAGAGTTTGAACTCCTGCTCTTTCTGGCTCGCCACAAGGGACAGGTGTTGACCCGTGAGCACGTTCTTGAAAGGGTCTGGGGTTGGGACTATATCGGTGACAGTCGCACGGTGGATGTGCATGTGCGCTGGCTGCGCGAAAAAATTGAAGAAGACCCTTCCCTTCCGAAGCGCATCATCACCGTTCGTGGAGCTGGTTACCGTTTTGATGGTTGAGGCCCGATGAAAACCTCCGTGCGCAAAGCCATATTTTGGAGCATTGTTGGAACCACCCTGGTAATCCTGATCGGGATCAATGTGGTTTCTTATCTCAACCTGCGTCAATCCATATTGATTGATGTCACCAGCGATTTAATGAATGATACCCACTGGCTTGCCGAAACCAGTCAGGCGCTGGTGGCACACGGACAACCCTCTGCCGACCTCGACCAACTGGTGGATGATTTTTCGCTTCGTCAGGGTAGGCGTGCAACCATTATTCTGTCCGATGGCTCGGTGCTGTCCGAATCGCGTTCCGAACCATCCTTGATGGAGAATCATGCCAACCGGCCGGAATTTTTGCAGGCAATTCAAGGTGAAGAAGGCCTGGCAATTCGCTACAGTGAGACTTTGAAAAGCAGGTTTGTCTACACAGCTTACCCCATTCAGCAGGAAGGCAGCGTTATTGGTGTAGCCCGATTGTCGATCCCCTACTCCATCATTCAATCCCGGATCAACACCTCGTTTGGCATGTTGTTTCTGTCCAGTTTAATTGCACTGCTGCTGGTGATTTATTTCGGGCGACTGGTATCCTTCCGGCTGGTAAAACCGCTGACACATCTGGCAGGTGTGATCCTTCCTCATGACCCGAAGCCCGGTGGCACTCTGCCTGTGGGTGCTCCTGAAGAAGTGGATATGATCTTCCGCGCCCATCGTGAAGCCATGCGGAGCTTGCAGGAACAACATACAACTTTAAGCGAGGATCGCACCACCCTGTCCTCCATTCTGCGCCAGATGAATGACGGCATCATTATTTCTGATCGCCTTGGGCGTGTTCAATTGATCAATGATATGGCGATCCGCTTGTTTGTTCCCAATCAAGCCGATATTGCCGGCTTGAGCCTTACCCAGGTGGTCAGGAATCATCAGATTGTTGATCTGGCCCGGCGCTGCCTGGACACCGGCCAGGCGCAAAATGCGACCATCGAAATTGCCCCCGGTAAAATGCACCTTCAAGTGATGGCGGTTGTTCTGGAAAATGAACCTTCCGGCAGGGTATTGATGGTGATCCACGACCTGACCCGCTTGCGTCACCTGGAACTGGTGCGTCAGGATTTTGTCACCAATGTCTCGCATGAACTGCGGACTCCGTTGGCGTCCTTGAAAGCCCTCACCGAAACCCTTCAGGAGGGTGCGCTCGAAGACCCGGCTGTATCCAGACGCTTTCTGCAGCGCATGGATGTGGAAATTGACAACCTGACCCAGATGGTGCGCGAATTGCTGGAATTATCCCGGATCGAATCGGGCCGTTTTCCACTGGAAAAACGTCCCACCGCCATGCACCAGCTGGCTGAGGGCGCCATCACACGCCTGCAACTTCAGGCAGAGCGTTCAAACCTGCAATTAACCAATGATGTGCCCCTTGACCTGCCCATTGTACATGCCGACCCGGAACGCATGGAGCAGGTGCTGGTTAACCTGATCCACAATGCCATTAAGTTCACACCTGCCGGGGGATCGATCAGTGTTTGTGCCTATCAGGAACCCATGAAGGTGATCATCACCGTATCGGACACCGGAGTCGGCATTGCACCAGAAAACCTGCCCCGGGTTTTTGAGCGCTTTTACAAAGCCGATAAGAGCCGTTCTGGTGGGGGCACAGGCCTTGGGTTGTCCATTTGCCGCCACCTGGTGGAAGCCCACAACGGGCGCATCTGGGTGGAAAGTGAACCCGGCAAAGGCAGCCGTTTTTTCATCAGTCTGCCCCGATAAAATGTTTTTTCACCATCAATCTGACTCCATTTCTTTTCATCCCGTTCACCAGTTGTTAACAAATCATTACATGGGGTTTAATCACGACGATTTATCCTGAAGTCATACAAAATTAAGACTTCAAGGAGAAGGAAAAATGCGTCGTAACCTCTATTTTGTTTTTGCTGCCCTGCTGTCCCTCACGTTGATCTTGAGCGCTTGCGCAGCCCCTGCCGCTGAACCAACTGCCATGGTTGAAGAAGAACCCACCCAGGCACCGGTTGAACCAACCGAAGAGGCTCCCACAGCCGTCCCACCCGAAGTTCCCGCTGATGCGCCCACCGAAGAACCGGCGGCTGAAACCAGCATGGTGGAATTGCCCGAAGTGAACCCTGCGGATGTCCCCGCTGATGCCATCTACACCGCTGGTTCGTCCACCGTGTACCCCGTGGCAGAAGCCATTGCCCAGTTGTTTGTCGAAGACGGCTTTGAAGGCGAAATCAAGATCGACTCAATCGGTTCAGGCGCTGGCTTTGAGCGCTTCTGCAAGACCGGCGAGACCGATATCTCCAATGCTTCCCGCGGCATCAAGGACAGCGAAGTCGAAAGCTGCGCTGCCCTCTCACCCGCCCGCACCCCCCTGGAATTCCGTGTCGGCACGGATGCCATCGCCATCGTGGTCAACCCCGAGAATGACTTCCTCACCGATGTCACCTCTGAACAACTGGCCATGATCTTCTCAGACAAAGCCACCAACTGGTCTGATGTCAACCCCGAATGGCCCGCTGAACCCATCGTGCGCTATGTCCCCGGCACTGATAGCGGCACCTTCGATTTCTTCGTGGAAAACATCATGCTCCCCGCCTATGAGAAGGACGCTGAGAAAGCCGAAGCAGCCTTCCTGCAGGCTGCCAACCTCAACCAGTCTGAAGATGACAACGTCCTTGTCCAGGGTATCGCTGGCGACCAGTACTCCATCGGTTTCTTTGGCTTCGCTTACTTCGCCGAGAACCAGGACAGCATGGCCGTGGTCACCCTCAATGGTGTGGAGCCCAACTTCGATACCGCTGAGAGCGGCGACTATGCCCTCTCCCGCCCGCTGTTTATCTACTCGGACGCCGAAGTCATGAAAGCCAAACCCCAGGTGGCTGCCTTCATCAACTTCTTCCTGAGCAACGTCAACGAGATCATTTCAGAGGTCGGTTACTTCCCTGCCTCTGACGAAGCGCTGAACGAAGCCCGCCAGACCTGGCTGGATGCAATGCAGTAGTAGTTTCAAGTAAGGATATTTCCGGGAGGCCGGGTTCCTCCAGAGCCTGGCCTCCATTCCTATTTCTTTACGAGAATGAACCAACCACATGGAAAATGAAATGTCTCACACCCAATTATTGGCCAGCCATGAGAGTTCTTCATCCTCTCATATGACCAGACTGAGAAAGAAACCCCGGGTTGGTGAATCCCTGATCCAGGCGTTCCTGTTTGTTTGCGGCGCCATATCCATCCTCACCACACTGGGAATTGTCTATGAGCTAGGGAAGGAGTCCCTGCTTTTCTTCCAGATGCCCGATGTAAACCTCATTCAGTTTCTGACCACAACCAAATGGCAGCCAAAGATCGGTCAGTTTGGTGTATTACCCCTGGTTAATGCCACACTCACAACCACGTTTTTCGCCATGCTCATCTCTTTACCTTTGGGTCTTGGCTCGGCAATTTATCTGAGCGAATATGCCTCGCCAAAGGCACGCAATATCCTTAAACCGATTCTGGAGATCCTGGCCGGTGTACCGACCGTGGTTTATGGATATTTCGCGCTTACGTTTATGACCCCCCTACTGCGCTTGATCTTTGGCACATCGAATGTGCAGATCTATAACACCCTCTCTGCGGGTCTTGTGATGGGGATTATGATCCTGCCTTTGGTGAGTTCCATGAGCGAGGATGCACTTAGCGCCGTACCAAGGTCATTACGTGAGGCAGCTTACGGTCTTGGCGCCACCCGCCTTGAAACGGCAGTCAAGGTGGTTGTTCCGGCTGCATTTTCAGGACTAATTGCCTCATTCATCATTGGGGTTTCCCGTGCAGTTGGCGAAACCATGATCGTTGCACTGGCCGCTGGCTCTGGCCCGGCATTCACCTTTAATCCATTCAAGGGTGCTGAAACCATGACCGGCTATATTGCCCGTATCAGCGGTGGAGATCTAAGCTACGACACCCCGGACTACAACAGTATTTTCGCCATCGGTCTGTTACTCTTCCTGATCACCCTGACCCTCAATATCATCAGTCGTGCGCTTACCAACCGCTATCGTGAGGTGTACGAATGAAATCCACACTGATGCACCCCGACACCCACGAAGCGCGCCATTGTGAGGTGTACGAATGAAATCCACACTGATGCACCCTGACACTCACGAAGCGCGCCATTGTGAGGTGTGCGAATGAAATCCACACTGATGCACCCTGACACTCACGAAGCGCGAAATCTCCACCGCCGGCATGATATAGCCCGAATGTGGAAAAGTCTGTTTTTTCTTGCCACACTTGTGGGTATTTTGGCGCTCACCATCCTGCTGATCAACATCTTCAACCAGTCGATTGGCCTGGTCATATATGACTACTCAATCAACCCTTCAGAATTATCAGATGGACCCTTGGAAGATCTGGAGAAAACCGAACTGATTGCCATTCTGGAAAAACATCTATCCGCCAACCGTTTGCGTGCTCTTAACCGGGAAAAACCACTGACAGATCGTTCACAGAACGAGTTGTATCATCTGGTCTTGCAACGGGTTGCCGACGAGAAAGTGGAAGAAAGTTATATTCTTTCGGACTCACTGTTTCATCGGGAACAGATTGAACAAACCCTGCAGGAAAAATATCCAAACGGACGCCTGGCATATCGAATGTGGTTGACCTGGGATTTCCTGAAAGCCAATATGTCCAAAAGAGCAGAAACTGCTGGCATCCATTCAGCCTTGATGGGTTCGTTATATCTCGTTTCCATCACCATTTCCTTTGCTCTACCGGTGGGGGTTGGCGCCGCCATCTACCTTGAGGAGTATGCAGATAAACGCAACTGGCTGAACCGCATCATTCAGACCAACATTGAAAACCTCGCCGGGGTTCCGTCCATCATCTATGGTATTCTGGGTTTGGCCATTTTTGTGCGAACATTCGCACCCATCACCAGCGGGCAGATATTTGGCGTTGAAAATTCCAATGGACGCACCATTCTCTCAGCCGGCCTCACCATGGGATTGCTCATCCTGCCGGTTTTGATCATTAATGCCCAGGAAGCCATCCGCGCAGTTCCGAACAGTTTACGGCAGGCAAGCTTTGGTCTGGGGGCCACCCGCTGGCAAACCATCTGGTACCATGTCATTCCATACGCCATGCCGGGTATCCTTACCGGAGCGATCCTGGCCATGTCCCGCGCCATCGGGGAAACCGCCCCACTGATCGTTGTGGGCGCGTCCACCTTAATCACGGGCGCTCCCAGTGGTCCATTCTCGAACTTTACTGCGTTGCCAATCCAGATTTATAATTGGACTGCAAGGGCGCAGGCAGAGTTTCACAACCTGGCTGCGGCGGCCATCATCGTTTTACTGGCCACGCTGCTCAGTATGAATTCCATCGCAATTATTCTTCGAAACCGGTTTGGCAGGCGGTAATTATGAGCAACATGAGTATACAAAACGACTTTGCCATTGAACTTAAAGATTTTTCGTTTTATTACGGTCATTTTCGAGCGGTAAAGGATGTAAACCTAAAAATCCAGCCCAGGGAGATCACCGCCATCATCGGACCATCCGGTTGCGGCAAAAGCACGGTGCTGCGCTCATTCAACCGCATGAATGACTTTGTCCCTGGCGCCCGCATTGATGGCAGTGTGCTTTTCCACGGGCAGAACCTGTATTCCAATGATGTTGACCCTGTGCAGGTGCGCCGATTGATCGGCATGGTCTTCCAGAAACCCAATCCTTTCCCAAAAACCATCTATGAAAACATCGCCTGGGGTGCACGCATCAACGGTTACCAGGGCAGCCTGGACGATCTGGTGGAACGCACCCTGCGGCAAGCCGCACTGTGGGATGAGGTGAAAGACAACCTAAAAAAGAGCGCCATGGCGCTTTCGGGTGGACAGCAACAGCGATTGTGCATCGCACGGGCATTGGCGGTAAAGCCTGAGATCATTTTGATGGACGAACCCTGTTCGGCGCTGGATCCCATTGCTACCCTGAAGATCGAAGATCTGATGCGCGAACTTTCCTCAGAATACACCATCATCATTGTGACGCACAACATGCAACAAGCCGCCCGCGCCTCTGACAATACCGCCTTCTTTACCATGGATGATGACCGCGCCGGTCTCATGGTAGAATACGGCAAAACATCTCAAATTTTTACCAATCCGCGCGATAACCGCACCGAAGATTACATCACCGGACGCTTTGGGTAAGAGGTAACCATGCCAAGAGAAACCTTCGATCGTCAACTCAAACAGCTTCAGGAGGAACTCCTGTTGCTGGGCAGCATGGTGGAACAGGCCATGTTGAGCGCCATTAATTGTCTCAAGCGCCACGATGTAACCATGGCCCGCAAATTGTACAACGATGACAACATCATCAATGAAAAACGGTATGCCATTGAAAATGGCATTCTGATCTTGATCGCCACCCAACAACCCATTGCACATGACCTGCGCATGTTGGCGGCCATGCTCGAGGTCATCACCGAACTGGAACGCATGGGTGATTACGCCAAGGGGATCGCCAAGGTGACCATCAAACTGGGTGACAGCAATCTGCCCATCCCCATTCGCGAGATTGACCGCATGGCTGAAATTGCCATCAGCATGTTGAGTCGGGCGCTCAATGCCTTCATCACCGAAAATGCGCGTGTGGCTTCCACCATTCCACTGGAAGACGATCAGGTGGATAGCCTCTACAACCATGTGCATCACAGCCTGATCAGTGTCATGTTCTCCAACCCTGAGATGATCGATCAGGCAAACTTGTTGATGTGGGTGGCGCATAACATTGAGCGCATGGCTGACCGGGTTACAAACATCTGCGAACGCACCGTATTTATCGCCACTGGCGAGTTGCTGGAGATCGATTCCTCTGACGACGAAGAACAGGAATAAGCACGCCATCGTGAGAGACCCGTTCCACCCCCGACATGGTACGTCGGGGGTTTTTATAAAACATACAATTGACAATGCTATAATGACCGTGCGGATGAACATTGCGCTCTCATCATCACCACTCAGGAGAGGGAGGTGAATGGCATGAAAAATCAAGCTGACGCCGGGGTCTGTTCATATGCGGCCACAGCAATGAGCACCTATCTGCTGGCGATGGAAAATGAAGTGGAAGGGGTCAGGCAATCCAAGGATGTTGAACATGTCCACCGCATGCGGGTGGCCGCACGCCGTCTGCGCAGCACCCTGCCGCTCTTCTCACAGTGTTTTGGCTCAAAAAAATTAACCACCTGGCTGGATGAACTACGATCCATGGCACAGGCGCTTGGCTCGGCTCGTGACACCGATGTGCAACTGCTTTACCTGGATGAGTGCATCCACCAGGTTGTCGATCCTCACCAACTGCCGGGCATCCGGCGATTGCACATGCGGTTGACCCAAAAGCGCGGGCGTATTCAACAAAAGGTATTGCTGGAATTGGACGCCTTCGAGAAGAAGGGAACCCTGCAACGCATCACACAAGCGCTTAACAAGCTGCAAGCTCAACTGGGCGGAGATGTTCCCTACTCAGCTGCCCTGTATCGCGTGGCACACGACTCCATCCAGGATTATTACAACGGATTGGCTCAGTGGGAACCTTTTATTGACCGACCAGAAAACGTCACCGAATTGCATCAAATGCGTGTTGCCATGAAACGCCTGCGTTACAGTATGGAAACATTTGCCGTCCTTTATCCTGACCGGCTATCAGACGCCATCCGATTGACCAAAAAACATCAGGATCTGCTCGGTTCCATTCATGATTATGATATCTGGCTGGACGCTTTACCGGTTTTTGTGGAAAAGGAAGAACGGCGGATTTTTCAATACTTTAATAATACGCGGCCCATGAAACGCCTGATCCCCGGTCTGACTGCTCTTGCCGATCATTATCAAACCGAACGGGAAGATACCTACCGCCGGTTTGTGCATGACTGGAAACGCGACCGGGCTTCGCCGTTATGGAATCATATGCTGGCCACCATTCGCACCCCGCTCACCATTCTGGGTCAGCCAGACAGCCAGGGGTGATGATTGCCTGCGAGCATTCGCTGATTGTTTGGATGTAAAATATTGGAGCATTGAACCATCCCATCCCCAGGAGCCTGGCATGTCAAAAGAAAATCCTTCGCCGTTGGAACAATTGCAATCTGACATTAACAACGTTGGATATGAGCTGAGAAATCTGCATGGTAAAGTCCGATTGACCAACCTGCGTGATCGGGTGGAGGATCTAAACACGCAGGTGCGCGGCTTGCCCCAGCGCATTCAGGTGCTGCGGGATCGCAGTTACGCCTTTGAGAAAAATCTGGAAGAGCGCGCCGCCGATCTGTTGAAACGCTGGAACGCAACCATGCCTGCCGTGGAACGGCGCATGAACATTGATATTCCTGCCCTTGAACGCCAGATTCCAGCACTGGAGACCCAGTTTCAGCGTTTGAATGGACTATCCCGCAACCCCATTGCAGCGCGGCCAGTATTGCAACAGGTGCAAGCCCAGGTGGATAACCTGGAGAGTAAAGCCGGCTCACTGGAAAACGCCATCCGCGGAATGTTCGATACGATTGAAAATGAGTTCAACGCCTTCAAAACCCACCTGGCGCAACTGGAAGCCGCCTGTGACTACATTGACGCTGCCTGTTTCCAGTTGTATCCATCCGAGGCCGTTGTAACAGCCGTCAAAGCGGTGTGGTATCGTGACACCACTGAGGAGAAAAATGACCCGGACGGCATCCTGTACCTGACCGATCAACGCCTGATCTTTGAACAGAACGAAGAAGTTGCCACCAAGAAAGTCCTGTTTATCACCACTGAGAGCAAGAAGGTTCAGACGCTTCAATTTGAAGTTCCGGTCAGCCTGGTGAGCGAGGTGAAAGCGTTTAAAAAAGGGTTCTTAAAGAACGAAGACCACATTGAGATCCAGTTCAACCCCGGCGCCCCCTTCCACAGTGCATTTCTCCACATCTTCGATCAGGATTGTGAGAGCTGGCAGGGATTGATCAATCTGGTTCGCTGCGGTGACATTCAGAAGTCCAGAGCAATTGCCATTGACCAGACCCTTGTGGAGAAAGCCAAGGCGGCCCCCACCCAGTGCCCATCCTGTGGCGGCGCCATCACCCAGCCGGTCATACGCGGTGCTGATTCGATCACCTGCCCCTATTGCGGACTGGTCATTCGCCTGTAAGACCGGCGCCATCGCTGAACACCGCCAGAGTATACCTGCTTGATCCCGGGGAAAGGAACACATCTTGATCCAGTCCGTCGCTCGACAAATCAGAGAAAACATTCAAAAAGTCATCATCGGCAAGGATGAGGTCATTCACCTGCTGTTGACAGCCGTCTTGTGTGAGGGGCACGTCCTGTTGGAGGATGTGCCAGGGACGGGTAAAACCACCCTTGCACGCGCTCTCGCGGCTTCACTGGGTTGTTCCTTCCGCCGCATTCAATTCACACCCGACCTGCTGCCATCTGATGTCACGGGATTGAGCTGGTTTAACCAGAAGACGCAGGAATTTGAGTATCGTCCGGGGCCCATCATGAGTCAGGTGCTTCTGGCGGATGAAATCAATCGCGCCACTCCCCGCACGCAGTCAGCCATGCTGGAAGCCATGCAGGAACGCCAGGTTACCGGTGACGGCGTCACCCGTCCCATTCCCCGCCCCTTTCTGGTGATGGCCACTCAAAATCCGGTTGAACTGGAAGGAACCTTCCCCCTGCCAGAAGCACAGCTCGATCGTTTTCTGCTGCGGGTCGTGATCGGTTACCCCGATCAACAGGAGGAAAACGCCATTCTGGAACGCTTCCGCATGGACGATCCCATGCAGACCCTTCAAGCTGTCACCAGCTCAGAGGAGATCCTGTCACTACAGAAGGAGCGGCGTCAGGTAAGAGTTGAGGACAGTGTACGCGATTACATTGTGCGTGTGTCACGCTCAACCCGTGAAAATTCTGATATTCAACTCGGCGCCAGTCCACGCGCGTCCCTGGCGCTTTACCAGACCGTGCAAGCCTGGGCGGCAATCAATGGGCGTGATTATGTGATCCCGGACGATGTAAAGTTCCTGGCTCCTTATGTACTCTCACACCGCCTGATTATCTCAGCCCAGGCGCAACTCCGTGGCCGATCCTCACAGGAATTAATTGAGGACATCGTCGCCAGTGTGCCGGTCCCCGTGGAGTCATAAGTGCTGCTCAAGAGCTGGATCGCCCGCTGGTATGACCTGATCATCCTGGTTTTCCTGGCCGGCTTGTTGCTTAATCTGCGCTGGCTGGTGGTTTTTTCAGTGGCCGTCATGGTGGTCATCCTGGTGGGCGCTTTGTGGGCAAACCGCTCTTTGAAAGGTCTCACCCTCGCCCACCGCTGGCGTTATCGGCGCGGCTTCCCTGGTGAAAACCTCGATTTTGCTGTCGAGGTTCATAACCGCAAGTTACTTCCGTTAACATGGATATCGCTCTCGGAAATCTTCCCCACCGCCGTCACCCCGCCCTCTGAAGAAATGCTGGCGCCGTCGCATGTACAGGATACGGTGCTATTCACACACCTTTTCAGCCTGCGCGGTCATGAGAAAATGCGGCGTGATTTTTCGCTGTTGTTGCGAAAACGGGGTGAGTACGCCATTGGCCCCTCCACGCTATCAACCGGCGACCCATTCGGTTTGTACGAACGAACCCGCGACCTGCCCCTCAATGAATATGTCACTGTTTTTCCCGAAGTTTTGCCATTTGACGATCTGGGGTTGCCAGCGGATGATCCTTTTGGCGACCGGCGTGCAAACCGTCGTCTTTATGATGACCCTACCCAGTCTGTAGGCATTCGAGATTACCGCCCTGACGACGATATCCGTCACATTCACTGGAACGCCACCGCCCGTACCGGTCAACCCCAGGTCAAGGTGTATCAACCGGTATCTGCGCGGGTGCTGGTGACCTGCCTGAATGTGCATACCACAGCCCAACCCTGGCTGGGCATCTACCCTGAACTGCTTGAACAGGTGATCAAGGTAAGCGCCACCATCGTCTATCACGCCTCAGAGATGGGTTATTCAGTGGGTTTGCTCTCCAATGGCGCGCTGGCACATGCTGATCATCCTTTTCAGATTATGCCCGGGCGCTCGCCGGATCAACTCTCCCGCCTGCTTCAAACCCTGGCATGTGTCACCCCGTACGGCACAGCCCGTTTTGAGGATTTTCTGGTCAGGTCACTTCCCCGGCTGCCTTTTGGAGCCACCCTGGTTCTGGTCAGCGCCATGGTCACACCATCACTGGCAGAAACCCTGGTTCGTTTAAAACCCTACAAACGCCACACCACGTTGATCTCCCTGGCGCAGGAAGCCCCGCCCTCCATTCCGGGTGTTCGCACGGTTCACCTGCCGTTTACTTATTAATCATGACGGAAACACCTGCTCCTTTACGCAATCAAAATGCACTCTGGCTGTGGTCAGAGACTGCCGTTCTGTCTGTCCTGCTGGCAGAACTGTCGTGGTTATCATTGTGGTATGAAAAACTGGCCGTGCCCGTGGTGCACTGGGCAATATCATTATTCATGCTGGCCAGCCTGTTTGTTACCAGTTACATCATTGCGCGTATTCTGGATTCCCTTGAAATTACAGTGATCGCCCGCCGGTTTTTGTACATCGGCTGGACGCTGGTGGCGGTGTTTCTCTCCATGAGCCTGCTGGTGTTTGAAACTCCCCCGGCCAGCCTGGGCGCTTTGATCTTCTCTCCTTTTACAGAATTGGCGCAAAACAATCCCGATCTGCGGGAAATCTGGCATACCCTGGTGCTGTTGATCATTGTTTACAGGGGTTTGCTGCTTGCCCGACGCAGGGTCAACCAGTTTGATGCCGTTTCCAGCTTTCAGGCAGGGCTGTTGATGTTTGTCCTGTACAGCCTGGGGTCCGCTTGGGATGATACCCCGCTCTCCACCCGGCGTTACGGGTTTCTGTATGCTTTCCAGTTCTTTGGTTTGATCTCGTTGATCACGGCACGCATATCGCGCATCAGCGAACTGCGCGGCGGACGTTTGCCGCCCTTCGGAAAACGCTGGGCGCTCAACACCACCATCATTTCCCTGGCTGTTGTGGGGCTGGCGCTGTTCGCTGCCTGGTTTATGGGCACACAGGCCGGAGCGATCGTCACGGCACTGACCATATTCCTGCTCACGATTCTGACCGGCGCGGTCTTGTTGATCTTCTCCCCGTTGCTCACCGCGCTGATCAATGGGTTGCCCAGATTTGGAGACCTGTTCTCCGATCCGCAGATAAACCGCGTCATCTCCAATTTGCAGACAAATATGGAAAGCTTTGCGGTTACCCAGCAGGAGGAAAATGCCACGCAATTCAAGGAATTATTCCAGGCTGGTCAAATCGCCGTGGTCGCGCTGGTTGTGGCTGGCATTCTGGCGCTGATTTTTATTGCCGTCCGCTCAGAACGGCGGCGCATGTCACTGACCGCCGAGGACAATCTAAGCGAAGACCCCGCTGCAGGCGCCCAGGATCAACCCCAGAAACCGACAAAAAATCGCGGCAGCCGCCGTGGCTCTGCCCGCCAGTACGTGGGTGCTGCGCGCATCCGCTATGTTTACCATCAATTGCAAAACCTCGGGGCTCGATTGGACACCCCGCGGGCCAATGCCTGGACGCCGCTCGAGTATCTTCCGCGCCTGGCGGATACCTTTGGCGACGAAACCGAAGCCCTCACGCTCATCACTCATGCCTACAACCGCATCCGCTATGGCATGTTACCCGAGACCGATGATGAAGTAAAACAGGTATTGGCAGCCTGGCAGGCAGTGGAACGCAAAGGGCGGAAGCTGTTACGCTCCCGCCCGTAGATTCGTTGAAAACCTGCCTATTTTCCTGATTCTTTGAGAATTCTCGCAATATGCTTCGCGCCCTTGTTGTACAGATCCAGGCGCACATTCTCATTGGGTGCATGTGCCTGCGCACCGGGGTGACCCACACCTGCCGTTACGATTGGGGCGCCCACCACTTCTTCAAACACATGGTTGGGACCAGAACCACCCACCATTGGGACAATTTGCATGGGCAGGCCATATACCTCAGCCGATGTCTCCACCACCAGTTGAACAAAGGGATCATCGGGATCCGTTTTGGCCGGCGCTTCTCCACCCAGAAAGTCAATGTGGACATCCTCAAAACCCTGGGCATCCAGATGAGCGCGTAACAACTTGAGCACTTTCTCAGGCCGTTGATCAGGAACCAGGCGGAAATCCACCTTGGCGGATGCCCGCGCAGGCAGCACGGTTTTGGAACCGGCTCCCTGATAACCCGAAGTCAATCCACAAATCGTGCAGGTGGGCTGATAAACCTCAGCCAGGCGAAGTTCCACACCACCGGTCAGCCCGTCCAGGAAATTCTTAATCCCGTAACGGGTGCGGTATTCATCAGCCACTTCGGGCAGGGCACGCATGAACTCCACCTCACGTTGTGAAGGCGTTTGAATGTCATCGTAAAAACCGGGGATCAAGATCTTCTCATCCGGACCCTTCAAGCTGTTTAGCGCCCATACCAGACGCCATGCGGCATTGGGGAAGATTGAACCTCCCGTGCCAGAGTGTACGTCCTGATTGGCTGTCTCAACCCACAGTTCAACGTAACAGATGCCACGCAAGCCCAGGTACTGCATGGCACGCTCATTGTGGTCCACCCCGCCAAATTCCCATACAATGCCATCGGCTTTCAGTTGTTCAGCATGGGTATTTACGTATTCAGCCAGATGGAGGCTGCTGGTTTCCTCTTCACCTTCAATCACAAACTTCACGTTGCAGGGCAGCTCACCCTCCACATCCAACAGGGCATCGATCGCAAATAAACGGCTGGTGATATGCCCCTTGTCATCTGATACTCCCCGAGCATACAACGCGCCGTCACGGATGGTGGGAACAAACGGAGGAGACTCCCACAACTCCAACGGCTCAGCCGGTTGCACATCATAATGGTTGTAAAACAGAATGGTGCGATCGCTGCGGCCCTTGCGCTCGGCAAACACCACCGGCGCTCCTGCCGTTGAGTGAATCTGCACATCAAATCCCCGCTGGTGGAGCATTTCTCCCACCAGTTCAGCGCATTCCTTCAGCCCCCAGTTCTGGGCGGAAACGCTGGGTTGGGCACACAGACGCGAAAGTTCCTCAATACTCTCATCCATGTGTCGGTCAATATAGTCATCAATGGCGCTGTAATTTGTCATTCATCCTCCTACTAGTTGAACAGGCCTTTGAACAGGGTGGCGCCACCCAGAGCGAAGAGAAACATTTTGAGTATTTTCCCGAGCACACACCAAAACAGGAACCGATAGATGGGCATTTTTAAGATGCCGGCAATGATACCGGCCATATCAAACAATGGATTGGGTATGAATGCGAGCACCAGGATGGTGACATCGCCATATTTTTTCATCCATTCCACCAGACGGTCAAACCAGGCACGGTTTTCCACCACCGCCCTACCTGAGAAACCGGCCAGATAGCCTGACAGTTCACCCACGGCGGCACCGCTGCCTGCCGCCACCGCCACCCAGATGGGATTGAAAACCGCACCCATGGCTGTGGTCAGGATGATGGTGGGCATGGGGATAATTACGGTGGCGTTGGTCAGGGCAGAGATAATAAACAACCCCGGATACCCATACTGACCCAGGGTGCTGATCTTGTCTCGATAAATTAACAAACCCGCGGTTAATGCCAGCACAAAAACCAGGATCAGAATGCTAATCCACGGTGATTGCTTGGGCTTGGGCTGGTCCATGATTAATTTCCCGCCAGCATGGCCTCAATGCGCGCAGTTACCATGTCCAGGGCAACCGTGTTAAGCCCACCCTCGGGGATGATCACATCGGCATAGCGTTTGGATGGCTCCACAAACTCAAGATGCATGGGCCTGACGGTGCTCATATACTGCCTGATCACCGATTCGGTGGTACGCCCGCGCTCAGTAATATCGCGATCCAGGCGGCGGATGAAGCGAATATCGGGGTCGGTATCCACAAAAATTTTTACGTCAAACAGCTCCCGCAGGGCTGCCTCAGCGTAGATCAAAATTCCCTCAACAACGATCACCCGCTGGGGTTCAACATGAATGGTTTTGGTGGTGCGGGTATGGTGGGTAAAGTCATAAACGGGCATTTCAATTGCCTGCCAGTTTTTTAATGCCACAATATGTTGGCGCAACAGTTCCGACTCGAGCGAATCGGGGTGGTCGAAATTTATTTGCACCCGTTGATTGGGGGGCAAATCACGCAGGTCGCGATAATAGGCATCATGAGGCAGGTAAGCGATGCGGTCGGGTCCAACGCGCTGCAGAATCACATTGGCGACGGTGGTCTTTCCGGAGCCGGATCCTCCGGCGATGGCGATGACAAGCGGTGTGGGGTGGGGATCCATACACAAAATTATACTTCATGCCATTTATTTTTTGAATCCATTTGTTGTCCAGATCACCCCTGGGCTGGGACTTTAAAGAGGGTCAACACCTTGCGCGACAGTTTTAATGGATATACACTTTGTCTAGTCTGTCATCATTTTGCTTGTGTGGATGGAAGGATGAACTCTCTCTTGATTGAAAACCCTGATGATGAATGGGAAGAATTTGGCAGGAATGACCCGTATTACGGCGTGCTCAGCTTTGATGTGTATCGTTCCACCAACCTTACCCCTGAAGTGTTGCAAAAGTTCTTTGCAACCGGAGAACGCGATATCACCCACATCATGCAGACCATCCATGCGAATCTCGATGCGCACTTCACCCCTGCTGCCGCACTGGATTTCGGCTGCGGCGTTGGCCGTCTCAGCCTGCCGCTGGCAAAGCGCTCCACCCGTCTGGTTGGGGTGGATATTTCTCCCGCCATGCTGGTTGAGGCCCGTAAAAATTGCGAAAGATATGGGGTGGATAATGCCACATTCGTTCTGTCAGATGATGAACTCAGCCAGGTGACCGGCTCTTTTGACCTGATCGTCTCCAGCATCGTTTTCCAACACATTCCCGCAGAAAGAGGCATGAAAATCCTGGAACAATTGCTT
>DAOUGC010000233.1:0-49438 GCA_034429695.1 Levilinea sp.
AGTACTTGACTTCTGGTAAGCGTAGCGTGACAATGGACATGGCAAGCTCCGAGTTCATGGCGGTCTAGGCAACTACCATATTACTCTGAGCTTGCTCTTTTTTCAAAACCCACCAGCTTTGGGACGAACACTTTTTAACCGTTTGGATTGGTTTTTTGAGTACTCACTCTGAATGAGACCCGGTGCTGATGGGGCGGGTGGATGACAGCGTGGAGAAGGCAATCTCAGCCGGGATGCACAGATTCCAGTCCCAACTGTTCATATTGGGGATCATCTGGTATGCGGTCAAATCGAGATGCAGGGGGGTGACCGAAACATAACCATCAGCCAGCGCACCGATATCGGTTCCAATTTCGGGGACGCCGGTGGGAGAGTCGCCAATCACCCAGTAATACGAACGACCACGCGGGTCGGTGCGTTTGTCCATTTTGTCATGATAAACGCGTAGTCCCATGCGCGTGATGCGCAGTCCTTTAATTTCATTGACGGGAAGTCGGGGAATGTTGACATTGAGCAGCGTGTCTGGCAACAGGCTCTGACGGGAAAACGCATCCACCACCCACGCAGCCACCTGTGCTGCAGCCGAGAAGTCAATCCGACCTTCATGATGAGGCTCTGAATCGAGCGACATGGCTATGGCAGGAATACCCCAGATGGCAGCCTCCATGGCTGCGGTGACTGTGCCTGAGTAGGTCACATCGTGACCCAGGTTTGCGTATGGGTTAATGCCGCTGACCACCAGGTCGACTTTGTCAGCCAAAAAGCCGCACACAGCCAACGCCACGCAGTCTGATGGCGCTCCATCAGTCGCCCAGGCCTGGGATCCGTCTGCCAGAATAACGTCCTTAACCCGTAATGGCCGGTCGATGGTTTTTACATGGCCAGATGCAGACCAGTTTCGATCAGGCGCAAGGATGCTCACCTTGCCGAACTGACGCATTGCCTGGGCGAGAGCCAGCAGGCCGGGAGCGGTAATGCCGTCATCATTTGTAACCAGGATGTGCATTTTTTCCTCGTGGTTTGTGCGTTCCATATTTTGTTGTCCACATTCATTTTATGGATTCTTTTTTAATGTTTCAGGTTGAACGCGTTAATGATATGTAAAACAAAACCAGCCAGATGTTCATCTGGCCGGTCATGGTGATCAGGGGAAAACAACAGGATCAGGCTTCGGCGTAACCGCACAGCGCCACCGCGCGCGGACCGGTATGCACACCAAGCACCGGTGAGACGATTGAAATAAGTAGTTCAGCCGGGTTGTGTTCAGCGCGCACACGTTCCATCAGGGCGGTGGCTTCGGGCAGGGCGGCGTTGTGCAACACCATGATGTGTTTGGGTCCATTGCCCTGCAGGTGACTGAAGAATTGTTTGTACAGGCCCTCAATGGCGCTGCTGCGTGAACGCGCCGGGATGGAAGCACCCACTGTGCCGCTTTCGGGGTTGACGTAGATGAGAGGCTTGATCTGCAGCACCGAGCTGAGGAATTTCACCGCTCCCCCGATGCGCCCGCCCTTGGTGAGGTACTCCATGGTGTCCAGCGAGATGTAATATACCATGCGTTTGCGGACATCATCAGCGGCACGCAGCATCTCCTGAATGGAGCCGCCCGCCTGACGGACGCGCGCTGCAGCCATCACCTGCCAGCCCAGACCCATGGAGTTGTTGCGTGAATCAACAATATGCACTGGGATGGGCGATTCCTGGGCGGCCTGCCTGGCTGAGCCAATCGTACCGCTCATGGCGCTGCTGATGGTGCATACCACCACTTCCTTTGCACCGGCTTCGGCAGCCTGGCAGTAGGCTTTGAGAAAATCCCCCGGGGTTGGTTGGGATGTGGTGGGGTGGATCTTGCTGGTCTCCAGCCGGGCATAAAAATCTTCCGGTGAGAGGGTGACGCGGTCCAGATAATGTTCGTCGCCCCACAGGATGCTCAGCGGGACGACGGTGATTTCATGTTCTTTAATCCATTCGGACGGCAGATCGCAGGTGCTATCGGTAATCAGGGCGATTTGGTTCGGCATTGAATGCTCTCTCAATCATAATATTGCCGGCAACCGCCGGCAATCGTATTCTATTCTTTGTCAGGGCAGGATGCGAGTGCAGCGGGTCATATTTTGGTCATGCTTAAGACATATTTTAAGACGCCGAACGGGCGATGCCCCCATCCGCGCCGCGTTCGCTTTTCACCGCGTGGATCTCCGCCGGATTGACTTCTTCCAGTGCTTCGGTAAAAATGCGCACCTGCACCACCTGTGCCACGGGGTCACCGCGCTGGATGGTAATGGGTTGCGGGGTGTAATTGATGACCTTGATCAGGATCTCGCCCTGATAGCCAGGGTCAATCACCCCTGCGCCAAGCAGGAAGTTTGAGCCGCTTTTGGGCTTGGCAAGCAGCATGAAGTCAGGGCGGATATCAAAAGTAAGGCCGGTGGGCACGCGGGCAGCAGAGAAGGGGGGAATCTCCACACTCTGGCTGGCACGCAGATCAACACCGGCATCGGTGGGGTGTTTGCGGGCAGGCAGAAAGGCATCATCGTTCAGGCGGGCAAAACGCAGGGTGGGGGTGTCGGTCATGGTTTATCCTCGAAGCGAATCTCTTTGATGGCAGGCAAGTTCACCATTGATAACGGGTGGAAAGGATTTTATCAGAAGCGCCAGTCGGAAAACCCATCAAATTCTTCTTGAATCGATGTAACTTTCATGAGGTTGCTGCATCAAATTTCTTGTTGAAGAGATTACCCATCTGTCAGAAAAACCGGGGTGCCACCCCCGAAAAATTTGCAATCAAAAAGAGGAGTTTATTATGAGCAAACCTTTGCATGTTACTGATGCCGATTTCGAGAAAGTTGTCCTGCAGTCAACCCTGCCCGTGATCGTTGATTTCTGGGCTCCGTGGTGCGGACCGTGCCGGATGGTGGCTCCCACGCTGGACAAGATCGCCGCTGAGCAGGCTGGCAAACTGGTGGTCGCAAAAGTCAACACCGATGAAGACAACCAGTACGCTGTGCGCTACGGGGTGCAGGGTATTCCGACCATGCTGTTCATCGTCGACGGCCAAGTGGTTCACCAGCAGGTGGGCGCGTTGCCCGAAGCCATGCTGAAGCAGGTGGTTGAGCAATTCCTCAAGTTTGTGGAAGAGCAAAAGACTCCCCAGGAGTAGGACCGAAATTCAAACAGCCGGATGAAGACCTCATCCGGCTGTTTTTTTCTTAAGATTGTCTTGCATGTTTACAAATTAGTACGTGATTTGGTGTTTTTTGACATGTGTTCATAAGGGTTACAGACAAATAATTCGCATAAAACAAGTATGGGAAATAGGATTATGTAAATCAGCATATAATAAATTAATCTCAAACAAAACAGCCATGTGATAAGCAGGAGCGGGGTTATGAAAATTCACAGCCCAATATCCCTTTTGATGGAAACCATCGAACACGTTCGAACATCGTCCAGAATTCACTCCGCAAAACTTAGGAACAATGAAGCGATAACCCGGGCAGTATTGATCGATCCGATCGTTCAAGTTTTAGGCTGGGATACCCGCAATCCTGAGATGGTGGAATTCGAGAAATACTACAAAAATACCAAACTCGATTACGCACTTAATGATTGTCGTGGTGAAGTAAATGTAATCCTTGAGGCGAAGGCTTTTGGGGCTAATTTAATGGAAGATAAAATTGTAAATACAATTTTGTCTTATGGTATTACATATCGAGTCCCCAATATAATCCTCACAGATGGAATTATCTGGAAACACTACAAGATTGAAAATTTTTCTAATCTTACACCTGCAATTATCAATTTGGAAACGGATCCAATTCATCTCGCCGCGCGGTATTTGATTGATAACCTTGATGCAACCCTCTTTTGGAATGAAGCTATCAATGTGACTGCTACTAATAACCCGGTGGTTGCTGAGCCACCCCAGCTGATTGTTAACGGGAAAGCCATTGAGCAGGGCGATGGTTATATAAACCTCAGCGACTTGCCTTTATCGTTAACCGGGAAAAAGGCTCCCCGGTCTTTACGATTGCCCAATGGCGAAATAAAAACAATATCAAATTGGAGAGACATATTAGTGGAATGTGTTAGATTTTTGTTGGCACATACACCCGATATAAACTTCCCTTTGTTGGATAAAGCTGGGAAGAAGTGTATCTTGATTGACTACTATAGAATGCCGCAAAAAGGGTCGATCATACAAGAACATTATCGGGGACGTGAGGTATATGTTTACCTGAATTACGATTCAAATCATATAGTCGCTAATTCTCAATTTGTTTTGGATATGGCCCCCGAAAAGGTCAAGGCGATGCCCTGTGGGGTTTTATTTTGAGAGTGAGAAGAAATCAGTACCGGTCAAAAGGTACTGATTTCTTCTGTTTCGCCTAATCCCCTGACTCACAATCCACACAGCCAGTGGTGGGGACTGCCAGCCGGCGGTTTTCCATCAACTTCTGATAAGCTTCATCCAGCGGACGATTGAGGAACAACCACACCGCAGGGATCGCCATCAACAGGCTGAAGATGACCAGCAACGACTCAATGGTCACAAAGTCTGCGATGGGACCCATGATCAACATGCCGGTTGGCATGACAATGTTGCTGATTAGCATTTGCACACCAAAGACGCGCCCCTGCATGTCCGGCTCAATTGATTCTTGAAGCAGGGTGATGGTGGGCACGTTGAGCATCGGCATGGGAATGCCGGCCAGGAACATGAAAGCCAGATACAGGTAGAAATCCCGCGAGAGGCCCAGGCCGGTAAAAAGTACCGCCCACAGCAGGCAGCTTAACCCGATGGTGCGGAAGTGGTTCTTGAAACCACCCCATGCGGTCATGATCATGCCGCCAATGATCGAGCCAACAAAAAAAGTGACTTCATTGGCTGTCAGCCGCCAGACTTCTTCGCCAAACGAGCGTGCCACCAGCAACGGGGTGAGGAAGATCACCGGGGTTGCCAGGAAGAATACCACCGCAAAGAAGAAGAACAGGGTCTTGATCGGACGGTGCTGGTTGATGTATGCCAGTCCCAGTTTCATATCTTCAAGATAACCCGTGGCGGGTTGGCCACCGGCCGCCTTCTGGTGGGGTGGAACCTTGAGCATGACCAGCAGCCCAATGGCGAGCAGGGCGGTGAACACGTCAATAAAGAAGATCGACTCAAGCCTTGAGAAGGACAGCAGCGTACCGCTGAGAATGGGCGCGGCGATCATGATCACCGGTTGGATGGTGCCATTGATGCTGTTCACCTTGAGTAACTTTTCCTGCGGTACGATTTGCGGCATGAAGGCGTTCACCGCGGGCGCTTGAATGCCAGCACCAACCGAGCGAACGGCGGATACCACAAAGATCAACCACAGTTCCTGATACCCCATCAGGAAGAAAATCGCCAGCACCAGCGTGCTTGCAGCGGTAAGTGCGTCGGATGCAATGATCAACAGACGGCGCGGGTAGCGGTCTGCCCAAACACCGGCAAAGATCGAGATCACAATCTGCGGCAGGAAACCCGCCAGGGTGGAAATGGTCAGCATGGCGCCAGACTGGGTGGTCAGGGTGATCCACCAGATGATGGCATATTGCACCAGCATGGAGCCAAACATGGACAGGCCCTGGCTGGAGAGAAAGATCACGGTCTTCTTAATCCAATCACGCTCATTGTTTTCAGTTGATATTGCTGATTGTGTGGTGTTACTCATCCTTGCATACTCCCATACTCCCCCTCAATTATCACTAAAATTGTCCGATTAGCACGGATATTCTATGAATATAAGGCTTTTTTTTGAATTGTCAATGGGAAGCGGGTACCAATTTGATCGGGAAAATAAACCGGTGAAAACAAAAGCACTCCCTCCGCCGTAAACGTTTTTGGCGGAGGGAGCAGGGGATCTGTGGGATGGGGGCTGATCTTTTGCTATTCGCCCGTGGAGGTTTGCGTCAGCCGGGCATGCATTTCACGGGTGATCGGATACCAGATCAACAGGGGCAGCGCAATGACAAACGCCACCACCGGAACAATGGCAAAAAAGAAACGGATGCCAAACAACGCACGCGGAGTCTGGGCGGCGTCCGGGACATAGCCGTACAGCTTGAGCGCCCACCCACTGGCAGCCACGCCCAACGCGCCGGTGAGTTTGCCGAGGAAGGAATTGACGCCGAAGTAAATCCCCTCGTGGCGTTCGCCTGTGGCAGCCTGATCCACCTCAACCACGTCGGGGATCATGCTCCACGGGAAGACGTACTGGGCTGAGAAACCCAGCCCGGCGACGAAAGCGATCACATAGATCCACGGGGTGGGTCCCTGCGGCAGGAAATAAGCTCCCAGGATGGCAACACTGGCGATCGCCAGACCCAGCGCATAGGCAGGACCCTTGTTCATCTTCACCGAGGCATACCGCCAGGGAATCAGGAAAATGGCAATGGTTCCCAGCATGGCAAGCATGACAAACGGGATCTGGTCGGTCATTTGCAGTTGATAAGTGAGGTAGTACGGCAGCAGCGAGGTCAGCAGGGTGAAGCTGATGGAAATGATGGTGCTCATGATCATGTATTGCACAAATGGTCGGTTGCGAAACACATGGCGTATCTGTGACCAGGCGGGCATCTTTGCCGGTTGCAATTCGGCGCGGGCAGGCTCTTTGACACCGAACGCCGTCACCAGCAGGGTGATCAACGCCACTGCGCCAAACACCGCACCCACCCCGCTGTACGCCGCGGTTTTTGTCCAGCCCATGCCGATGAACAAGCCTGCCAGGGCAGTGGTGGCAGCCGCGCCGAGGATGTACCCCAGCACGGTAAAGATCATGCGGATGGAGATGAGCGATGTACGTTCGTCATAGTCATAGGTGAGTTCGGCGGACAACGCATAATAGGGAACACTGACCACGGTCTGAAAGGTGTCAGCCAGCAGGAATGTGCCCAGCACTGCAAGGAAAGCCGCAGCACCCTTCAAACCGGGGGGAAGGGAGAACAGCAGCCATACCGACAACCCGAATGGGATGGCGCCCAGCAGCATGTAAGGCTTGCGCCTGCCCCAGCGGCTGCGCGTGCGATCAGAAAAGTAGCCAAACAGCGGGTCATTGACCGCGTCCCAGGTGAGTTTGCTCACCAGCAGCGCGCTGCCCGCCAGGGCAGGGTCAATGCCGGCGATATCGGTGTAATAAAACAACAGGAAAAACTGGATCGAAGCGGTAAGAAGCGAAATACCCAGGTCGCCAACGCCGTACAGGATCTTTGCTTTGGTGGTCAGTTTTTCAGGCACGGGGATCTCTCCGTTGGTTGGAAAAACGTTGTGCCGCGCGCAGGAAGACGTCGGCGCGGAGGATGTGAATATGCTCGTCGGTCACGCTTTGCGCGAAATGGACGATGTCAGCCAGGGTGGTGCGGTAGGCAAACAGATGCACACCGATAAATCTGGGCCGGGGGCCAGGCGCAGTAATCAAATCCTGCACTCCCCGCAGTACGTCCTCAGCAGAAGCGCCGATTTGAGCCACAGGGGGCCACTGGTTGGCGATAAACATGGCGTTGCCCACCTGTTTTTGCGGTGCGCGCGTCAACACGGCATAGCCCGCCAGGTAGCCATCCAGCCCATCGGATTGCTGCGCCATGTCGCGGAAAACACGGGCGGGTGGGTCTGCCACGTAAGCCGTGATCACGCTCATGCCGGCTTGCTGGCAGATGCGGCGACTTTCCACCAGATAAGCGCGCAGGTTGGGCGCCAGTGGTGGGATGATGTACCCCGCGCCGGACGGCCCGGCGATCAGGCAGTCGTTGGGGGTGGCAGAACGAATGTATTTCTCGAGCAAGGCCGGGGCAAGCTCGGCCAGCAGCGGCTGGGTCTCCCAGTTGAATGGTACGGAACCACGTTGGGCGCTGTACCAGTTGCCCAGTTCGCCTGTGCTCATCATCATTAATTGATCACCGTCAGACAGGGTAAAGGTCAGGTAAACGCCATTGGGGTCCAGCTCAATATCAGGGGCAGGTGCGGGCGGTTGCCAGCCGAGCGGCTGCACCTGACTGTGGAAGGAAAAGTTGGCTGCCAGGTGCGATGGAACCAGGCGCAATCCATTTGCAGACAGGTGCAGCATGAAAGCCAGTTCGTCGTCGCGTTTGGTGTGCCAGCCGAAGATGGTGGGGTGGGGTGCTGCCGGAACCGCACGCATTATCTGCGTTGCCAGTTTAACCTCAGGTGAACGTGCAGCCATCATTGCCAGCCCCAGGCGGCGTACATGGCCGTCCAGCCGCAGGGCAAAAACGATCTCACGCATCCATGCCGGTCCGAATGCCAGCATGAGCAGCAATTGGTCGCCAATTCCCCCGGATTTGCTTGCCAGGTTGTAGGTGAAGATTTTATTTTGGACCAAATAGTCCACAAATTCAGGGCGCTGCCAGTCGGGTTCAATGCAGGCCAGCATATCGGGTTTGCAGTTTGCCCAAAGATTTTCAAACGCCCATCGGTAAAGTTCAACGCGGTTGTGCCATTTGCCGACCAGGTTGTGAACGACGGGCAAACCCAGTTGCTGCGCCCAATCGGTCATGGCGGTTTCCACCGGCAGCAAAGCCTCCTGGGCGGCCAACATCAAGGCGATGTTGGCGCTGTCGGGGAAGGATGCGTCCCATATCACACACCCCCTGATGTGTTCCCGGTACTGCCTGATGAGGTCATCCAGGCTGGCGGTGGTTTGAAAACGAAAGCCATGTTCGCCACGATAGTATTCGAGATTGTTTTGATCCTGATTGCCGAGTAACTCCCGGTATTTGCCGTACCACAGCGCGTCATCCAGAAAGACCTCATTGGTACGGCGAGCGGCGGGGTCATCATAGATGCCGTAATCCAAAAAGATGGCCGGGCCGGAGCGGTTGACCAGGCCCTGCAAGGCCGCTGCGCACAGGCGTTGAGCGTAGGAAAGATCGGAGACATCCAGAATGTCCATTTCGCTGATTTTTTTTGTTGGGGGCATGGATTAATTATAGATCCAAAGGCAATCCCCCCTTCAGCCGGCTGGCTGCCGGGGAGGAAGGTTTGGCACAGATCGGCGGGCAAACAACGATTTTGTTTGCCCGCTTCCTGGTGGTTTCAATATTTATTATTAGTCTGGATCAGCGCATCCGTTCCATTATCGCCTCCATCTGGGCGATCTCTTCTTTCTGGGTCTGGACAATCTGATCACACAATTCGATGATCTCCGGATCGGTAATGGAGGATTGCTCGCACATCAAGATCGCACCAGAGTGATGCGGGATCATCGAGCGCAGGAATGCCATGTCGCCCACCGGTGTCTGGGTGCGGATGAGGATGAACAGCAAAATGGTCAGCGCACCGAATGTGGCAAGGAGAATGGTGTTCAGGCGTTTGTTCATGTACATCGAACGCATCACAATGATCATCACCAGTACCATCGGGGCAGCCATGATCAGCGCCATGTAGATGCGGTTGATGTTGACCAGGAAATGCTCGAAGCTGGCGATCATCACATACGTCAGGAAGAACATGATCACCGCATTAATGGATATGGCAACGGCCAGTTTTTTGTAACTGGATTGCATCATAAACTTCTTTCTCCCCCTTTTTTACTATTGTGTTGGAAAGCTGGTCTCAGCCGCAATCGATTATCGGGAGAACAGCTCGTACAATGCAGAAGCGATTTCCTCCTCCTCCATCACCTGTTGCCTGAACTGTTGGTTTTTGCTGACCTGACTGGCAATCAAGCGCGGCATGGCTCCACCCACTTTACCCAGGAGGCCAATAAAGCCGGTGGGCGTTTGTGGATCGTAGAAGGTATCATCAACGCACGCCCTTTGATATGCCTTTGGGGTGATCGCTCTCAAAACCTCCCCAACCCATAATCGCTCGTACGGTTCCGGCAGCCGGATATCATCCATTGCGGGCATGAAGAAGAACTGCCACACCTCAACCACATGACCTTGCACAACGCGATGAGGGTATGAGATACGCGGCTCGCCGGTATATTCCACCCAACGGGCATTAAAGGGGATGACTTCTTCAAATAGCGCTGAGAATAATTTCTTCTGATCCTTGTAAAGACCTTTTAACGCATTTTCAGTGGCCCAGCGGAATGCCTGCGCCAGAGTTGAACCCCTGCGGTAACGGTTTAATTGATCAATCACGTCCTTCTGCAGGTCGTTCAGCACCAGCAGCGCCCGGATGGTCGTGTTGGGTTGTCCCTTGAGGGTGTCAAACACCTCATTTTGAAGATGCGGTTCAAGCCGGGCGATTTTGATCAATTGGTTGCAGCCCAGGGTTGTCACTGTTTCCAGAACATCCTGGGGGTCATTGAACACGCCGGCAAAGTTGGGAACCATTCCCGAGTAGTCAATTTGCCTGGTCATGGCCGTTAATATGGTGGAGAGATCGTACAGGCTGGATTCCTGTACCATCCCGGAGAACATTTCAGGGGTGATGGTTTCTGGCTGGATGTTGTTTAGAAGCTCGTTGACGAAGAAGGGTTTGTTGTATACGGTCAGTTTTTTGTGAGTTGGTCTGTCGTTCATTTTACCCTCCCGATCATCTGGTCATTTATTTACCGGGAATCCATTTTGGATCGGGAGGTTGGTGCGGATGTGTATGTCGATGCAGTGTGCGGATGAATTGTGATGGTGCTCCCGAAAAACCCGAGAATTTTATTCATCCTGCTTTCAGTATAACAAATTCGATGGGGTGATTCATTAAATGCCAAACTGGCAATGGTAAAAAATGAACCACCGCCCGTTGATCTTGTCAAACAGGCGGCGGCTTTGAACGGGTTCACCGGCAGGTCAATCGGGCAACATGGTGGTGGGATGTGCATTTCGTACGAAGATAATGGCATCGTAGGCTTCTGCCGGAACCATTTTGATTGTGAAAAGGGGTGAAAAATAAGCATACCATGCACCAAAGCTGTCGCCGATGTTGCTCATGGCATGACGACTGGTGACCAGCGGGCGGATGTCATCCATTTTCAGGGCAGACTGAACATCCATATAACCAGTTTCCAAATCTGCGGCGGCAAAAGTACGGTTCAGCCTGTTATTGTTTTTGACCGAGAAGACCCTGCGTTCGTTGCTGGCGGCATCCTTGCAGGTGAACTGGCTTTCGATAAATTCAGCGCCGATGGCGAAGTACTGCGCGCCGAAGGCTTCGCTCAGGCGGTTGCCCATTGAACGATACTGGGCGGCTGCGGCGCTCTTCTCGATGTGTCCGGTGTGCCCGGCGATCAGCAGCCTGCCGCGACCCTGCTGTTGTTCGTACTCCATAATCCAGCGAACCTTGTTGGCCATGTATTCATCGCGGGTCTGGGCATAGTTCACCAACCCTGAACGCAGGGTGGCATTTTCTTCAATGGACGCGGCGAACTGGTCAGCTATGCTGAACTCCGCTTCAGAGCTGGCGGCAACATATTCAGCTTTGTTGTCCTGCATTTCTTTACGGATGTCTTGAATGGCTCGCAGCCCGGCTTTGATTTTGTCTGGCTGTTGGTCAAACACGGTCTCGTCATTCAAATCTGCCAGAGATGCGCGGTAGGGTTCCACTGCCGTGGGGTCCACCTGCTCGAGGTAGGCCATCAGCCTGTTGATATTGTGGTCGTAGCGCTGCATGTCAAAGCCGTAGAAATGAACCTGCTCCTGTGGCGCGGCTGACAGGTTATACTGGCGGATCCACTCGACCAGGTCCACCATTTCCTGTGTGCGGTAAATGGCAAAACCGATTGCGCGCACGGCTTCCTCAGCCGTTCCGACGCCGTGAAGGACATGGTCGTTGACCACCTGGCTGCCACCAAAATCGCCTTCGATGGCGAATGCACGAAACCCATACCGGGTGACCAGAATTTCCAGTACCTCGCGGCGCAGCTCCACAAACTCGGCGTTACCATGGGTGGCTTCACCGATACCAACCAGGGTTGCAGTATTCGGCAGGTGCAGTTCAGAAACCGGCTGGAAGACCTGCCCAGCCTGTTGTGGGGAAAGACGCGGGCTGCATGCACCCAGCAGCAGGCTGGCAAGTAAAAATATGAAAACAGTTCGGTGGAGATCAGGCTTCAACATTGCGATTCTTTTCCTTCATGAATAAGCGATAGGAGTGCAGCGCGTTGACCAGGTAAAGGATCAATGGTACCGGCATAAAGTAAACCAGCAGGGCGCGCATGAGAGCAAAAGGTGTTTCAAACAGGAATGCCTTCCAGAAGGCGGCGCCTTCCCGTTCCCACAGGCCCGGGGTGAGGTAGAAAAGTTTTGGCTTGATGATGGCCTGCAGATCCAGCGAACCAGACACTGCCAGGGCAGTGAGGAGGACCAGCATGGTTGCCGCCAGCGTCAGCCACATGCCGGCAAACCGGCGGTAGCGCATAGCGCGGGAGAGCGCATCGGAGAAGATGTCTTCGGTGCTGTCAGGTGAAACCCGTTTGAAATACTGCGCGCCAGAGGTGCGGGTTCCGGCAAGGTGCTGCCAGCCGCTGTCTTCGAACAGGGTGATGTAACTTTCATAGCCGGTCTGGTTGGAAAACTCGCGGAAATCAATACGAATTTTTGTGTCGTTTTGTTCAGCCTGAAGGAAGTGATAATTGCCCAGACTGACCGCAGTCAGTTCCCAGCCCTGTCGTGCCATTTCGTTTAGCCAGGCTTCCTCCCTGGCGAAATCCATAAATAATCGAAACCGAATCATGATATTCCTTACTCCTGATGCAAAAGTTCTTCAGCGCTGGCGATCATGTGTTTCATGCGGGCGACATCCATGCCAATCACTTCTCGTCCAGCAGCAGTCAGCCGGTAGACCTTGCGGCGGCTGTCCTCGCTTTCCTGCGGCTCGATCAGCCGCTGTTTGAGCAGGGTTTCGATCGCGCCATACAGCGTGCCGGCTGCGATGCGAACCTGCCCGTCACTCAACGCCTCCACCTGCTGCATGATGTGATACCCGTGCGCCGGTTGCACCAGCGCCAGCAGGATGTAGAAGTTGATTTCAGACAGGGGTAAATTTTTGTTTCTGTTCACCACGCCTTCCTTTCGGTTGTACAGGTCGTCTATATACAGGTTGTCTGTATACAGCTATTCTATATAGTTTGGCTGTATATGTCAAGGGCGTTTGTGAGGGAAATTGCGATTGGAGACAACACCAGTGTGGTGAAAAAGAGGATTTGAGAGCATAAAAATGGTAAATAATAGGAAATAAGGTGATACGTTCCATGTATCAATCATATATAATAAATAAATTCCCATCCGAACTCAGACAAGTCTTCAAGGAGCGACCCATGTTACATGAGCCGGCCAACCCAGTAGGAAAGGATCCTGCAGGGCCGTATAAAATGCGCCTCGGGATCTGGATGTTTGCCTTTTACCTCCTCTTCTATGCCAGTTTTGTGGCAATCAACCTGCTGATGCCCTCTGCCATGGGGTTGACGGTGGTGGCGGGATTGAACCTGGCCACCGTCTTTGGTTTTGCTCTCATCATTGTGGCATTCGTGGAAGCGCTGATTTATGACGCTCTGTGCCATAAGAAGGAAGCAGAACTGGCACACACCGACCAGAATGATCAGGAAAAGGGAGCAGTCTAATGGCGATCATCATCTTCATCATCTTTGTCGTTATTGTGATTGGTCTGTCCCTCTATCTGGGAAATAAAGCCAAAACTTCCAGCGGTTATTATGCAGCAGGGGGCAAGATCCACTGGGGGGTGAACGGGATTGCTTTTGCCGGTGATTATCTCTCGGCGGCCTCCTTCCTTGGGATTTGTGGAATGATCGCAACCATTGGGTATGATGGTTTCCTCTATTCCATCGGTTACCTTGCCGGCTGGATTGTGGCGCTTTTTGTGGTTGCTGAACCGTTGAAGCGGTTGGGCAAGTACACCTTTACCGACGCGGTGGATGCCAATTACAACTCGCGCGGCATCAAGCTGGCTGCAGCCATCAGCACCCTGGTGGTCTCTGTTTGCTATCTGATCCCGCAGATGGTGGGCGCAGGGGTGCTGGTGGAGCCACTGCTCGGTATTCCCCATGCCTGGGGTGTGGTGATGGTGGGGGCAATTGTGATCACCATTGTCGCCACGGCGGGTATGGCATCCACCACTTACGTGCAATTCTTGAAGGGCGCTCTGTTAATTGTGTTCTCCAGCATCCTTGTGGGTGTGGTGGTCTTCCGCGGTTTGTCCACCCGGCCCGATCAGGATGGGAAGGTGGAGTTTCATGAGTATGCCCGGCTGTCTGCTGTTCGCGAAGGTGGAGAAATTCTGGTCTCAGAGACGGGCTGGGAGGTGCTGGAGGAAAAGCAAGTCAACAGCGGGCTGGCATTTGTCAAGCTGGCGCATGACGGCACAGAGACCTGGTGGCATGTTGCCGGTAGCGATGATGCACTTGTTCTGGAGGAGACCCAATCAGTTGTGACCGCCAGTGATGGAAAATGGATCAATGGCGAGCCAGCCTCACCTGAAAATCAGCTCCGCCAGGTGGGTAATCTGGAGCAAATTCGCGGTGAAGCCAATGTTGAGACGGGTAAGCTCTCCATATTTGAGTTCCTGTCCTCGATCACGGATAAGGACACCATCATCCGTACCTGGAAGACAACCAGTTTTGCTGAGCAGGACGGAGCAAAAGTCACCATTTACTACTCCAATGAGGTCAGCGGCGACCGGGTAATGCGTCCGGGATTGAAATTCAAGGTGGAAGGCACCGCCCTGGAACGCCTTGATTTCCTTTCGCTGATGGTGGCGCTGTTCCTGGGGACGGCAGCCCTCCCTCACATTCTGATCCGTTACTACACGGTACCCAGCCCGGCCAGCGCGCGCAAATCGACCATTGTGGCGATTGCCGCGATCGGTTTCTTCTATATTTTGACCCTGTTCATGGGTCTCGGTGCGATGGTTAACGGGGTAATCAACCCGGCAGACAGCAACATGTCTGCGCCGTTGCTGGCGCGCTCATTTGGTGAGTTGCTCTTTGCAGTCATTTCGGCGATTGCATTTGCCACCGTGCTTGGTACGGTCAGCGGTCTGATCGTGGCCGCATCGGGTGCGGTTGCTCACGACCTGTTCGATCGTTTCTTGAAAATCAAGATGGATGACCGGCAGAAAGTGCGCACCGGCAAGATTTCGGCTTTTGTCATCGGAGGTATCGCCATTCTGCTGGGCATCCTCTTTAAAGGGATGAATGTTTCCTTCCTGGTCGGCCTGGCATTTGCTGTAGCTGCTTCGGCCAACCTCCCGGCGATTGTGATGCTCCTGTTCTGGAAGAAGACCACGGCAAAGGGGATTGCCGCATCGATTGTGGTGGGAATCGTCACCTCCCTGGGGTTGATCGCCTTCTCACCAGAACTTTATACGCTCTATGGTCTCAACCCACTGGATGCGCCCATTCCCATTAATAACCCGGGAATTATCTCCATCCCCTTGAGCTTTGTCACGCTGGTGGTGGTCTCGCTGCTGACGCAAAAAGCAAAAGTCCTCGAACCCGTTTCGGCCCCTGCAACCGATTAATGAATATGGTGGGATGACCAGCGAGGTCATCCCACCTTGTTTTTATTATGAACGAATCTTTTCTGGTCAACTTTCACTGCCATTCGATCTTTAGTGATGGCGAACAGACCCCTGAAAACCTGGCGGCCAACCTGGCCATGGCAGGTGTCCGTTACGCTGCCCTGACCGACCATGACAGCGTGGAAGGGTTGCCGCGTTTTCGGGATGCGGTAAAAAAACGCGGAATTGCCTTTGTGCCGGGGGTGGAGCTGACCACCTATTTCAACGGTCGGGAAGCCCACCTGCTGGGATATGGCTTTGATCCGGAATTTCCTGAGCTGATCGCAACTTTGCTTTCTCTGCGTCAGGTAAAAGAACTGGAAATTCAAAGCATTGCCGGTTCACTGCGCAAAATCGGTGTGAACCGCTCGGAAGGAATGGATGGTCTTTCATCGACCAGTATCGCGCATGGTGGCAGATTGGGTACAACGGAAGCAATTGATTTGCTGCACCGCGCCGGGGGGAAAGTGTTCTGGGCTCATCCCCTGCAATATGAACCCGACCCTGATATTTTGGAAACCCATGTGGCTGAACTGAAGGCACGCGGCCTGGATGGGCTTGAAGCGGTATACGCACCCTATTCAGAGCCGCAGCGTGACCTTTTGCGCCGGCTGGCACAAAAATACGACCTGGCTGTCAGTGCAGGCACCGACTATCACTCACCCAATGGGCCGGGGAGTCCATTCTTTGGAATTGAGATGGCGCAACAAGATTGGGCTGGTTTTCGTCAGGTGTTATTCGCCAGTGTAAATTTTAACGAAAACGCAGGCCGGCGAAATGGACAATCCCGGGCCTCAGGCTCCGGTTTGAACCTGCCAGTCACAAGACCTCATCATTTCAGGCTCAGGTCATTCGCTTTACGCATATTTTTACCCACACTGATCGCCATTGTTTTGTTCCTGTCTGCCATCTGGGGCATTATATTGCCATCCTTTGAACAGACCCTGATTGATCGAAAACGGGAGTTGATCCGCGAACTGACCAACTCTGCCTGGAGCATACTGGCTTCGTATGAAAGTGATGAGCGAAACGGGCTGATGGAACGGGAAGAAGCCCAAACAATGGCGATTGCACGCATTGCGGCTTTACGTTACGGACCAGAAGGGAAGGATTATTTCTGGATCCAGGATTTGCAGCCGAGCATGGTGATGCATCCATATCGGCCAGATCTAAACGGGCAGGAATTAACCAACTTTGCTGACCCGCGCGGTGTGCGGATATTTGTCGAATTTGCTGATTTGGTCCGCCGCGATGGTGAAGGTTATATCGATTATGTCTGGCAGTGGAAAGATGACCCGCAACGACTGGAACCCAAAGAATCCTTTGTCAAGGGGTTTGAGCCCTGGGGATGGGTGATCGGCACGGGTATTTACACCGATGATGTCAACCGGGAAATTGCCCGCATAGAACGGAGCCTGATAAATACTTCACTGGCCATATCCGGGGCAGTGGTGCTGCTGCTTTTGTTCGTTCTCGTTCAAAGTATGCGGATCGAACGGGAACGCCAGGACGTTGTGGATAGTTTACGAGAATCAACAGAACGTTACCACTCTTTGGTGGAGGCGACCACTGAGGGAACTGTGTTGATTGTCGATGGGCGCTGCAGGTATGCCAACCCGACCTTCCTCAACATGACAGGATACACACCCGAACAACTGGAATTTCTTGGGTTGGATGACCTGCTCCCTCACGAGGTGGAAAATCAGACCATCTGGAAGTATTTCGAAACACCAGCCGTGGAACTGGTCATGGATGGGAAACCATTCGAAGGTGTGTTGAGGCATGCTGATGATCGTTATCTTGAATGTGTTCTGGCAATGAGTCCGATCCTTTTTGCCGGACAACGTGGTTTCATCCTGCTTGCCAGAGATATTGCCCGTCGATCACAGGTGGCGCCAGGCGAAGGTGTTTCTCACGCTGCGCAGTCCGCTCCGGTGGGTGTTTTTCGTGCGCGAGCCGTGAGGCGCGCCACTTTTCTTGAGATGAACACGGCTGCACGGTCGTTAATTGGAAAGCTTGAAAGTCAACAACCCGGTCTGGCTGACCTGTTTTCAGATCCATCCGAATTTGATGGATTTGTGCGCGCACTGCAGGAGGATGGAAAGGTGGATGAATATATCATCCACCAGGAGACCCGGGATGCGACCGCGCGTCTTTTGTGTGTTTCGGTGCGGCTTGTGCATGACGACCGCAACCAACCGGCGTACATGGACGGTGTGCTTTTTGATGTGACAAATGCCCGCAAACAGGAAGCAGGCCGGGAAGCATTGATCGAAAAGCTGCAGGCTTCTCTATTGTTCCTGCATCAACCCATCGCTTCTGTCGGGCGGGAAGTGGTTATATGCAGTCTGGATACCAGTATCGAACAGCTTGCCAGCATGATGACCGCCCGCAATGTCACCGCTGGATTGGTTTCAACCACCGAAGGAACCGTGATTGGCATTGTCACCGATCATGACCTGCGTGAGCGGGTATTATCTGGAAGGGTTTCCCCCGCCACGCCGGTCCATGCCGTGATGAGTTCACCGCTAACAAAAATTTCAGAAAAAGCGTTGATTTATGAAGCATTGATGCGCATGGAGGAAAAAGGTGTGCGTCACCTGGCTGTGGAAGATCGGGATGGACAGATAGTGGGTGTGGTGGATAATAAAGCGTTGATCCAGTTCCAACGCTATGGGCCCATTGTACTCACAAGGGAAATATCACGTTCAGCAACCCCTGAGGATGTCGCCCGCCATTGTCAGCGGACACCACCACTGGTCAAGACGCTGCTGGAAAGCAGTGCCCGCCCCCGTCATGTGACCACCATGCTGGCTTCCATATGCGATGCCGCCACGGAAAGATTGATTTTGCTGGCCATTGACGAGCTGGGTCCACCTCCGGCTGATTTTGCTTTTATCGGTATGGGCAGTCAGGGCAGACAGGAACAGACACTGTTGACTGACCAGGATAACGGTATTATTTTTGCCTCTCCTTCAGGGGGTGATCCAGCCCGGATAAGCGAGTATTTCCACCGGCTGGGGACGCGGGTGTGTGATGGTTTGCATCGGGCTGGGTATCCATATTGCCGTGGAAATGTGATGGCAGGCAACCCTCGCTGGTGTCGTTCACTTTCTGATTGGGTTTCCGGTTTTGAAGAGTGGGTGCAAAAATCAGAGCCGCAGGAGATTATGGACCTGAGCATATTTTTTGATTTTCGCACGGTGTACGGTGATGCAGATCTGACCAATGGGTTGCGACGATACATTCACACCAGCCTGGAAAACCTGCCAGCCTTGTATCATCATCTGGCCCAAAACGCATTGATGTTCAAGCCGCCTTTCCGGCTGATCGGCAATATCTACCTGGGCGGGGGCGCCACTGAACATGCCGGTGAGATTAATTTGAAGGATGCGCTGATGCCCATCGTTTCTTTCGCGCGCCTCTACGCATTACGTCATCAGGTGGCACAAACCCATACACTTGAACGGATTGAGGCATTAAGCGAGCGGGGAATTTTATTACCATCCAGCAGGGATGAAATTGCGACGGCCTACGACTATTTAATGGGACTTCGCCTGCAAAACCAAAGTTTGGCTATTGAGTCTGGTCGTCAACCCAATAACATCATCCAGCCAGGTAAACTGGGTTATCTACAACGTGAGATGTTAAAACAAGCCTTTACCCAGATCGCAGCCGTGCAGAAAAAGATCAGCTACGATTTTCTGGGAGGGGGATAACAAGGCAATGAGAGCAACTGTCTGAGCGGGTTGTTTGCCCAACCAATCCAACTTACTCTTCAGGATTCTTGTTAAGCAGGATGCGCCGCAGGGATGTGCTGCGGTCATGTTTTTGTTTGTGTTTTTGGTCGGGGTCTGCTCCGCAGGTATCACGGATAATCAGCTCGCCTTTCACCTGAACCTCATCATTTTCCCGGCTGCCGTCGGCAATCTGCTGCAGGAGGATTTCCGCGGCGATGCGGCCCATTTCATAAACGGGCATCACCACCGTGGTGATGTTGGGACGCACAATCCAGGTAAACTCACGGTTGTCGTAACCGACCACGGCGATGTCGTCAGGTACATTGAGACCGGCATCCTGTATGGCATAGATGGCCCCAAGCGCCATTAAATCGTTGCTGGCAAAGATTGCCGTGGGCCGTTGCGGCGATTTTAGAAGATTTTGTGTGCAGGTGTAACCACCTTCCACTTCCCAGTCGCCGGTTTGCACCCACTCCGGCTGAAAAGTGATGCCATATTTTGTCAGCGTCTGTTTATAGCCTTCCAGACGTTTTAGTGAGTTGTGCCAGTTCTGGGGGCCGCAAATGATGGCGATGGAACGGTGCCCCAGCTTGATCAGATGCTCCACCGCCAGTGCGGCTCCATAAACATCATCCGGGACAACCGAATTTTTGATCGACGTTCCAAACAGGCGGTGTACAAACACGCCTGGTTTGTTGGCTTTCTTAAGTGCTTCGCTGCTGGTGAGGTGGGAGTATTCAACGAAGATGATGCCGTCCACCGGGCGGCTGAGCAGCGAGACAATACCAGCCTGTTCCTGCTGGGTGTCCCAGTCTGAATTGACGATCAGGCTGATGAAATTGCTTTCTTTAAGCCGGTCCTGAATGCCGCGCACCACAGGGGGTGTAAACGGACTGAGCAGGTCATCCACCAGGATGCCAATGGTGTTGGTTTGATCGGTACGCAGGCTGCGGGCAATCAGGTTGGGACTATAGCCCATGGTGTCAGCAGTTTCAATGATCTTCTTGCGCACCGACTCGCGCACAGGGTAGTTGCTGTTGGTTAACACCCTGGAGACGGTGGCGATGGAGAAACCGGATTCCCTGGCAATATCTTCCAATTTGACTGTCATGAGCTTGAACCGTTCGGCAAAAGGTGGTTGACAAGAAAACGATTACCAGTTGAGTGTAATGGACAATAACAACAGTGTCAACAAGCGCAGCAGGGCGGAGAAATGGCGTGGTTTGGAAATTGCCTGTTGACACAGAAAACGTTTTCTGTAATAATACAGGCATACAGAAAACGTTTACTATCCCACTGTCAGCAGATAACAATACAGGAACAATACAGGCAGCCTTATGAATTTTGTCTCTGTCAACAATGTCAAACTTGATGACCCACTCTGGTCCAGGCACCTGACGAATGTAAGAGATGTGGTGCTGCCCCATATGTGGAAAATCCTTAACGACCAGCTTGAGAATGTTGAAAAAAGTCACTGCGTTGAAAACTTCAAGGTGGCAGCCGGTCAGGCATCAGGAGAACACCACGGGCCTGTGTTTGCCGACAGCGATATTTACAAATGGCTCGAAGCGGCATCCTACTGTCTGGATGATGCCAATGGGTCCGAACTGGAGAAGTTATGTGACCAGGCGATCGCATTGATCGGGGCAGCCCAGCAGCCGGATGGATATATAAACACGTATTACACCACGGTTGCCCCTGACCAAAGATGGACCAATCTGATGGAAGGGCACGAGTTATATTGCGCCGGTCATCTGTTTGAAGCGGCGGTGGCGCATCACCAGGCAACCCATAAGACCACATTGCTGGACATTGCCTGCCGGTTTGCCGACCTGATCGCCGCCACGTTTGGCAAAAACCGCAAACGCGGGTATCCGGGTCACCCTGAAATTGAACTGGCATTGATCCGGCTTTTCAACGTAACCGGTAAAGAAAGCTACCTGGAACTGGCCTCCTATTTCATCAATGAACGCGGAACTGGTGAGTACATTTTTGAGCAGGAGTGCAATCGAGAAGGCCATTCGTATATTTTTCCGGAAATGGCAAATTTCAAGGCTGATTACTTTCTGGCGCATTTGCCGGTCAGAGAGCAAAGATCAGCCGATGGGCATGCCGTGCGCTCGATGTACCTGTTTACCGCCATGGCCGACCTTGCCCGCCTGACCGGTGAGGCAGGGTTGGCGGAAGCGTGTGAAAGGTTGTATGAAAATACCGTCCACCGGCGCATGTACGTCACGGGTGGGGTGGGCTCATCTCATACAGGTGAACGCTTTACAGCCGATTTTGACCTTCCGTCTGACAGTGTTTATTCAGAAACCTGCGCCTCAATTGGCTTGATGTGCTTTGCCTCGCGCATGTGGTTGTTGAATGGCAATAAGAAATGTTTTGATACATGGGAGCGGGCGCTCTATAACACGGTTCTTTCGGGCATGGGCGAAGACGGCAAGCATTTCTTCTACGTCAACCCGCTTGAAGTAACGCCATCGTTCGTCGGTAAAAACCCCTCACTGTTTCATGTAAAAACCCAGAGACAAAAATGGTTTGGTGTGGCCTGTTGCCCGCCCAACCTGGCTAGAACTCTGACTTCCTTGCGTGGATACATCTACGCCATGGAAGACAACCGACTATACATCCTTTCCCACATCGGTTCATCATTTCAAGAAGGAGGTCTGTATGTAAAACTCAAGCGTCACTGCGATGAATATACACTCACAATTGATGGAAGCCCGATGGAAGTCTTGTTGCGAACTCCGGAGAACTCCGCATTGACCGGTGGACAGATCGAAACCACAAGTGATGGATACTGTTTAATCCAGCACACCGGCGGAATGAAGCAATATCGTTACACCATAAAGCCGAACATCCGTATCCTTCGGGCGCACCCTTCCGTACCTGCCCTGGCAGGCAAGGTATGTGTGCAACGCGGGGCGATCATCTATTGTGCAGAGGGAACGGACAACGCCGTCCCACTCAGCGCGCTTCGATTGCCTGTGCAGGCTGAATTGACCGAGGAAAAGGCGGACTGGTTGGAGGAGATGCCCATTCTGAAAACAACCGGGTTCAGAGTATCGGAAGCTGATTGGGAGCAGAAACTGTATGATTCCCGGCCCAGTGTATACGAACCGCAGGAAATCAGGCTCATTCCCTACTGCCACTGGGGAAACCGTGGCGAAAATGAAATGCGGGTTTGGTTGACAGAAAGATAAGTCGCTCAAATAATCAGAAAGAGAGAAAACCATGAAGAATACCAAGTTGTTGTCTTTTCTCGTGATCTCCAGCATAGTGCTTGGTCTGCTGGCGGGTTGCTCCACGCCGACAGCGGTTGAGCCGGCTGCTGACAGCCCTGCCGCTGAAGCTCCTGCTGCAGATGCTCCCGTTGCTGAAGCCCCCGTGGCCGATGCCCCCGCGGCTGAGGCGACGGATCTGCAGGTGTGGTCATTCATCGAAGGTCACCTGACCTTCTTCCAGAAGATGGCTGTCACCTGGAACGCTGAGCATCCTGATGAGCAGATCAACATCGTCCCCACCTTCTATCCATGGGCGGAGATCCACGACAAGTTGTATGCCGCCATGATGGCTGGTTCTGGCGTGCCTGATATTGCCGATATTGAAATTGGCAAATGGCCGAATTTCATGAAGGGTGATGTTCAGTTGTACGATCTGAACCCCTATGTTGAGCCTTACCGTGACGAGTTGGTTGGCGCCATCCTGGACGTAAGCAGTAAAGATGGTAAACTCTACGGCGCTCCCAGCCACCTGGGCGCCACCGTCACCTTCTATAATACCGAATTGCTGGACGCCGCTGGCATTGATTACACCACCATCAAGACCTGGGATGATTTTGAAGCAGCCGCAAAGACCTACCGCGAAGAGACCGGCAAGTATATGACCTACTGCGAGACTTACGGCGCTTATCAGTTCACCGTCCTGCTGGGGCAGCTCGGACAGGACCTCATCGATGAAAACGGCATGCCGCAACTGGATACCGAAGAGGCCATTCAGGCAGCCAGCAAAATTCGCGGCTGGAAGGACCAGGACCTGTGTGGAAGCCTGCCCACCGGCAACGCTGACACCGACGAGGGCCGCGCAGCCGTTGCCAATGGTGATGTGGCCGCCATCTTCTACCCATTGTGGTACATGAGCCGCTTTACTGACATCATGCCCGATCTGGCCGGCAAGATTGCCATTGCCCCGCTGCCCGTCTGGGATGACAGCTCTTACAAGTCCATGGGTTTGGGCGGAACCAGCACCACCGTTTATAAGAACAGCCCCAATGCTGATCTGGCAGCCCGCTTCATCGTGTGGGCAAAGCTGAGCGAAGAAGGCAGCGCCATTTTATGGACTGACATGGGCTTCGATCCGGTAAATACCAAGGTGGCTGAGAATCTTGAAGTCACCCGGGACCCGGGCAACAAGTTCCTCAATTACTTCCAGACCAATCCGTTCGATGTGCTTTCACAGGTTCAGGATAACATGATCACGATCAAGACCATGCAAAACTCTGGCACGATCAATGATTACCTGAGCAATACCACCTGGATCCGTATTATCGATAATGGCGAAGATGTGGCCACCGTGATGCAGGAAACCCAGGCAGAACTGACCGCCCAGTCAGAACCGGCGGAGTAACCAACCACTGATCAAGAGAGATGGAGCCTTGCGATCATTCTGTAAACAGGTTCCATCTCTCTTCCAAGCGATTATCCACCTGCATTGCCTGAGGAGATCCAAATGAAAAACACGCGGCTCAACTGGAACTCCCCCAAAGTTGCCCCCTATGTTTTTGTGCTGCCGTTCATCCTCATCTTTGTCATTTTCTTTATTTATCCCATTGCCAGTACGATCCTGATGAGTTTTCAAAAAATCAGCATTGGTCATGCCGAATTTGTCGGTTTTGAGAATTACCTGACCCTGTTTTCCAGTTCTGATTTTCCCGTGGCGATCCGCAACAGCCTGACATACACCATTCTGACCTTGCTTGTTCTAATCCCCTGCCCATTATTGCTGGCCTGCATGCTTAACAGTAAATCAATGCGCGGCAGCGGATTTTTCAGGGCGATTTTCTTTTTACCCATTCTGTGCAGCCTGGTTGTGGCTGGCATGATGTTCCGGTTTATGTTCAATGAAACTGATTCTGCATTGGTCAACAGTGTGGTGATCAACCTGTTTGGTGGAAACGCGGTTCGCTGGCTCAGTCTGCGTTGGCCTGCCATGGCTGTGCTGGTCCTTCTGGCCACCTGGCGCTGGACGGGGATGAACATCATATACTTCCTCTCCGGTCTGAATGCCATTCCAAATGAGTTGTATGAAGCCAGCGAAGTGGACGGCGCCAGTACATGGCAGCGTTTCTGGAACATCACCATCCCCCTGGTGATGCCATCCATTATTTATGTCCTGACCATCAGTATTTACGGCGGCCTCGCCATGTTTGTGGAAAGCCGCATGTTGTGGGCCAGCCGCGCCAGCCCATTAAACATCGGCCTGACGATTGTGGGGCTGGTCTACCGGCAGGGCATCGATCAGGCAGACTTTGGTTACGCATCGGCGGCGGGTTTGGTACTGCTGGTGGTGGTGCTGGCCATCAACCTGATCCAGTTGAGATTAACCGGGGTGATCGGAAAGGATAATCATTAGCATGGCTACCCACAAGACTTCCATCCCGGTACCGGTTCAGCGACGAACGAACACGACCCTGTTGATGATCATTTTTATCGGCCTGGGGATCATCATGATGATCCCGTTTGCTTCCATTGTGCTTACCTCATTCAAGGAGAGCAGCCTGATCATCCGCAGCGGTTTCAATTTGAATATTGATCCAGAGATCATGACACTGGATAATTACAAAACCATCTTCACCCAGCAGAGCAACTACTTCCGCTGGTTCGGGAACAGCGTCTGGTTGACCTTAATGCAAACCGTGCTCACCCTGTTTGTCAGTGCATGGGTTGGGTTTGGGTTTGCATTTTATGAATTTAAAGGCAGGAATTTTCTATTTGTGTGCGTGCTGGTGTTGATGATGATGCCCTTTGAAATATTAATGCTGCCCATGTACAGGGAAATCATTGCATTGAAGCTGATCAACAGCTACTGGGGTATCATGCTGCCATATCTGGCAAACCCCATTGCGATATTCTTTTTTACCCAGTACATGAAAGGCATCCCCAAAGACATCATCGACTCAGGCCGTATTGATGGTTGCAGCGAATATGGAATTTTCCTGCGGTTAATCCTGCCGATCATGAAACCGGCGCTGGCGGCCATGGCGATTTTTATTGGAATGACCTCGTGGAATAATTTTCTGTGGCCGCTGCTTGTGCTGACCGATTCGAAAAAGTTTACCCTGCCGATTGGGTTGAGCACACTGATGAGCCCCTACAGCAACAATTACCAGTTTTTAATCGCCGGTTCGGTCTTGTCGATTGTGCCGATTGTGATACTCTTCATAAGTGCACAAAAATTCTTCATTCAGGGTATGACCGCCGGAAGCGTCAAAGGATAAACCGCCATGTCAAATCAGCCACGTTCATCTGCAAAACAGCCAGCTCAAACAGCCAGCCTGATCCTGGATGGTGATTTCAATATCGCCAGGGTGGATGAACGCCTGTACGGGTCTTTCATTGAGCATCTGGGCCGGGCGGTTTACGGAGGGATTTATGACCCCGGAAACCCCAATTCGGATTCCATTGGGATGCGCCGCGATGTGATTGAAATGGTGAGGAAGCTGCGTGTACCGGTGGTCAGGTATCCGGGGGGCAACTTTGTCTCCGGTTTCAACTGGGAAGACTCAATTGGCCCGATAGATAAAAGACCTGAGCGGCTGGATCTGGCCTGGTCCAGCACGGAAACCAACCAGTTTGGCCTGCACGAGTTTGTGGACTGGGCTGGGGCAGTCGGCAGCCAGGTGATGTACGCGGTAAACCTGGGGACACGCGGCCCGGATGCCGCCCGTGAAGTGGTTGAGTATGCCAATCACCGCCAGGGCAGCCGCTGGAGCGACCTGCGCCGACAGAATGGCGCTGCCGAACCCTTTGGAATTAAACTGTGGTGTCTGGGAAACGAGATGGATGGTCCGTGGCAGATCGGGCAAAAGACGGCTTATGAATACGGCCGGGCTGCCAACGAAAGCGCCAAGGTGATGAAATGGGTGGACCCATCCATCGAGGTGGTGGCGTGCGGGTCATCCGCTTACGACATGCCCACCTTCGGCGCGTGGGAACTGGAGATGCTGGAACAATGCTACGACAACGTTGATTACGTCTCTCTGCACCGCTATTACGGCAATCAGAAAGCCGATGTGCGCAACTTTTTGGCAAAAAGCATGGACATGGACGCGTTCATCAAAACGGTGACATCCATTTGTGATGCAGTCGGCGGCAGGAGACGCAGCCGGAAGAAACTCAACCTGTCTTTTGATGAGTGGAACGTCTGGTACCACACGCTTGATCAGGATCGACAAATTGTCGAGCAGAACCGCTGGGGGCAGCGCCTGCCCCTGCTGGAGGACGTTTACACATTCGAGGATGCCCTGCTGGTGGGGGGCATGTTAATCACGCTGCTGCGCAATGCCGACCGGGTGAAGATTGCCTGTCTGGCGCAATTGGTGAATGTAATTGCACCCATCATGACCAGCGAAAAAGGTTGCTGGGCGCAGACCACCTACTGGCCTTTCCAGCACGCTTCGCTGTACGGGCGGGGAGTTTCCCTTCAACCTGTCATTCAGGCGCCGCGCTACAGCTCTGCCGAATACGACGACGTGCCTTTAATTGACGCTGCAGCGGTGCAGGGGGATGATGACACCCTGACGATCTTTGTGCTCAATCGCAGCGTTGATTCAGATGTGGCGTTGTCTTGCGATGTGCGCGCATTGGGTGACTTGCGCTTTAAAGAGCACATCCTCCTGCAGCACGAGGATGTTGGCGCAGTCAATACTGAACAGAACCCGGATGAGGTTGTTCCGGTTGTACGCCATGACTTGCTTGAGCATGGAAACGGCAAATTTTCCATTTTGCTTCCTGCCTTGAGCTGGAATGTATTGCGATTTGTCCAATCCTAACTCAGAGAGCGTGTATCATAAGAACATCCCCGGAGGATGTTTCTTTTTGCCTACCCGGTTGCGACGATAACCATCACCCAACTTGAATGACAGGACGGGCAGCATGAGCCAGAGACAACCCATAGATCTTGCCAATACCACCCTCGGTGTGGAGTTCGGTTCCACGCGCATCAAGGCCGTGCTGATTGACGAGCTGTACGCACCCCTTGCAACCGGTGATTATGAGTGGGAAAACCGTTATGAGAACGGGGTGTGGACCTATCACCTCGAGGATGTTTGGACCGGGCTGCAGGAGGCGTTTCGCCGGCTCAGCGAAACGGTGAAAGAGAAGTACGGTCTTGATCTGGTGACCACGGGGGCAATCGGGTTCAGCGGAATGATGCACGGCTATCTGCCGTTTGATCATGCGGGTAATCTGCTTTCGCCTTTCCGTACCTGGCGCAACACCATGACCGGCGAAGCGGCGGAGAAACTGACGGAGTTGTTCCGGTTCAATATTCCGCAGCGCTGGAGCATTGCCCATCTTTATCAGTCGATGCTGAATGGAGAGGAACATGTCGGGCGAATCGCTTACCTCACCACGCTGGCCGGGTACGTACACTGGAAGCTGACCGGTCAAAGGGTGGTTGGGGTGGGGGAGGCTTCCGGCATCTTCCCCATCTATAGCGGCATCAATGGATTTGATCGGCAAATGATGGCGCAATTCAACCGGCTGCCTGAAATGGATGGGATCGGATGGAAGCTTGAAGATATTTTGCCGGGGGTCCTGGTGGCGGGAGACAACGCCGGAACACTGACAGCAGAAGGCGCCCGGCTGATCGATCCATCCGGCAAACTGCAGGCTGGCATTCCTCTCTGCCCGCCTGAAGGTGATGCAGGTACCGGCATGGTGGCCACCAACAGCGTGGCTGAACGTACGGGCAATGTGTCTGCCGGCACATCGGTTTTTGCCATGATCGTGCTGGAAAAGGCGCTCTCCCGGGTGCACATGGAGATCGACATGGTAACCACCCCCAGTGGGAAACCGGTTGCCATGGTGCATTGCAACAACTGCACATCTGACCTTAACGCATGGGTCGATCTGTTCCATGAATTCACTTCGCTGCTGGGGGTGGAGGTCAGCGAAGCCAGCCTGTTTGAAATGCTCTACAATCAGGCGCTCCTGGGCGACCCGGACGCTGGTGGGCTGTTTGCCTGCAATTATTTATCGGGTGAACATATCACCCATTTTGAGGAAGGGCGTCCGTTGTTTGTGCGAACCCCCGAAAGCCGCTTCAACCTGGCAAATTTCATGCGCGCCCATCTGTTCTCATCGCTCGGCGCGCTGCGGATCGGCATGGACATCCTGTTTGATCAGGAACAGGTGAAGGTGGAGCAGATTTTGGGTCATGGGGGCTTCTTCAAGACCAGGGAAGTCGGGCAGCGGATCATGGCGGCTGCGATGAACGTGCCGGTGTCGGTCATGGAGACCGCTGGTGAGGGTGGCGCGTGGGGGATTGCGCTGCTGGCAGCTTACCGCGTCAGAAAGTCAGCACAGGAGTCATTGGAAGACCATCTTTCCCGCAGGGTGTTTGGCGGGCAGAAGGGCAGCACCATCCAACCGGTTGCGGATGACGTTACCGGCTTTGCTGAATTCATGGAGCGTTACAGGCGCGGGCTGGCCATTGAGCGGGCTGCGGTGGAAAGTTTGAGGTAATGGCAGATGCTGGAAAGTTTAAAGGAACAGGTCTGGCAGGCGAACCTGCTTTTACCCCGGCACGGGCTGGTGACTTTCACATGGGGCAATGTTTCAGGTGTGGACCGCGGTGCGGGGATGATGGTGATCAAGCCTTCCGGCGTTCCATATGAAACCCTGCAGATTGAAGACATGGTGGTGATTGAGGTAAATACAGGCAGGGTGATTGAGGGTAAGCTGAATCCATCCTCTGATACCCCCACGCACATCGAGCTGTACAGGGCATTTCCAGGCATTGGCGGGGTGGTGCACACTCACAGCCGCTGGGCAACCTGTTTTGCCCAGGCGGGGCGGGCAATCCAGCCGCTTGGAACCACGCATGCCGATTATTTTTATGGAGAAATCCCGTGTACGCGCAGGATGACCGTTGAGGAGATCGAGGGTGAGTACGAAAAGCAAACCGGGAGGGTGATCGCTGAGACATTTATGGGTCTGAATCCAGAGGCCATTCCGGGGGTGCTGGTTCACAGTCACGGTCCCTTTGCATGGGGCACTGACGCGCTGGATGCCGTGTATAACGCCGTGGTTTTGGAAGAAGTGGCAATGATGGATTTTCACACCCTGATGTTGAGACCGGATATACCCCCCATGCAGCCCGAATTGCTGGACAGGCATTATCTGAGAAAACACGGCCCACAGGCTTCGTACGGGCAGAAAAAGTCGAAAGAATAGGAGATTCCATCATGATTGACCTGAAACAATACGAAGTGTGGTTCGTGACCGGAAGCCAGCATCTGTACGGTGCGGAGACACTGGAAAAGGTTGCCGAACACAGTCGCGAGATTGCCGGCGCCATCAACCAATCCGTTCAGATGCCGGTGAGGGTAGTATTTAAACCTGTGCTGACCACACCTGAAGCGATCAAGCAACTGTGTCTTGAAGCAAACTCAGACCGGACCTGTATCGGCCTGATCCTGTGGATGCACACTTTCTCACCCGCAAAAATGTGGATCGCCGGTTTGAACCTGCTGGCGAAACCATTTGCACATCTGCATACCCAGTACAACCGCGAAATTCCCTGGGCTGAGATCGATATGGATTTCATGAACCTCAACCAGGCTGCCCATGGCGACCGCGAATTTGGCTTTATCGCCAGCCGGTTGCGCCTGGAGCGCAAAGTGGTGGTGGGACACTGGCAGGATGAGGAAGTCCAGCAGGAACTGGGTATCTGGGCGCGGGCTGCGGCTGCCTGGGCAGACTGGCAGGGGGCCAGGATTGCACGCTTTGGCGATAACATGCGCGATGTGGCCGTCACCGAAGGTGACAAGGTGGAGGCGCAGACGCGGCTGGGTTACGATGTCTACGGTTATGGCATTGGAGACCTGGTGCAGGCAGTCAAGGACGCCAGCGACGCCGAAGTTGGGCATACCGTGCAGGCGTACCTGGATGAATACGAAGTTTCACCCGTTTTGCAGCCTGGTTGCGAGCAACACGCCGCGCTGATTGAAGGGGCGCGTATTGAAGTGGGGCTGCGCAACTTCCTTGCTGCGGGGGATTTCAAGGCCTTCACCACCAACTTTGAGACCCTGCACGGCATGGTGCAGTTGCCCGGTCTGGCGGTGCAACGCCTGATGCGCGATGGCTACGGCTTTGGCGCAGAAGGTGACTGGAAGACAGCGGCGCTGGTGCGCGCGATGAAAGTAATGGCTGCGGGGTTGCCCGGCGGCACCTCTTTCATGGAGGATTACACCTATCACTTTGGTAAAAACGGCGACCGGGTGCTGGGGGCGCACATGCTGGAGGTGTGCCAGTCAATTGCTGCGTCCGGCGCGAAACCCCGGCTGGAGATCATGCCGCTTTCCATCGGTGGCAAGGCTGACCCGGTGCGCCTGATTTTTGACTCGCAGACCGGAGAGGCTGTGGGTGCATCCATCATGGACATGGGCGACCGCTTCCGCATGGTGGCGAACGTGGTGGACGTGGTTCCCACCGACGCCCCGCTGCCCAAACTGCCGGTGGCGCGCGTCTTCTGGTCGCCGCGCCCGAACCTTAAAGTTGCCGCGGCTGCCTGGATTTTTGCAGGCGGGGCGCATCATACCGGCTTTAGCTATGCGGTAACCGCAGAACACTTGCGCGATTTCGCCTCGATGGCAGGTATGGAGTTCCTGTTGATTGACGAGGACACGCGCGTGGAGGAGTTCAAGGATAAACTGCGCTGGAACGACCTGTACTACCATTTGAATAGAGGATTGTGATAATCAATTTAAGAGTAGAAGCCGATTAAATAGCGGGTGAGAAAACATTCAAGTAAAGAAGAACCGTCTTCGGACGGTTCTTCTTATTATTCATTAGCGTCATTAAAGTTGATTATTTTGGGCTCGCTTGATCATTTTTTTTACATCCTTACTGGCATTTACGTACGATACTCGGATATCAGGATTTTCGTTCCCAGGATGATGAATTTTTCATCCATCTTACGGCAATGGCTTAAAAGGCCGTCAGATCTGCGATTGACTTGTTAAATAAAAAGTGAGCGCGGAGAGGGTCAGGTGTAGACAACGCAAATCGGATGAAGCTCTTCCATCCGATTTGCGCGTAAGTAAGATGGATGATGGTTTTTTCATCCATCTTACGGCAATGGCTTAAAAGGCCGTCAGATCGCCATTGACTTGTTAAATAAAAAGTGAGCGCGGAGAGGATCGAACTCTGGAAGCAGGTGTCTTTTCCTGCGGCAATGGCTTAAAAGGCCACACCGATGGTGTTAAATAAAAAGTGAGCGCGGAGAGGATCGAACTCTCAACCAATGGCTTAAAAGGCCACTGCTCTGCCATTGAGCTACGCGCCCGGAATTGCGGAAAGTATTTTATCACGCTCCAGTGGTAGCGTCAATCATTTGGGCGGTTCATGCGCGTCCAGTTGCCGGTGGAACTGACATTGGGGTCGTACAGCGGGTCATCCGAGAGGATATACTCGCCCAGCGGGTTGCACCACGCCTGATTGTACCCGTACGGCATTTCCACCGGCCTGCCGGAGTACGGATCCTGCCAGTATTCGGTGCCGCGGATGGCCTGCGAGAAATTCTCATGAACGTGGTCCATGCGTGCCGAGCGCTCCTGATAGCCCTGCCAGATGATGTCACTGGTCTCTGACAGGGTTTTGCCAATGCGGATGGCCGCCTGACCGGCCTGATTGATCTGCGCCACGGCCCCGGCGGTCAACTGCTGGCTGATGCGCTGCACCTGCCCCAGGAACTGCGGATTGGTTTTGAAGGAGTCGATCATCTGCTTGAAAACCGGCGCCCATTGTCCTTCCTCGCCCGGCCTGCAGCGGGTTGCCATCAGCACCGATGTGTACCAGAAAACGGTCTCGACATAGCCCATAAAGCCGCCCTGCACAATGCGGTGATAGACCACGCCAACCGAAAATTCCTCGCTGATCGGCTGGTCGTTATCGGTAAAGCGTACCTGTGCACGTATGCCATCCACTGAAAATTGCTGGTTGGGCATGCTGGGGGCGGGCAGGTCTTTGGCTGCGGCCTGAGCCACTTCCTGATCCGGCTGGATGCTGGTGATTTGCAGGTTTTGCGCGCCCGAACGCAAGCGCGGCAGGAGCAATTGCTGAAAAGCCTGCCCGGCGGGCATGGGCGGGAAAAACTCGCTCTGCAGGTACTGCCCGCCCATGGGAATGCTCATCTGCGTCATCGGGTCAGATGTATAGCCAAAATGTGGATGCGGGAAGAACTGTATTTGCTCGACGCCGTCCGGGTTGTAGAGCGTAAAATCCACAGCCGCAGGGGCGGCGGCGCGCATGGGCCAGATGATGCCGCCGCGCACCTGCCAGCCCACCGGAATGAGCATGGTGAAGGCCTCCATACCGGTGTAGCCATCGGTGTAACCCAGCGGGGCAAACTGCACCCCATTGGGTCCGGGGATGGTGGGGGGAGCCTGCGGTTGGCGAGGCTGAGCCGTGCGGCGCAGGATGAGTTTTGCGCCGCAATAGGTGCAGGTAATGACCTCTTCCATGCTTTGTAACGGTGCACCGCAACGCGGACATTTTAACTGGAAAAATTCTGGTTCGGTGTTCATGGGAATATTCTAGCGCAAACAAAAAACATTGAATTAAAATTGTGCAATCGAGAATAAAATTGACAAATACAGGGTTGACGATTTTTCGTGGCAGTGCTATACTATTGGTCGCTGGCTCGAACAGCACAAAAAAGATGCGGGCATGGTTCAGTTGGTAGAACGACTCCTTGCCAAGGAGTAGGTCACGGGTTCGAGTCCCGTTGCCCGCTCAAAATACAAGCAACGTGAAGTTGCTTGTATTGTTAAAAAGAGGGAGTATAATTCCTTCATCATCGGCGACGTGGCCAAGCGGCAAGGCAAGGGTCTGCAAAACCCTGATCATGGGTTCAAATCCCATCGTCGCCTTCGAAACAAAAAAAGACTGCCTCATGGGCAGTCTTTTTATTTAACCCTGTATCGTCATTTACCCGTGCAGGGCGTATTCCACCAGATCATCCAGCTTGCAGGTGGCCAGGCCGATCACATGGTCGGCGCCGCCGTAGTAGACGTACACCGTGTCACCCACCACGGGGTTGGCGCACGAGAAGACCACGTTGGGCACGTCGCCGCGCAGTTCCCACAGCTCTTCAGGGTGGAAGATGGGGTCAGCCGGGCGGCGGATGACGCGGGTGGGGTCGTCGAGATCGAGCAGGATCACACCCAGGCGGTAGACATGGTCCTCGTCATAGGCATGGTTGATCAGCAGCCAGCCGTGCGGGGTCTCGATGGGCACGCCGTTGGAACCAACACTGGCGCCGTCCCAGCCGGAGCGGGGCCCGTATATGGGAGCCATGTCGGCTTCATTCCAGGTCGCCAGGTCATCAGAATACGCCAGCCAGACGTGCGGGCGGCGGCGGTGCAGCGCGCAGAAGCGCCCATTGAGTTTGCGCGGGAACAGCACGTGATCCTTGTTGTCCTCGCCCAGCACCATGTAGCCCACCCGTTCCCATGTGAGCAGGTTGGTGGAGCGTGCGATCATGGGGGTGATGCCGCCAAAGCCGTGGGTGGGCTGCCCGCTGCCGCGATACACCGATGAATAGGCGGTATAGGTCATGTAAAAGACACCATCAATTTCGGTAACACGCGGGTCTTCCACCCCGCGCGATTCGTAAATGCCCGCCGGCGCAAGCACTGGCTCACGCAGCCGGTTCCAGTGGATGCCATCGCTGCTCAAGGCATAGCCAATGCGGCTGATCCAATCCAGCCCCTGGGCACGGTACCACATGTGAAAAACACCGCCGGTGTAGATCACGGCCGGGTTGAAGACGTTGTAGCATTCCCACGTTGAGGTGGGGTCAGGCAAAAATATGGGCTCGGTGGAATAACGGGTCAGTTTCATGGAAACCTCGGGAAAATCTGGCAGGGGGTGCCGGAAGATGGGTGGCATGGAAAAAATGGAAGATCAGTCTGTTGATAAATAGTATAGCCGATCTAGGTTGATGGAGAGGGGGGAGAGCGCTCTCATAATTTGTTAATATTATGAATTATCCGCGAATTTTTAAATTTGCTTGACAAGTTTGAATCTTTTGCTATGATTAATGCGAACGTTCGGGCGCTCGTTCGCCAAACATTTCAGGGAAAATAAAAAGGCGGAAGATGCGAGTAACGCTTAAACATGTCGCCTCTCAGGCGGGAGTAAGCTACCAGACTGTCTCAAAGGTCATCAATGGGCAGGCGCAGGTCTCTCAGGAGACTGAAGCGCGCATCTGGCAGGTGGTGAAAGATCTGGGGTATCGGCCCAATTACACCGCTCGCAGCCTGCGTTCACGGCGCAGTTATACCATCGGGTATAGTTGGGTCCCAAACCCGCTCAAAAAGTACAACCCTGTGCTGATCCGTTTACTGGAGAGTATGCTCCAGGCAGCCTTTAAATACGAATACTACCTGTTGTCATTTCCCAGCGAAAGCGATCTGTCCCAGCAGGTTTCGCTCTACAAGGAAATGATCAATACCGGGCGCGTGGATGGTTTTGTGCTCTCATCTGTGGAGTACGATGACCCCCGCGTTCTGTTCCTGCTGGAGCATGATTTTCCGTTTGTGGCTTTTGGTCGCTCCAACCCCGACCTGCAATTTCCTTACGTGGATGTTGATGGCGGCCTGGGTGTAAAAATCGCCACTGAGCATTTGTTGGAGCAGGGCCACCGGCGCATCGCCACGATTGCCTGGCCCGAATATTCGCGGGTGGGCAACAATCGCATTGAAGGATATTTCGCAGCTATGCAGGCTGCAGGGTTGTCTGTGGATCCAGACTGGGTGGCTCGCGCCGAAGGAACCTTTGAGTTCGGTTATTACGTTGCCAAACGCTTGCTGGCGTTACCAGCGGATCGCTGCCCGACAGGGTTCGTATGCTTGAGCGATAACGCCGCCATTGGGGTGGTGCGGGCCGTGCAGGATATGGGGCTGCGGGTGGGGGCGGATATTGCCGTCACCGGTTTTGATGACACCCCCATGATCGAATACCTTGACCCGCCGCTGACTTCGGTCAGGCAGCCGATCTGGGAAGTGGGTCAGCGAGTGATCGAATTATTAATGACCAGTATGAAAGAACCGGGAAGCATGCAGGCAGTGGGTGAACTGGTTCCGCCCGATTTGATCGTCAGGTCCTCGAGTGTGTCATCGGTTATTGTATAGACGGTATTTCCACCATGCGCAATAAATTTGCAGTGATTTCTTCTGGCAGTTGAAGAAACTGGTTCTTTGAAAATTATCATGTTCAGGTAGTAAAAGGTAAACCAGATGGGCGAAGTTGCACTGGCCCCGGGTTTTATCGAATTATTCGGCTGACATCCCAATTTGAGAGGAGGTGGTTGCTGTACAAGATAATCAAGACATCGTTGTTGGCACCCATCATTCTGTAATACAACAAGAAATGAGGAGAAAAAGAACAATGGATACAAAGAAAGTCCTGTGGTTTGTCATGGCTTTGGTGATTTTGCTGGCCGCTGTTGGCTGCCAGCCCACTGCCCCGGCTACTCCCGCCGAAGGCGGCGAGGCCGAAGCCCCCGCCGAGGGTGGCGAAGCTGAAGCCCCCGCTACCGAAGCCGCCAAGGAAGCCCCCATGTTGGCTGACATGGTCGCTGCTGGCGAGCTGCCTCCCCTGGAAGAACGCCTGCCCGAGAATCCCCTGGTAACCACCCCGGTGGAATCGGTTGGCCAGTACGGCGGCACGCTGCACACCGCTTCCTGGTGGCCCGAGGCCGGTAATGTCCAGTTGTACTTCGCGGTCGATGCCCCCATCAAATGGAAGGCTGACCTGACCGGTTACGAACCCGCCCTGGTGGAATCGTACGAGTGGTCCGAAGACGGTCTGACCTTCACCATGCACCTGCGCAAGGGCATGAAGTGGTCGGATGGCGAACCCTACACCAGCGCTGACTGGCAGTTCTTCTGGGAAGATATGGCCAAGACCGAGGACATCAAGTGGGTGACCGTGCCTGGTTATCTGCGCAAGCTTGATGGCACCCCGATTGACATGGAATTCCCCGATGAATACACCGTGGTGTGGAAGAGCGACAAACCCCAGTGGATCCAGCCGTATTACATGGCTCAGGGTTACTGGGAGTTCGCCAAGAACATGATGAAACCTGCTCACTACCTGAAGCAGTTCCATCCCGCCTACACCGATGGCGCCACCTTCGAAGATCTGGAAGCCGTTGATAAATGGTGGCAGGAGCCCGGTTATCCGTGCTTGTTCGCGTGGTGCATGAGCGCCCGCTCGGAAGATGGTTCCCGCTACACCTACACCCGCAACCCGTACTTCTGGCGCGTGGACACCGAAGGCAATCAGTTGCCCTACATCGATGAATTGGATGTCGAAATCGTCTCCGACGAGCAGGTTCGCCTGTTGAACTGCTCGCAGGGTAAATACGACACCGGCTTCCGCATCTGCGGTTCCCCCAATGACATCCCCTTCCTGGCCGAATCGGCTGAGGCGGGTGGCTATCATCTGATGGAAAACTGGATGAACGGCGCCGGCGCGTGGCCTGGATACATGGTCAACCAGTACTATGTTGAGGGTGGCAAGAACTACGAAAATGACACCCCCGAGAAGGCTGCTGAGATCCGCGAACTGCTGCGCAACAAAGACTTCCGCCGCGCCCTGTCGACCGGTTTCGACCGCCAGCGCATCATTGACGTTGCCTGGAACGGCATCGGCACCCCGCAGGCCGCCACCATCTCCCCGCAGGCATGGCACTTCGCCAGCGATGAGGGCCAGGAAGTTCTGCAGTCATGGCAGAATATGTACATCGAGTTCAATGCTGAAGAAGCCAATGCCATGCTGGACGAAATCGGTATGGTGGACGCTGACGGCGACGGCTGGCGCGATCTGCCCAGCGGCGAGCCCTTCCTGATGACCATCGATGTCAGCGACTGGGGCGGAAGCCTCAAGGTTCAGACCGACGCTGCCGCCGAAATGGAAGTGCAGTGGGAAGAGAACCTGAAGATTCAGGTTGAGATCAAGAACCTGCAGGGTCAGGCTGATCTGGACACCCGCACCAACGAAGGCTACTACATGCTGCGCGGCGCCCACATCTCCGAGATCGACATTTGGACCTACCCCGACTGGATGTTCCCCATTGTCAATCGCTACATCTTCCCGTTGGAAGGTCGCTACTACGCCAATGGTAAGGACACCTGCGTACTCGTGGAAGGCCAGCCCTACTCCTGCGGTGTGAAGCCCGAAGAAGGCAGCCCCGCCGCCCAGTTGCAGGCTCTGTACGAGAAGGGTCTCCAGACCGACACCGTTGAAGGCCGCCACGAAGTTATGTGGGAAGCCGTTCAGGTGAACATTGATGAAGGCCCGTTCGTGATCGGCGTTGCCGGTGACCAGGTCGTGCCCGTGGTCGTCAAGGACCACATGCGCAACGTTCTGGACTTCGGTGTGGTGGGCCCGTGGGCCCCGGCCACCCCTGGCAACCAGATTGCTTCTCAGTGGTGGATCCAGCAGTAATTCCATCGCTACAGTAGAGTTCATGTGGCGGGTGGGGCAACCTGCCCGCCACATTCCTTTTTCAGGAGGCGCTTATGTTGAACTACCTCGTCAGGCGATTGGGTTACGCCCTTATCATGGTGGTTCTTGTCTCCTTCGTCAGCTTCATCATCATGGAATTGCCCCCTGGTGACTTCCTCGATCAAAAGCTGGCGCAGTTGCGCGCGCGGGGAGACCGCAGCGCTGAGGCAAGAATCGAGGATTATCGCATCCGCTACGGATTGGACAAGCCCTTCATGGTGCGATATGTGGGCTGGGTCAGCAATTTTGTTAAAGGCGATTTTGGTGAGTCTTTTGAGTATGAGCGTCCGGTGGCGGACCTGCTGGGCGAACGTTTGACCATGACGATCATCCTGGCAGTGGCCACTCTGATTGTTACCTGGGTGATCGCCATTCCATTGGGCGTGTATTCGGCAATCAAGCAATATTCAGTGGGTGACCAGGTGATTACCACGATCAGTTTTATTGGCCTCGGCATGCCAGGCTTTTTGCTGGCGCTGCTGGTGCTGTATTTCGTGGTGAAGGTTCTGGGCCAGGAAGTGGGAGGTTTGTTCTCCCAGCAGTACATTGATGCGCCATGGTCGTGGGGGCGCTTTGTGGATCTCATGAAACACCTGTGGATCCCGGCGTTTATCAGCGCGGTCACGGGTACCGGTGGCCTGATCCGCATCATGCGCGGTAATTTGCTGGACACACTGGGCCAGCCGTTTGTGGAAGCCGCCCGCGCCCGCGGTCTTAAAAATAGCACAGTCATCTGGAAACACGCAGTCCGGATTGCCATCAATCCTCTCATCGTAATTCTTGGGTCCGAAGCCTTCCCCAATATCATTACCGGTAATGCGCTGGTTTCCATTGTGTTAAATTTACCCACCATCGGGCCATTATTTGTAGATTCATTGAGAAAATTGGATATCTACATGGCAGGCACATGCCTGGTCTTTTTCACTGCCCTGCTTTTGGTCGGGAACCTGCTTTCTGACCTGATGCTGGCATGGGTTGACCCCCGCATCCGCCTCGACTAGAAAGGAGACGAAACGATGGCAACCACAGCATCCTTAAAAGGCACGTTGCGCCGGCAGGAAAACCGCCAGAAAAAACCCGTCAGTCAGAGTTACTGGAGCCTGGTGTGGTGGAAATTCAAAAAGAACCGCCTGGCGATTGTCGGCGGGGTCATTCTGGTGGTGTTCTACGTGGTGATGGTTGGTTTTGCTGAATTCTTCTCGCCTTATCTGCTTGAAGCCCGCTACGGCTATGCCACTGGCGGAACCAGCTATACCGAAGCCAAACCACAGGCCATTCGATTTGTTGATTCAGAGGGCAAGTTCCATGCACGCCCATTTGTGTACGGCTTGACCCAAAAGGTGGATATGGTAAGGCGTGTGCGTTATTACGAAGACGACCCAACACGCATTTACCCGATCTATTTCTTTGTATCCCGGCAGCCGTATAAGTTGTTTGGGGTCATTCCCACCACCATCCATCTTTTTGGTGTGGAAGAAAATAATCCCGATGCATCGATATTCATTATGGGCACTGACTCAAATGGCCGCGATTACTTCTCGCGCCTGCTGTATGGAGGCCGCCTGTCTTTGATGATTGGCCTGATCGGGCAGGTACTCACCCTGATCTTGGGCAGTGTGTTGGGAGCCATATCCGGGTATTATGGCGGCACAACCGACATGCTGGTACAGCGTTCCACAGAATTTCTTTCGGCTTTCCCAGACATTCCACTTTTCATGGCACTGGCGGCCGCCATTCCAAAGTTCTGGTCGCCGATCATCGTGTACTTCATGCTCACCCTGATTTTGGCGTTTGTGCGCTGGGGTGGTCTGGCGCGCCAGGTGCGCGGTTTGATCCTGTCATTGCGTGAACGTGAGTATGCCCTGGCGGCAAAATCAGCAGGTGCAAGCGACCAGCGCATCATGTTCCGGCATTTGCTGCCCGGCACCATGAGCCACGTGATCGTCATCGCCACGCTCTCCATCCCCGGCATGATCCTGGCGGAGACCTCGTTGAGCTGGTTGGGCCTGGGCTTGCGCCCACCGCTTACCAGTTGGGGTGTACTGTTGCAGGAAGCCGGCACGGTGTATGCCATTCGCTTCGCGCCGTGGCTGCTGTGGACTGTTCCATTCATTATTATCACCATCCTGGCGTTCAATATGCTCGGTGACGGGCTGCGTGATGCGCTGGATCCGTATGGTGGGCGGTAGGAGGAAGCCATGGCAGAACCCTTAATTGAAGTCAAAGATTTGCGTGTTGAGTTTGATGTGCGTCAGGGTGTGGTGAAAGCCGTTGACGGGCTGTGGCTCGACATATATCGCGGCAAGACCATGGGTGTGATTGGCGAAAGCGGTTGCGGCAAATCCATGACCGCGCGTGCCATCATGCGCATGGTTCCCAAGCCGGGCAAGATCACCACTGGCGAGATCCTGTATTACCGCCAGCCCAAGCTGCATACCGCCGGTGAATTAACCCGCCAGGTGGAGGTACTCAAGATGAACGACCTGGATCCGGACGGACAAATCATTCGTCAGATCCGCGGCGGCGAAATTGGCATGATCTTCCAGGAGCCAATGAGTTCCCTCACACCGGTTTACACCGCAGGTACGCACATTGCTGAGGCGATCAACCTGCATCATCTGACCCCCATGAAAAAGTTGGGCGATCAGATGGCAGAGACCATCATGGAGCACCGCCAGGTGAGCAAGCAGGAAGCGCGTGAGATTGCGATCCAGATGCTGCGCAAGGTGGGTATTCCCAAGCCCGAGCAGCGCGTGGACAGTTATCCGCATCAGCTTTCTGGTGGTCAGCGCCAGCGTGTGATGATCGCCATTGCGCTCTCCTGTTCACCCGCCCTGTTGATTGCAGATGAACCCACCACTGCTTTGGATGTTTCCATCGAGGCGCAGATTCTCGACCTGATGCGCGAGCTGCAGGAAACGGTGGATATGGCCATCATGTTCATCACCCACAACCTGGGCGTGATCGCCGAGATGGCGGACGAGATCACCGTGATGTACATGGGTAAACAGGTGGAGCGCGCTTCAACGGTGGAGCTGTTCTATGAAGCACGCCACCCTTACACCAAGGCGTTGTTGAAATCCATCCCGCAGATTGGCAAGCGCACGGGTGACCGGCTGGCGACAATCGAAGGCATGGTTCCCGATCCGTTCCATTTGCCCACCGGCTGCCTGTTCCACCCGCGCTGCCCGGCTTTCATGCCAGGCAAATGTGACCGCATTGCCCCATCCTGGAAGGAAGTATCGCCCAATCACTGGGTGCGCTGCCTTCTGTATGAGGAGGTATAGTGATGGCTACACTTGCAACCCCAACCTCCGTAGAGCAAACGCAAAAAGAAAATTTCCTGCTGGAAGTTAAAGGTCTAAAAAAATACTTCCCCATCCAAAAGGGCCTGCTGCGGAAAACCGTTGGCAACGTCAAGGCAGTGGACGACGTCAGTTTCTATGTTTACGAAGGTGAGACGCTGGGTCTGGTGGGTGAGAGCGGTTGTGGAAAGACCACGGCAGGGCGCTGTATTATTCGTCTTTATAATGCCACGGGCGGTTCGGCGCATTTCCGTTCGCGTGTGTTGGCAAGCAACGGCGAAGAAGAGCGTTATGTCAATTTGTTTGATCTGACCCCCCATCAGATGAAACTGGTGCGCCAGGAGATTGCCATGGTGTTCCAGGATCCGGTCAACTCGCTCAACCCGCGCATGACCGTGTCAGACATCATCTCTGAGCCGATGATGATCCACGGCAAGTATCATGCGCCAGAGTCAGAGGAAGTAATCGTTAACCTGCTGGAACGCGTGGGCTTGTTGCCTGATCACATGAAGCGTTACCCGCATGAGTTCTCCGGCGGCCAGCGCCAGCGCATTGGCATAGCCAGGGCACTCTCCATGAACCCACGTCTGGTCATCTGCGACGAGCCTGTTTCGGCGCTGGATGTATCCATTCAGGCACAGACCCTCAACCTGTTGCAGGACCTGCAGCGCGATTTCAACCTGTCCTACATCTTTGTCGCCCACGACCTGAGCGTTGTCCAGCATATCTCGGACCGCGTGGCAGTGATGTATGTCGGCAAGGTGATGGAAATGGCCGAGTCAGAGGATCTGTACAACAATCCCAAGCACCCCTACACCGAAGCGCTCATGTCGGCGGTTCCCAAACCGGACCCCAAGTATCAGTCTGAGCGCATCATCATGCAGGGTGACGTGGCTGATCCTTCCAACCCACCGCCAGGGTGTTACTTCCATCCGCGCTGCCGGTATGCCAAGGACGGGATTTGCAATGTGCAAACGCCCGAGTTTCGCGAGGTGGCTCCGCATCACTTTGCGGCCTGTCACTTTGCCGATGAGCTGAACCTGCGCGGTGTCTAAGGAACGTACTCTCTGATATAACCCGGGTTAAACCGGATGCAGAACTTTCAAGTCTGCCCTCTGATGAGTAACCGCATTGACGTACCGGCGGTGGAAAACCGGAGGGCAGACCGCTTTTCAGCGCAATATCCTATCAATCAACGGTGGGTATGCCACCGGCATGGAGCAAAACAGCATGGCTGAACCGAAGTGGTGGGAGACCGCCGTTTTTTACCAGATTTACCCGCGTAGTTTTGCCGATGGAAATGGCGACGGCATTGGCGATTTGAGGGGGATGATTGAGCGCCTGGATTATTTGCAGTCACTTGGGGTGGATGCCATCTGGCTTTCACCGCATTACCCTTCTCCGCAGTGGGATTGCGGCTACGATGTGGCTGATTACGTGGGGGTGGACCCGGAGTACGGCACGCTGGAAGACTTCAAGGAGTTTCTGGATGGCCTGCACCGGCGGGGGATGCATCTGATCCTGGACCTGGTGATGAACCATACTTCGGATGAGCACCCCTGGTTTGTCGAATCGCGCTCCAGTCGGGATAATCCCAAACGCGACTGGTATGTGTGGAGGGACGGCAGGGACGGCGCACCTCCCAACGATTGGAACTCATCATTTGGCGGTTCGGCATGGGAGCTTGACCCGGCTACGGGCCAGTATTACTACCACATGTTCTTCAAGCAGCAGCCCGACCTGAACTGGCGCAACCCTGAAGTGCGCCAGGCGATGTGGGATGCCGTGCGCTTCTGGTTAAAGCTTGGGGTGGATGGTTTTCGGATTGACGCCATTGACACCCTGCTGGAACATCCCGACTGGCCCGACCACAACATGCCCTATACACTGGGCGATATGGCTGTGCGCCGTGAGCAGGCAAGGACTGTCGATGAGATCCGTGAAGTGGAGAAAATGTGGGAAGGGCTTTTTGGACATCAGCACAACCAGCCAGGCATCCATGCGATTGTCAGGGAACTGCGCCAGGTGATCAATGAATTTGATGACCGCGTGCTGGTGGGTGAAACCGACGACCTGCGTTTTTGCGGTGACGGCAGCGATGAGCTTCACATGGTCTTTAATTTTCCGTTGATGAACGAGTCCAAATTGAATGCCAGGGTGATCCGTCACAACCAGCGCCGGCGATTGGCAGCCATTCCGGCAGGGGCATACCCGTGCAATACGTTTAACAATCATGATTCAACCCGGGTGAAGACCCACTTTGCCGATGGAAAAAATGACGATGCCATTGCCCGCGCCGCGCTTGCGTTGCTTTTGACCCTTAAAGGCACGCCCTTCCTGTATAATGGGGAGGAAATCGGTATGATCGATACTGCCTTAAGCGCGTATAATCAAATTCGCGATGTGATCGGGCAGTTCATCTACCAGATGTCGCGCGAATTTCTTGGTAAAACTGAAGACGAGGCGCTGGCAAGCGCCCTGGGCATGAGCAGGGACCGTTGCCGGACACCCATGCAGTGGAGCAACCAGGCAAATGCCGGTTTCAGCCCGCAAGGGGTGGCTCCCTGGCTGCCGGTGAACCCCAACCATGCCAGCGGCGTGAACGTTGCCGATCAGGAACACGATGCGGCGTCCATGTTGAATTATTATCGCAGCATGATTGCCCTGCGGCGCCAGACCCCGGCACTTGTGCTGGGAGATTACACCGAGCTGCGCAACCCTGGCAGCCAGGTGCTGGCGTTCAGGCGCAGTTGCCAGCCGGATGGTCAGTCGGTGGTGGTGATGATCAACCTGTCACCGCGCCACAACCAGGTGAGGCTGGCGGAACACATCGGTGGGTTGCGCCCGCTGTACACCAGCCATGCCGGACGCACGCTGGAAGACTTGAATGAATTGCGCATGTCGCCGTATGAGGTCATCATCGCAGAAATTGTTTGACCGATCTGTTACAGGGTCTGTATACCCCGGATTCCATAACTTTTTGATAGAGCAGGAGAGGAGATTCAAACATGGTCAATGAAGCAAAAATCATCGGTTTTCTGCAAAATGTATCCCTGTTTCAAGCCCTGAACCAGAAGCAACTGGCAATGCTTGCCAAACGCTTCGTTGAGCGCCACTATGCTGCCGGTACTGAAATCGTCACTCAGGGTCAGGGCGGTGAAGGTTTCTTCATCATTGAAGAGGGCGGCGCGGATGTGCTGCGCCTGCGCGCAGATGGTTCAAAAGCCAAAGTGAACCAGTTTGGCCCGTCTGATTTCTTCGGTGAGATGGCGCTGCTGGACGAGGAAGGGCTGCGCACCGCATCGGTCATCGCCACCGCAGAGACGCGCTGTCTGGTGCTCACCCGCTGGGATTTTATGGCCGCCCTGCAGGAGGACGCGGACATGGCTGTATCAGTATTGAAAGAACTGGCCCGCCGTTTCCGCATGGCGCTGGATAGCATCCAGTAGAAGGTCCGATCAGCAAATCAAAACCACCTGCAAGCGATATCATGCAGGTGGTTTTACTTTTGCATTAACGCATTATTCCTTAAGATATTCCTCACAGGTGATGCCGAAGATCAACTCATCGTGATAATGCCCATTGGTGAATACCTGCCGTCGCAGGCAGCCTTCCTGTTGAAAACCGAGCCGCTTATGCAATTCGATGCTGGCGTGATTAAAGCTGTAGATATGGGCGTTACACTTCTGATAGCGCAGTTCAAGAAAGAAATGGCGCAACAGAATTCGAATGGCGTCGCTGGCGTAACCTTTGCCGCGTTGTGCGGGGTGGATTGCCACCCCGTAGGAAAACGTGCCGTTGCGGCGGTTGGCGCTGTGAGAATTGATCGAACCCACCGTAGCTCCAGACAGTGTTTCGATTACCAGGTTGAGTTCGTCATTCTCCGGAAGTTTAAGTGCCTCTTTTTCAGCCCATTCACGCGCGGCGCGTTTTGATTTTGGCGGCGGAACAAAATAACAGTGGCGTGCAGTTTCACTGTCTTGATCCCAGTTGGCAAAAAATTCCCAGTCTTCGCTTTCAATGGCGCGCAAGCGCACACGCTCACCCTGCCAGACATTGGTACTCATGCTGCCTCTCCTTCTGCATTTCCTTTTTTTTACCCTTCCTGGGCGATGATTTCAGCGATGGTGTCGTCGAGCATGTTGAGCAGCGTTGGAATGTCTTCTGGTTTGATATAGTCACTCTGAAATGCCTGCCATGCTGCATCTTCGAGAATGTACCGGGCGATGCGCCAGTTGGCGGATGGAGGCACGGGTGTGGCGAATGCTGTCCAGTTTTGGGCTTGCGCCCACTGGGGGTGATTACTGCGGAAGGAACTCATGGTTTCGAGTGAGGATTTGCGCGCAGGCATGGTGAAACCGGTTTCCGCCAGGGCTGCATCGGCCTGGGAACTGGTCATATAACGCATGAACAACCAGCCCGCCATTTGCTGTTCCTTGGTGGCGGCCATCAGCGAATAGATCGAGGTGGTGAACAGCGCGGACGGCTGGTTCTCAAAGGTGGGGTAGGGGATCAGCATCCACTTGTCGGTGGAAGCGTTGAAAGCGGAGGCTGCTTCCTGTTCGGGGATTTGTTCCAGCGTGGCGGAGTAAAACAACGCCTGGCGGTTGGCGAAGTAATCATAAGGGGTGGGCAGGCGGCTGCTCCAGATGCAACCCTGGTCGTACATGCTGCGCAGGTCGCGCATGGTTTTACGCGCGTCAGCGGTGTTGAAGGTGAAAACATCATCCTCCAAAGGTTGCACACCGGCGCTGTGCAACCAACTGAGGGTGGTGAGCGCCGAAGTGTTGAGGATCCATCCGCCGGTTCCATCGTTTTTACTGGTTTCGTCCGAGGTGAGCGCCACGGCAGCGCTGCAGGCTTGTTCTTTGAATTCGGCAAAGGTGGTGGGTGGATTGCTGAAACCCAGTTCCTGCGCCCACGTCTGGTTATAGAACAGGGCATTGGTGGTTGCCAGCGCGGGCAGGCCGATCTGCCGGTCAGCAGTAAGGGACACTTGCCACAATGCCTGCTGGAAATCAGCCGCATCGCCAGGCGGCAAGCCCCAGACGGCGTCCTTCGCATAGCTATCCACGTTGATGACCTGTTCCTGCCAGGCGAGCACATTTTCCACCGGTGCGAGGATCACGTTGGGCGAGTCGCCGTTTTCGAGCTGAGTGGTCACTTCCTCCACCATGTGGTTCAAACTGCCTGTTTCCACCACATCCACAATAATGCCCCATTCATTTTCGTTGTTAAATTCCACGGCAAGTTCACGCAGGGTCTGCGCCTGAGCGCCGTCCAGCGGGTGCATGAAGGTGATCATCATGCCATCCAGGTCTTCCTCCAGCACCTGCAAATGGGGCAATGCGGTGGGAGTGCGGGTAGGGGCGCTGGTGGCGCGGGATGTGGGTGTGGCGGCTTTGGGTGTGGCGCTGACTGCAGCAGGGGTGCCTGCACTGGGAACGCTGAGGTTTGGCAGGTTGCAGCCAGCCAGCAGGATGACAAGGCACACGCAGGCAACGGCCCGAAGAATGGCAGGGGAGGAAGGATGATTGGTTTTCATGGTCAATGCCTGTTAGTCAAAGTCAGTGGGAGCATCGGGTTGCAGGCGCAGGGCAAACATGCGGTCCAGCACCTGTGGCGTGGTGCGCTGTACAGAAAGAACCGGCAGGGCGTCCCGGGCAAAAAATTCAGCACCGCCGGTTTCCACACTGGTGGTGGCATCTCCGCCGATCAGATCGCACAGAAAGTACAGCTTGTAGGTATGGAAGATGTACGGTGGGTGGCCGTGCTGGTTGCGGTCGTACAGGGCCAGCAGTTTGGTGGCTTTCACCTGGTAACCTGATTCTTCCCAGACTTCGCGTTCCACAGCGTGGGAAGGGGGTTCGTTAACATCCACCCAGCCGCCGGGCAGCGTCCAGCCGCCGTCCACCAGCTCTTTTACCAGCAGGATGCGGTCATCTTTAAAGACCACACCACGGATGTCAATCTTGGGGGTGGTGTAGCCGGACTGTTGATCAAAAAATGCCTGGATCTGCTCCTGCTCAACACCGGTGCCGGCTGCCATCATTTCAGCAGCGATGTGTTGCAGTTGCTCGTAACGTTCGCGGTCGAATGGGTTGGTGGTGTAAAACAGGCCACTCTGTGCCAGTGCCTGAATGCGCTGTGCCCAGTCCACCCAGCGGGGGGTTGTCATAAAGGATGATTCCTCTCTTGTAAGAACAATATGCCTAATTATAATTGAAGCAGACCGCGGACAGAACCCCGTGTTGATTGACAGCCCCGTGCGCGGGATGTATAATCTCGGTAACAATTTAACATATGTGATCCAAAAGTAGTAGGCAAGGGTCGCCTGACAGAGAAAGGCGCAGGCAAAAGTGGTTTTGCCATGCTGAGAGCGCCGCAGATTTGCCCCCTGCTGAAGTCGTTTGGAAGGATTGCCGAAGAAAACCGTCAAAGGTGAGTAGAACGGCACGGGTGAGCCCGTTACAGCGAGACCCGGATGTTTGTCCGGGGTGGAGCGCGCCAGTTTACCGGCGAAGCGAGGTGGTACCGCGGAAGATTTCCCCCTTTCGTCCTCACAGGATGAAAGGATTTTTTTATTTTAAACGGCAGGACGCCAGAAAGGATCTACGGATATGAGCATGCCAAAACGCTACAATGCAGCAGAAACCGAAGCACGGCTTGCCGCTGTATGGCAGGATGAGGGCATCCATCACTTTGACGAGCAGGATGCGGTCCGCCCGGTCTATTCGATTGATACACCCCCACCCACGGTCTCGGGGCATCTGCATCTGGGGCATGTGTACTCCTACAGCCACCCGGATTTCATGGCGCGTTATTTTCGGATGCGCGGATTCAATGTATTTTATCCCATGGGCTTTGATGACAACGGTCTGCCCACCGAACGCCTGGTGGAAAAACGTCACGGCATCCGTGTCTCCGGTGTGGGGCGGGAGGCGTTTATTCAAAAATGCCTCGAGGTCTCGGAGGACGCCGAGCAGGATTACCGGCGGTTGTGGCAGCGCCTGGGTCTTTCCATTGACTGGCGGCATACCTACCGTACCATTGATGAGCGATCCCGACGCATATCCCAGTTATCCTTCCTGCGCTTTGCGCGGGAGGGCACGGCATATCAAAAGTCTGCACCAGCCATCTGGTGTCCTGAATGCCGCACGTCCATTGCCCAGGCTGAGTTAAACGATCTTGAGGCTGTCAGCGAATTTGTCACCCTGGCATTTCAACTGGATAATGGCGATGTGCTGCCCATTGCCACCACCCGTCCTGAGCTGCTGGCAGCGTGTGTGGCGGTTTTTGTTCACCCTGAAGATGCCCGCTACCGGGCGCTCATTGGCAGCCGGGTGATTACCCCGCTGTATAACCGCAGCGTGCCCATCCTGGCGGACCTACAGGCAGACCCTGAGAAGGGAACCGGTGCGGTGATGTGCTGCACCTTTGGCGATCAAACGGATGTGGCCTGGTGGAATACACATCACCTGCCTCTGATCGAGGCGATTGACCGCGCCGGACGCATGACTGCGGTGACGGGTGATATTGCCGGTTTAAAGATCACTGAGGCGCGCGCTGCGATCAAAGAGCAGCTTGAGCAAGCCGGGCTGATTTTGGGAAGAACCCCCACCAGCCATGCCCTGCGCGTGCATGAGCGCTGCGATACCCCTGTGGAATACGTTGTGGCGCGCCAGTGGTTTGTGCGCATCCTGGATCGAAAAGAGGAGCTGCTGGCTGCTGGTGAGGGAGTCCGCTGGCATCCTGATCATATGCGTGCGCGTTACACTGCCTGGGTGGAGAACCTTAACTGGGATTGGTGCATAAGCCGCCAACGTGCATACGGTGTGGCAATACCGGCCTGGTACTGCAAGACATGCGGCGCGGTGATGCTGGCTGACGAAGCCAGCCTGCCGATTGACCCGCAAAGCCAGTTACCCGAGAGAAGTTGCGAGTGTGGTTGCAGTGAGTTCGAACCGGAAACGGATGTCATGGATACCTGGGCGACTTCTTCACTCTCGCCGCAGATCATCTCTGGCTGGCTGGATGATGGCGAACTGCACCAGCGCACCTTCCCGATGAGCCTGCGCCCACAGGCACACG
>DAOUGC010000234.1:0-19287 GCA_034429695.1 Levilinea sp.
GGGCCCTGGCGCCCGGGGGGGGGGGGGGGGGGGGGGGGGGCGGGCCCGTCCGGAAGGCGGCCAGCGGCGGGGAAATCGCCAACCCACAGAACCACTGCATCCTGTACCAGGGTCTGGCTGACCAGGCGCGGGCGTTGTTCCTGACCGGCGCCGGGGATGACGTACACAGCCTGATTTAGGGTCTGATCCATCTCGGCGCGACCCTGAACCGCATTCTGGGCTTCGCTGGGGGCCGGGCTGATGGTGATGGTGGCGCCTGCGCCGCCTTCACCGGCGGGTCCCGGGGCGATGATGCCGGAGATATCATTGGGCAGACGGGTCTGGAACTGAGGATCCAGTTCCACCATCTGGAACGCCACCAGAATATTGACATGGTCGCCGGGCTGGGGTGCATACGACACCGAGGTCAGCTCAGTGATGGGAATGGAGATGGCCACAAATCCCTTGCCGATGCGGGTGGCTGCATCAGAGCCAAGCGGGGTATCGGTGATCATGGTGGGAGAGATGGGGATGCCCTGACCGATATCCTGCTTGGCGCGTTTGTTCAGCACCTGGGTCATATCGGTGATAAAGACACCCTCCACCATTTGTGACTGGGGATAACCAACCCTGGTAAGCATGGCTTCGTTAATCACCGTGCCGCGTTGAATGGGCTGGGCTGCGATGATGATCTCAACCATGGCTTCCTGGGGTGCGGCGGGCGGTTGTGTGGCAGCGGTCAGATCAACGGTCTGAACTGCCGGGCTGGGCAGGAAGAAATCCCTCAAAAAGAACGCTGCAACAGCAAGCGCACCAATAAGCAATATTGCAAGAATAATTAAAACCACTCCACTCTTACGACGTCCACCAGCGGCCATGCACGCCTCCTCTATACGAAAAGAAAGGGAATTTAGATTATTATACGCAAAAAATGCAATAGTATTGGGGAAAAAGTCGCCTAACAAAAGTGTTTGATTTGGCTTAAACGAGAAAGACCCTGCGAAAACAGGGTCTTTCAAGTTGACGTAGTAGGTACTAGACGGCCTTCACGATGGTGGAGAAGATACGGCCGATGGCGGGACCCAGCAGGGCGAGAATGACAATGACAACCACTGCTACCAGAACCAAAATTAAAGCGTACTCTACAAGGCCCTGACCTTTTTCTTTCGGTGCGAACAACATGAGTATTCACCTCCTTCCGTGTTCATGATTGTGTATTTCTAATCATTATTATATTAAGCAGGTTAAATTTTTTCAATCGTTGGGGCATTACAAACGCCTTACAACCGCAAACAATCTATAACAAATATATAATGGAAAAATTACCGAATAGTGCGTGGTTGCACAGATTATCTTGGGCGTGTTCTTTCAACAACGATTATGCTTGTGTTGTACGCAAATTAAATCGGGCTATAATTGTAAACAGTCAACCAGATATTGTAGTCCGCACAACCAGAGACAATGGAGGAAGCAAGCATGAGTGATATTTTCGATCGGGTTACTGGAGATCAGAATATTATCCAAAAGATCTTAAGCAAAGTGCCCGGTTTCAGCGGGTATCTTGAGCGACAGAACCGCAGAGCATCAGACAAGATCCTGCGCGGTGTGGTGGCGGACAGCTATGAGGAACAGTATCAAAGGGTTTCCGCCCTCCAGCGCGACTTTATCAGTCAGGGGGAGATACGTTTTGTGGATGACCTGGAAGCGGCGGCCATCAAGTTGCGGCAGTTCATCGACCGGGTACGCACGGCTGCTTATGGATATGCTGGTTTCTTTGACGCGGTTAAGATCAATCAGGACGAACTGGCGAGGGTCTACCAGTATGACATTGCCATGCTTGACCTGGTGGAAGAAGTCAAGCGCGCGATTGATAACGTGGAAGCATCCATGGGCACTGATGGTGTGCCGGCTGCCATCCGCAACCTGGTCGGTATCACGCAGCAAGCGTTGGATGCCTTCAACCATCGCGCAGATGTCATGACCGGCGGCGGCAGCGAAACGCCCGCCCCGTAACTGACCAGTTTGGGATTAGTCACTTACTTTTCGGAGAGCAAAAATGGCGAGATTATTTGATGTTGTTGAATACCCATCAGAGATGATGGAAGAGATTGTTCATCGTTTCCCTGAGCAGGGTGTGGCTGACCTGCGAATCGGTTCGCAGGTGATCGTGCGCGAATCGCAGCGGGCGGTTTTCTTCCGGGATGGGCACGCCCTGGATTCATTTGGTCCGGGCCGCCATACCATCATCACTGCCAACATTCCCATGCTGGTGGACCTGGTCGGTAAGGCGTTCAATGACCGCACACCCTTCACCGCTGAGGTGTACTTTGTTTCGATGCGTGAGTTTGCCGACCGCAAGTGGGGCACTCCGCAACCGATCATCGTTCGCAACCCAGGCATGGGGCTGGGTGTGGCGCTGTTGCAGGGCTTCGGAACCTATTCCTTCCAGGTGCGCGATCCTCAGCAATTTGTCACCCAGATAGTGGGTGCACAGGGTTACTTCCGTACTGCCGATATCGAAAATCGGCTGCGAACCATGTTGCTCTCCAAGCTGCAGGATTTGCTGGGTGAGACGGCTGCCAAAGCCAGTGTGGTTGAACTGATCGGTCTCACCGAGGAGTTGGGCGCCGGTGTGCGCGCCAAGGCGCAGGATGATTTTGCCGCCATTGGCCTGTCACTCAAGTCCTTCTATATCGGCAACCTCAAGCCGTCTGAGAAGTCGGCTGAAGAACTGCGCGCCATGGGTATGCTGGATATTCAGACCTATACCCAGTTGCAGGCTGCGGATGCGCTGCGCGATGCTGCTCAGAACCCCAGCGGCGGTGCAGGTCTCACCGCGGGAATTGGCGCCGGTATGGGCATTGGCAACGTGCTCAGCCAGTCACTCTCTGGCATGACGGGACAGCAGGGCGGTGGGGCTGCGGCTGGCGGCGCTCAGAACGCCCCGGCTTCCATGCCCGATGTGATGACCCCGGCTGAAGCGGCAACCGTGTTGCGGGTTTCCGAAGAGGATGTGGTCGCGGCAATAACTGCGGGTGACCTTAAAGCCCGCAAGATCGGAAATGCTTATCGCATCAGCAAGGAACAACTTGAAGCCTTCCTGAAGGGACAATAAGCCCAAACAAGATGAATGAGAATCGCCCCGCGCCATCCTTGGACGGGGCGATTTTTTCTACCTTCCGGTTGTGATCGGTGTGTGGTTGTGGTATCCCTTCGTTTTATCTGGCGTTTGGTTTTCCGTTTGGTATAATGAATCAAACAATATAAATCGTGTCAAAGTTCGGGGAGATTGGATGAAACTACACGAGTATCAGTCCAAGCAGATATTCTCAAAATATCGCGTTCCCATTCCGCGCGGCAGGGTGGCTTCGGCGGCAGTTGAAGTCAAACATATCGCTGAGGAACTGGGGGGACGGGTGGTCATCAAGGCTCAGGTTCTGGTGGGTGGGCGTGGCAAGGCGGGTGGTATTCGCCTGGCCAAGTCATCCAAAGAGGCTGAAGAACTGGCCACCATGATCCTGGGAATGGAAATCAAAGGGTTGCCGGTCCGCAAGGTGCTTGTGGATGAAGGCGTGAACATAGGCAAGGAAATTTATCTGGGCATCACTGAGGACCGCAACCACCGCAGGCCGGTGATCATCGCTTCTTCTGAGGGCGGGGTGGATATTGAAGAAATCGCCCGCAAATCGCCCGAGAAAATCACCCGCATCCATATTGATCCATTGCTGGGTTTACGCAATTACCAGGTGGTTGACCTGGCCACCAGCATTGACCTGCCCCGTGAGCATTGGCGGGCTTTCAGGGAAGTATGCCAGGGATTGTGGCGGGCTTACATTGATTATGACGCCAATCTGGCTGAAATCAACCCGCTGGTGATTACCAATGATCAGCGTTTAATTGCGCTGGATGGGAAAATGGTGGTGGATGATAATGCCCTGTTCCGCCATCCGGATCTATCTGACATGCGCGATCTTGACGTGGAGAACCCATCCGAAATTGAAGCGCGCAAGTACGGGCTTTCTTACATCAAACTTGACGGGCACATTGGCTGCATGGTCAATGGCGCCGGGCTGGCAATGGCCACCATGGATATCATCAAGTTGTATGGTGGTGAACCGGCCAATTTCCTCGACATCGGCGGAGGGGCCAGTGCCGAGAAAGTGTCCGCTGCCTTCCGCATCATCCTCTCTGATCCAAATGTGCAGGCAGTGTTGATTAATATATTTGGCGGCATTACCCGCTGCGACGAGGTTGCGCGTGGAATCATGACCGCCATGAATGAAGTGAAACCCAATGTTCCCATGGTGGTGCGGTTGGTGGGAACCAATGCTGAAGAGGGCCGGCAGATGCTGGCCAGCGCAAACATGACCACCGCTGAAACCCTGGTGGAAGCAGCAGAACTGGCAGTGAGTCTTTCAAAGGGAGCCTGAGATGAGCATCTTAATTTCCAAAAAGACGCGGCTGCTGGTTCAGGGTATCACCGGACATGAGGGGTTATTCCATACCCGTCAAATGGTTGAGTATGGCACCCAGGTTGTGGCCGGTGTAACGCCCGGAAAGGGCGGCGAGTGGGTGTTGAACGGCAAAATACCGGTGTTTGATTCAGTAAAAATCGCTGTGGAAACCACCGGAGCCAATGTTTCGGTGATCTTTGTGCCCTCACATGCTGCACCAGATGCCATGTATGAGGCTGCTGATGCGGGCATTCCGTTGATCATTTGCATCACTGAGGGTGTACCCACCCAGGACATGATGCGGGTCAGAGCATACCTGGATCAAAAGGGTTCCCTGTTGATTGGGCCAAATTGCCCGGGTGCATTAACCCCCGGCGAAGCCAAGGTGGGGATTATCCCTGGCAACATTGCCATTCCGGGCAATATCGGCATCGTGTCCAGGTCTGGCACGCTTACCTATGAAGTATTGTACGCACTCAAGAATTCGGGCAAGGGTGCCAGTACCTGTGTGGGTATTGGAGGCGACCCCATTCACGGACTGGCGTTTAAGGATGTGCTCGAGATGTTCGAGGCTGACCCGCACACTGATCAGGTGGTGGTCATTGGAGAGATTGGCGGTACTGAGGAGGAAGCGGCGGCAGAGTATATTGCTTCCACCATGACCAAACCGGTGGTTGCTTTTATCGCCGGGCAAACAGCCCCTCCGGGAAAACGCATGGGGCATGCCGGTGCAATCATTGAGAAAGGCTCTGGCCTGGCGGCAGACAAAATAAAAGCGTTCCAGGCGGCTGGCGTGCGGGTTGCCCGTCACCCTGAGGAGATCCCCAGCCTGCTGGCGGGATAAGCAGGTGATAAGTGATGACAAAGCCGTCGGATCATCCGGCGGCTTTTAGTATCAAAAAAGGCTGTCACTTCGTCCTGTAACAGCCTGGTCTATCGAAAGATCGGATGAATTACTTTTTGTGGGCGTCGATGTAGCTGACCGCGTCTGATACCGTCTTGATCGCGCGGGCGTCTTCATCGGAAATGCTGATGTCAAACTTCTCGCAGAACCCATCGATCAGGAAAAACTGATCCATGGAGTCGGCCTTCAAGTCCTCAATGAAGCGGGTGGAGAGTTCGATGCCATCTCCATCGATTTTTAGCACGTCCATGATCACTGATTTTACATCCTGAAACGTATCAGCCATTCCGGCGCCTCCTGAAATAATGTGACAAAACGTGGTCTGCACAACAAATTTACGCTGTAGTACAAATTCTGTCAAGTGTACCAGCCGGCAGGTTTGCAGGTTCTGGTATACTGAATAACACCAAAAGTGAAAGTGAGTTGCACATTCAGGACAGCCCATGGACGATCCGCGCAGTATCTCTTCACGCAAGCAGGACCATATCCGCATCAATCTGGAAAAAGATGTGTCTTCCGGCCTGACCACTGGCCTTGAAACCTTGCGGTTTGAGCACCAGGCGTTGCCCGAAGTGGATCTGGAAGAGGTCAATCTGAGCCAGACCCTGTTTGGGCGTCTGGTGAAGGCTCCCATCCTGATCTCCTCAATGACCGGTGGGACCCGTCAGGGGTTGAACATCAATGCCATCCTGGCGATGGCAGCACAGGCAACCGGCCTGGCGATGGGACTTGGCTCACAGCGGGCAGCCATTGAACATCCAGCGCAGGGCGAGAGTTTTCGCATACGACAATACGCACCCGACATTCTCCTGTTTGCCAACCTTGGCGCTGTGCAGTTGAATTATGGTTATGGCGCGGATCAGTGTCGCGCAGTGGTTGATATGGCTGAAGCAGATGCTTTGATCCTGCATTTGAACCCATTACAGGAGGCGTTGCAACCCGAAGGCGACACCCGTTTTTCTGGTTTGTTGCGCAAAATAGAGGCGGTATGTCGTGAGTTGACGGTTCCGGTGGTGGTGAAGGAAGTTGGCTGGGGAATATCAGGGCGGGCTGCCAGGCAGTTGTACGAAGCCGGGGTAACAGCCATTGATGTAGCCGGGGCAGGTGGCACGAGCTGGTCACAGGTGGAGATGCATCGCATGAATGATGAAAGCCGTGCGCGCGTTGCGCTGGCTTTTCGTTCTTGGGGGTTGACCACGGTGGAGTCAATTCTGGCAGTACGTGAAGCAGCTCCTGAAGGGTTGGTTTTTGCCTCGGGCGGTCTGCGCGATGGGATTGATATCGCCAAGTGCATTGCGCTGGGGGCTTCACTGGGCGGCATGGCGGGTCCTTTTCTGCGCACGGCTGCTTCATCGGTGGAAGATACCGTTGAGTTAATCGAAGAGATCAAAAGTCAGATACAAATTTGTATGTTTGCCGCCGGTGTCCGCAATCTTGAAGAGCTTGGCCAGGCGAAATTAATCTCACACCCTGATGGTGCCTATGGAACTTAATCATTACATTGCCGTATATCGTCCAGCCATAGAAAAAGCGTTAAAAGAATCAATAGAGCGCATCAACGCTCCGGCATTGCCCAACCTCAACAGCATGTTGTGTTATCACATGGGGTGGGAGGGGCAGGGAGCCGGACCCGATGCACAGGGCAAGCGCATTCGCCCGCTGTTGGTGCTGTTGTGCGCTCAAGCTGCAGGGGGTAACTGGCGGGATGCATTACCCGCCGCGGTATCAGTGGAACTTATTCATAATTTCTCATTGATCCATGATGATATTCAAGATCGTAGCGAATTGCGGCGCGGAAGACCCACCATGTGGACGTTATGGGGGCAGGCACAGGCGATTAATACCGGTGATCTGATGTTCACGCTGGCTCAACAGGAAATGTTGCGCCTGGGTGAAACCCTGTCTGCACCGGTGGTGCTGCAAAGCGCACAACTCCTTCAAAAAACGTGTATTGAATTGACAGAAGGACAATTTCTGGACATAGAAAACGAATCGCGGCGTTCATTGAGCCTGGAAGATTACTGGCACATGGTGGGTGGTAAAACGGCTGCGTTGCTTTCATGCTGTTGCCAACTGGGCGCAATCAGCGCTGGGGCGAGTGAGGAACGACAACACAGCTTTGCGCGTTTCGGGTACACCCTTGGGCTGGCTTTTCAGGTATGGGACGACTGGTTGGGTGTGTGGGGCAACAGCGCGGTCACCGGTAAATCCACCGAGAGCGATCTGGTCAGTGGGAAAAAGACCCTGCCAGTGGTGTATGCCATGCGTCAGGAGGGGGAATTTTCACGCCGCTGGTTAAATGGGGACATTACCGTGGCAGATGTGCCGGTTCTGGCTGAATGTCTTGTGAAGGAAGGCGCTCAAAGGTTTACGGAGAGCGAAGCCAATCGCTTGACCGGCGAAGCGCTAAAAGCGTTGGATGAAGCCTGTGTGGATGGTGATACCAAGCGCGCGTTGATTTCCATGGCAGGCATGTTATTGCAACGAAAGAATTAGCCCGGGTGGGTATGTTATAATCCTGAACAATTGTTTGATGGTTATTGCTGCAAAGAAGGTTGAATGAAAGAAAAATCCCAATCAATAAATGGTCGCCGTGAGGCGTTATTTCGTGCTGCTGAACTTTTTAATGATGGCGGCATCGATCAGGAACGAATACAACAGGATATCCAATCCATCCTTGAAGCCGTGGGAGAGGACCCTGAACGGGAAGGCCTGCAGCGTACACCTGAGCGCGTTGCCAGAATGTACGCTGAGCTTCTTGAGGGGTATCGGATTGATCCAATTGCGCTGGTCAACGAGGCTGTTTTTGAAGAAACCTATGATGAGATGGTGATCGTCAGGGATATCGAGTTTTATAGCCTGTGCGAACATCATATGCTGCCTTACATCGGCAGGGCGCACGTTGCGTATATTCCAAGCGGTTACGTGATCGGTCTCTCCAAAATTCCACGCATTGTTGACATGTTTGCGCGTCGTTTACAGGTACAGGAACGCATGACGCGGCAGATTGCCGATTTTATTCAAGAACTGCTCCACCCGGCCGGGGTGGCTGTGGTTGTTGAAGCCCTTCATTTGTGTTCAATGATGCGCGGGGTCAAGAAGCATGACTCACGCATGACCACCTCCACCATGCTGGGTACATTCCGCAACAACATGGCTTCGCGAATGGAATTTTTGGATAACATCTCTCGCAGCTCCGAACCTCTGCATTTCTAAAGGGTTAATTAATATATCGCCACTACCGTTGGCAGCGGCCAAATAGAAAAGGGTATAAGCCGGACAGGCAGGTGTGTCTGCCAGGGGGGTTGTCCGGTTTGGATGGTTGGTCTTTTCCTTTTTCATTAAGCGAGGTGAACATGGATCTGTTTCAGAAGTGTTTCGAATACAACGCAGTAAAAGAAGCCATCAAGGGAGGATTTTATCCATATTTCATTCCTCTCACCGATAACGAAGGAACCGAGGTGGTCTATCAGGGTCACCGTTTGATCATGTGCGGTTCCAATAATTATCTGGGGCTGACCACTCATCCCAAGGTGCGTGAGGCAGCCATTGACGCCACCCGGCGATTCGGAACCAGTTGTACCGGTTCGCGCTTTCTAAACGGAACGCTTGAGATGCATGAGCAATTGGAGGCTGAACTGGCTGACTGGGTGCACAAGCCGGCGTCGCTGGTGTTTTCCACAGGCATGCAGACCAACCTGGGCACGGTAAGCGCACTGATCGGGCGGGATGATGTGGTTGTGTTGGACAAGGAAGACCACGCCAGCATCGTGGATGGTGCGCGCCTTGGTTATGGCAAAATCGAACGCTACCGCCATAATGATATTGAGCACCTGCATCGGGTATTGAAGTGTATTCCCGATAATGTGGGGCGCTTGATTGTGGTGGACGGTTTGTTCAGTATGGAAGGCGATCTGGCTCCGCTGCCCGAAATTTGCGCGGCGGCCAAAACTTTCGGCGCGCGGGTGATGGTTGACGATGCCCACGGCATGGGTGTGATGGGTGGCGGACGCGGCACGGCTGAACATTTTGGCATGACGGATCAGGTGGATCTGATTATGTCAACTTTCTCAAAGTCATTTGCGTCACTGGGTGGGTTCATTGCCGGTGATGCTGATGTGGTGGACTTCATCAAACACCATGCGCGGGCATTGATCTTCTCTGCCAGTATTCCGCCCGCCAATACCGCTGCTGCCCTGGCGGCTTTGCAGGTCATGCGCGAAGAGCCGGAACGGGTGGAACGGGTTATTCGTAATGGCGAGAAGATGCGACGCTGCTTTACCGAGATGGGGTTCAATACTGGCGCTTCAGAAACCCCGGTCATTCCCATCATCATTGGCGACGACATGAAGACCTTCACCACCTGGAAGCTGCTGTTTGAGAACGGCGTGTTTGTGAACCCGGTCATTTCACCGGCGGTTTCACCAGGGCGGCAGTTGCTGCGCACCAGTTACATGGCAACCCACACCGATGATCAGCTTGACCAGGTGTTGGGGATCTTCGAAAAGGTCGGCAAAGAAGTTGGATTAATCTAGAGGTGATGTAATCAAAAATCGCACAGGCGAAAACCTGTGCGATTTTTTGTTTTTCCAAAACGTTTAGTTGCTTATATACAGGATGCCGATGGTGTTGGGTCCGCAATGACTGGAAATGGTGGCTCCAGCATGAGTCTGGAAAATGTTGCCGATCTCAGCAACTCCGTGCAACTCATTCTCGAGATACGCGGCATCTTCATCACAGCCGGTATGGGTGATGAACACACGGTCGAGGTCAATACCGGGCAGATGCTGCTTGAAATCTTCCACCAAAGAGTTGAGTGCCTTCTTGCGTGAACCGCGAATTTTATCCTTGACGCCCAGGGTTCCATCCTTGCGTACCTCGATCACCGGCCTGATGTGCAGCAAACTGCTCATCAGGTTCTGCATGGCTGAACATCGTCCGCCCATGTACATGTAGTCCAATCGGTCGAGGACAAACGCAGTTTCGACTTTTGGGAGCAGGCTGTTTAAACAATCAACGATTTCCGCGGCATTTTTTCCCTGCGCGCGGAAATCAACCGCTTTCATGACCAGCAAACCAATACCGGTGGACAGGTTGGCTGAGTCAACAATGTAAATATCCTTGCGGCCAAGTTGTTCGGCAGCCAGCCGGGCATTTTGCACCGTGGCGGATAATTTACTGCCGATGCCAATAAAAACAATTTCTTCTGTGAGCGTTTCAAACAGACTGGCAAAATCACCGATGGACGGCGCTGCTGTTTTGGGCAGCTTGCCGGTTTCAGCCACCGATGCAAATAATTTATCCATGGTGATATCCACACCATCACGATAATTTTGCTCACCAACAGAAACATACAGGGGAACAATATAAATATTGTTGGCACGGATTAAATCGGCACTGAGATCGCAGCAGCTATCTGTGATAATATTGACCATTGCATTACTCCGGGGTTGGGGGATCCCTTAATGAATACCCGTATTATAAACCACAATGGTGGGAGAACCGGTTTGGAAACAATTTTCTTGTTCGATCTCGATGGGGTGTTGATCCGCCCGGGTGGATACAGGGCAGCCTATGGACAGGTGATGGAGCATTACTTCCACCGCCTGGGTTTGAATGGCAACATAAACGCAAGCCATCTGGCTGAACGCTTTGAAGCGCACGGGGTGACCTGCGAATGGGATATGCTCGCCATCAGCCTGGCAATGATTATTGATTATCATCTTGCGCAGAATGAACGGAGTCAATCATTATCCAGCCTGGAGGAATGGTTTGACTGGGCCGGTGGATTTCAACCACCGGCAACTGAACGTTTGTTGGAGGAGATTGATCGGGTGGGGCCCATCGCCCGCAGCGGAACCATCCCATCACTGCGTTTGCTTGAGGAGAGTCGGAAACCAGCTTCGGAATTCCTCCCACATGTATCCAATCACCCCGTGGCAGATGAGGTTTTGGGGACCACCCGGTCGGTGGCACAAAATGACTCCACCCGCAGGTTTCAGGAGCTGGTGATCGGTACATCTCAGTTCCAAACGTCTTATGGTTTTAAGCCTGAATATGATGGGGAATCATACCTGAAGCAATTTGATTTGCCGATGATTTCACCGGATGTTTTTTCCTGCGTAAAGGATGCTGCTGAGAGGGGCAGGATTGCGGTTTGCGCTTACACGGCCAGACCTTCACTGCAACCACGAGGACAGATGAATGATGGGGGTGAGTATTCACCGGAAGGTGAATTGGCGTTGGGGCAGGTGGGGGCAGCAAATTGGAACCTGATGGCTTTTGGCAAGTTGGATTACTTTGCCCGTCAGGTGGGCGCAGTGGCTGACTCACTGCTCAAACCCGCACCGTTTCAGGCGCTGGCTGCCATGGCTGCCGCACTGTGTAATGACGAGTGGCGGGGGTTGTTGTGGGCCGGGCAGATTTACCGGCAATCATCCCTGATGGACTGGCAGGGTGATCCCGGCGGGAGGGTGGATCTTCAATTACCGGAGAAAATCCAGTTACATGTGTTCGAAGATTCGCCGATAGGAATTCAGGCTGCACAGGCAGCCTCCGGATTGCTGCTCAATTTCAATTGTCAGGTGGAGCTGCATGCCTGGGGCGTGGGTGTTAACCCGCGCAAGGTGGAAACATTGCGTTCACTTGGCGCCACGGTGTTTGAACATACCGACGATGCGGTAAAGAGTGCGTTGGCGATTGCTGAAGTGAGCTAGAACCAGCCCCTGCGTTTGAAGAAGTACAACATGCCAACGATGATTGACAGGCAGATGCCAATAAAAAAGGCAAAACCGTACTGCCAATGAAATGATGGAAAGATGATGTCGAAATTCATGCCGTAAACACCCGCCACAAAAGATAATGGCAGAAAGATGGTGCTTACGACGGTCAGGGCTTTCATTACTTCATTCAATCGAAGAGATGTTGAGTTCAGGTAAATATCCAGAGCGCCGGTTACGATGTCGCGCAGGGCTTCACTCAGGTCCTGCAAACGAACCAGATGATCGTATATATCGCGAAAGTAAATTCGGCTGTGTTCGTCAATCATGGGAAATGGATCGCGTGAGAGCCGATTTATCACTTCACGCTGTGGGGAAATGATGCGGCGCATGGTCATGATGTTGTGTTTGAGATCCATGATGCGTTCCAGTACGCGTGGTTCGGGTTTTACCAGCACGCGGTCTTCCAATAGCTCAATTTCATCATCCATGTTGTCCAAAACGGGCATCATTTCGTCCACCATCACATCCAGTATGCTGTGACATAGAAAATCTGAACCGTTGTTGATGAGGCGTTCATCACGTTCGAGCCGGCGCCATACTTCATCCACTGCACTAAAACGACCCCCGCGAAATGAAGTCACCAGATAAGTCTCACCGAGGAAGATATCCATTTCCATCGTGGAGAGCTCAGCGGTTTTTGGGTCAATCTGCAAGGCGTGCATCACCATAAACAGGTAGCTGCCAAAATCGTCCACTTTGGGCGATTGATAGCCAACGCTCTGGCAATCCTCAATTGCCAGGGGATGGAAATTGAAGATGTCTTTTAGGATGGCGTCGATCTCTTCAGGGCTGGCTTCTTCCAGGCTGACCCATAGCAACTCCTGCTTTCCGGCAAAAGCAGAACGGATTTCGTCGTAGGATAAACCTTTCTGATGATGACCATTGATGGTTAGCATGGAACGGATCATGGGGAACCTCGATGATTGTGAAGTGGATTCATTTTCCTATAAAGATGGAGCAAAAACAAGTCAAAATAAATATCCGCGGGACGCATTTGGTATAATGCCTTATCCGATTTGGTGTCTGGAGGAATGGTATGGCGGAAATCAGTATCCAGGAATTGATGGAAAGACTCCCGGGCGCTTTTTTGCCTGAACAAGCTGCAGGTGTAAATGCAACCGTACAATTCAATTTATCAGGTGTAAAGGGAGGGGATTGGGTGGTGCGTATTGAGGACAGCCGTTTATCGGTTGAAAGCGGTGTCACGCCGTATCCAAACCTTACCTTTAAAGCAGAGGCGCAGGATTGTCTGGATATCTTTACCGGGAAACAGGACGGCATGCGGGCATTCATGCAGGGGAAACTGCGTCTGGTGGGCGACATGAGCCTGGCGATGCGCCTGACGCGATTGTTTGATCAATCCAAGATCTTAAATTAAGACCGGGGCACCCGGCCCCGGTTGGTATTCGGTAACAGAACCCCGTCCATTTGGCGGGGTTTATGCGTATAGACCCCAGTCGCCCAGTCCTTCTTCCATCATCGAAAAATCCCACATCTCGAGACCCATCTCAATGGTCACGGGTTTTCCCAGAACCTCCTCAGCCTTTTGGCGGGTGGTCTCCAACATGGCTGGACCGTATGGACAAAATGGGGTGGTCAGGATCATGATGATTTTGGCATTATCACCTTCAATGATAATGTCACGGACCAGACCAAGCTGAATGATATTGAGCCCGATTTCAGGATCGATCACTTCGGCCAGACCAGTTTTGAGGGCTTCAGCCAATTCGGGGGAATCGTTTTCAACCTGCCAGGTGGGACGGTTTGTACCGCTATTGTTCATCAAGCCTGTTCTCCTTTTTTCTCAGTAATCACATATGTGCAGTGACGATCACCATTCAGTACGCAGCGGATCTTTTCCACAGGAATGGATAGAATTTGCGATATCAAGGTCTGATCCACATCGCACACTTCAGGATGGGACTGTCCCACGTGATAATAGGGACAGGTGATTTCATGGATGAAATATTGATCGCCAGAGCGCTCCCATTCAACAGAGAAGCCCTCCTGGGCAAGCAGTTCTTTCACGACATTCAGTTTTTCTTCCATGCCAAGGCTGGCAACCCGTTCGGCATATTCACTGGCGACCTGTTCAGCCATGGTGGTGAAGATGGTGTTGAAGGTTTCCTCGGGCAGGGTTTCCTTTAGCTGGTCCAACAGGCGGGTGGTCAGGCGCAGGTAACGGGTGGGAAATCGTTCGAGTCCCTGTTCGGTGAGGTAATAAACCAACCGGGGGCGGCCCACACCATGGCGTTCTTCTTCAGAGCCGACCAGACGTTCTTTCTCCAAATGGGTCAGGTGATGGCGAACGGAGATGGCATTAATCCCAACCGCTTCAGCCAGATCATTGATGCTGGAGCGGGGATTGGCGAGTAAAGTTTGAAGGATGCGCTCTCTGGTTGTCGTCATAAGATCTCACTACCGTTGATGATTCCAATACACTAAAAAACCGCTACGAAAGAGTATATCATAGCGGTTGGATTACTGTCAATAATTTAGATATTTATATTAATTATTAGGATAAGCCCCGTTCTACCAGTAATGGTGCACCAGGGGACGAATGGAGCGGTTGTAAATCTCCCGGACACGGCTCATCACCTGGGCTGAAATGGGTGGCAGGCTGGCAGCCGCAAGATTATCCTCCACCTGTGCCGGACGTTTGGCGCCCGGGATGGCGCATGTGACGGCATCAAACATGGTGATCCAGCGCAACGCAAACTGAGCCATGCTCCAGCCTTCGGGCAGCAGGGCGCGGATTTCCTCCACTGCCTTGAGCCCGGTTTGATAATCCACGCCCGAGAAGGTTTCGCCGCGGTCAAAAGCCTCGCCGTTGCGGTTGAATTTGCGGTGGTCGTCCTGTTCAAACTGAGTGTTGGGACGCAGCTTGCCGGTCAACATGCCGGAAGCCAGCGGAACCCTGGCCAGTATACCCACCTGATGTTGAATTGCCTGTGCAAAGAACAAGTCAGCCGGACGCTGGCGGAAGATGTTGAAAATGATCTGTACACTCTGAACGTTGGGATATTCGATGGCTTTAAGGGCTTCCTCCACTTTTTCCACCGATACCCCGTAATAACGGATTTTGCCGGCCTGAACCAGGTCATCCAGCACGCCAAAGACATCGGGCATGTAATACACCCCGGTTGGCGGGCAGTGTAATTGCACCAGGTCGAGACATTCGGTATCCAAATTCCGCAAACTGCGCTCCACGAAGGCTGTCAGGTTCTGGCGGTTGTACCCTGATGCAACATGGGGATCCAGCCGGCGGCCTGCTTTGGTGACAATGTGTATATCTTCTTTGCGCTCTTTTTTTAGTTGAGCCAGCAGACGTTCGCTGCGCCCGTCGCCATAGACGTCGGCGGTGTCAAAAAAGTTCACACCCAGATCAATGGCGCGGTTAAGGGCTGCCAATGATTCGGTGTCATCCACCTCGCCCCATGTGCCTCCGATTGCCCATGCCCCAAAACTGATGGTGGAAACCTTCCACCCGGTTCTCCCCAACGTACGATATTCCATCATTCCCTCCCTTGGTCAATAAGCTTTATCGTTTAAGATTGCGGTAACGCATGCGATGCGGTGTATTTGCTGCTGCTCCCAGGCGACGTTTCCGGTCGGTTTCATAATCGGTCCAGTTGCCCTCATGGAAGAACACGCTCGCTTCGTCCTCAAAAGCCAGAATGTGGGTTGCCACCCGGTCGAGGAACCAGCGGTCGTGCGACACCACCAGAGCGCACCCGGCAAAATTATTCAGTGCTTCTTCCAGGGCGCGCAGGGTGTTAACGTCCAGATCGTTGGTGGGTTCGTCCAACAGGATTACGTTTGCGCCCTGTTTTAGCAGGGATGCCAGATGAACACGGTTGCGCTCACCGCCTGATAATGTGCCGACTTTCTTCTGCTGGTCGGGGCCAAGGAAGTTGAATGAGGATACATAAGCCCGGGAGTTGCGTTTTCGCCCGCCGAGGGTGATCTCCTCCTGCCCGTCAGAAATCTGCTCCCAAACGGTCCTGTCGGGGTCAAGCGACTGTCGGCTTTGGTCCACATATGCCATTTGTACAGTCTGGCCAATGCGGATTGTGCCCGTATCGGGTTGCTCCTGGCCTGTGATCATACGCAGCAGGCTGGTTTTGCCTGCGCCATTGGGACCAATGATGCCAACAATGCTGCCGGGCGGGATGCTGAGATCCAGGTTGTCGATCAGCAGGCGGTCACCAAAACCCTTGGAGACGCCGTTAATCTCGATGACCACATCGCCCAGGCGCGGACCCGGGGGAATGTAAATTTCCTGTTCGGAACGGTAACTTTCCACTTCCTGGTCCAGCAGGCGCTCATAAGCGGTGATGCGCGCTTTACCTTTTGCCTGGCGGGCACGTGGCGACATACGGATCCAATCCAGCTCGCGTTCCAGCGTGCGGGCGCGCTTGCTTTCAGAGCTTTCCTCCTTGCGAAGGCGTTCCTGTTTCTGCTCCAACCATGATGAGTAGTTGCCCTTCCACGGAATTCCAAAACCGCGGTCAAGTTCGAGAATCCAGCCGGCCACATTGTCAAGAAAATAACGATCATGGGTGACGGCTATCACGGTTCCTTTGTAATCACGCAGGTGGCGTTCCAGCCATGCCACTGATTCAGCATCCAAATGGTTGGTTGGCTCGTCCAGCAGCAGGATGTCGGGTTCTGTGAGCAGCAAGCGGCACAGCGCCACACGGCGGCGCTCGCCACCAGAGATGATGGATACGGGCGTATCGGGTGGGGGGCAACGCAGCGCGTCCATGGCGAGTTCAAGCCGGTTCTCAATGGTCCATGCATCCACATGGTCCAGCTCTTCCTGCAAGCGGCCCTGTTCTTCCATCAACGCGTCAAAATCGGCGTCCGGTTCGGCAAAGCGGTTGCTGACATCCTCAAATTGCTGCAGCAGGTCCATCACCGGCTGAACGGCTTCCTGAACCACCTGGATGACCGTTTTGGAATCATCCAGTTCGGGCTCCTGGTCCAACAGCCCAACCGTATATCCCTTCGAGAAAGACACCTGGCCTGTATAGCCATCATCCTTTCCGGCTATGATGCGCAACAAAGTGCTCTTCCCCGATCCGTTGAGGCCCAGCACGCCGATTTTGGCGCCATAATAAAAACCTAGCGAGATGTCCTTGATCACCTGGCGGTTGCTGGGTGGAAAAATGCGGTTAACCCGCACCATTGAGAAGATTACCTGTTGATCATTCATGTCTGCTCCGTGGTTTGAGTGGCATGGGGTTATTATACCGCCTGCCAGCCGCGAAAAGGATGACATGAAATCACCCTTTTTGGTTAATATTTAAGAATATTATATTAAATATTGACCTATCTTCCCCGCTGTGCTATAATCGCGACGAACATGAAAAGCAATTGTGACAATCATTACCTGAAATGTGACTTTAAGGAGCCAAACATCCATGTCTGAACTGGAGATCCGCGATTTACATGTGAGTATTGAGGGGAAGGAAATCCTCCGTGGGGTTAATTTAACTGTTGGTCAGGGCGAAGTGCACGCCATCATGGGGCCCAATGGCACGGGTAAATCCACCCTGTCTTATGCATTGATGGGCCATCCGCATTATGAAATTACCAGCGGCGAAGTGATCTTCAAGGGCCAGAATATTTTGGAACTGGAAGCCGATGAGCGTTCGCGCATGGGCATTTTCCTGGCATTTCAGTACCCTGTTTCCATTCCTGGCGTGACATTGGCGAACTTTCTGCGCAGCGCGATCAATGCCCGCCGCAAGGCTGCCAACCCCGACGACAAGGGCATCCCCATTCTTGAGTTCCGCAAATTGTTGAAAGAAAGAATGGACCTGTTGAAGATGGATCACAGCTTTGCGGGTCGCTACCTGAATGAGGGTTTCTCGGGCGGTGAGAAGAAGCGCGCTGAGGTGTTGCAAATGGCCACCCTGCGTCCTGAAATCGCCATCATGGATGAGACTGATTCTGGTCTGGATATTGATGCTTTGCGCATTGTTGCCGAAGGGGTGAATGCCCTGAGTGGCCCCGAGATGGGTGTTCTGTTGATCACCCACTACCAGCGCATGTTGAACTATATCAAGCCAGACTTTGTGCATGTCATGCTGGGCGGCCGCATCGTCGAATCGGGCGGTTCTGAACTGGCGCTGCATCTTGAAGAGCACGGTTACGACTGGGTGCGCGAAAAGTACGAGAACGAAGTTGCGGCATAAGTTAGCGGTAAACAAACTGGAGGTTTGACAGCCATGGCTGAGACCGATTTTCTTGAACATATGGGCGATTACCGGTATGGATTTTCCACACCGGACGTATCTGTGTACAATACCGGCAAGGGACTGAACGAGCAGGTGGTACGTAATATTTCGGCGAGGAAGGGTGAGCCGGAATGGATGCTTGAATTCCGTCTGCGCGCGCTGGCGCATTTTCGCTCACGTCCCATCCCAACCTGGGGGGCCGATCTTTCCAAGCTCAATCTTGAAGACATCTACTACTATGTAAAACCCACTGATGTTGAGGGCCGTTCATGGGAGGATGTGCCGGATGAGATCAAGCAAACCTTTGACCGCCTGGGTATTCCCGAAGCTGAACGGAAATTCCTGGCGGGGGTTGGCGCGCAGTATGAATCGGAGATGGTGTATCACTCCATTCAGGAAAATCTGCAAAAGCAGGGTGTGATCTTCCTGTCCATTGAAGATGGACTGCGCCAGCACCCCGAATTGTTCCGCGAGTATTTTGGCACGGTCATCCCCATCGAGGATAATGCTTTCGCGGCGCTCAACAGTGCGGTATGGTCTGGCGGGTCGTTTGTGTACGTTCCCAAGGGCGTCAAGGTGGACCTGCCGTTGCAGGCATATTTCCGCTTGAACGTTGCCAACATCGGGCAGTTTGAGCGTTCCCTGATCATCGCAGACGAGGGTGCGCAGGTACATTATGTGGAGGGCTGCACGGCTCCCACTTACACCACCGACTCCTTCCACTCCGGGGTGATTGAAATTGTGGTGAAGAAAGATGCGCGTGTGCGCTACACCACCATTCAGAACTGGTCCAACAATGTCTACAACCTGGTTACCCAGCGCTCCATTGTGCACGAGAATGGAACCATGGAGTGGGTTGACGCCAATCTGGGGTCCAAGGTGACCATGAAGTATCCATCCTGCTACCTGGTGGGGCGCAAGGC
>DAOUGC010000235.1:0-42962 GCA_034429695.1 Levilinea sp.
GCATGGTGATCATGACCATCGGCGAATTGATCGCCACCCCAACTGCCACCAGCCTGGTGGCAAACCTGGCGCCCATGGACATGCGGGGACGGTATATGAGCATTTATCAACTCACCTGGCCAGCGGCCAGCTTGGGACCTGTGATTGCCGGTTACTTCAATGACAATTTCAGTCCGGCAGCCATCTGGTACTGTGGGTTTTTCTACGGATTGCTGGGTGCACTTGGCTTCTTTGTACTCCATCGAATTTACGGCAAACGCGCTGACGGGTTACAAATACAGCCAGCCGACCCCCCTGTTGCATAAAATAAAACAGACCGGTGAAAACCGGTCTGTTTTATGTCTGGTATTAGTTATAACGCCGCATCATGTTACGCCGCCGCCAGTTTATATATGGCGCCACCAGCTTGCGGATGTAATACTTTGCCACAATGGGCGAGAAAAACGAACCGCCATCGCGATAATGAACTTTTAACATTTCGGGCCAGCAGCGGTCGTCGGCTGTCAATGTTTTTGCGTCGCCGTGCAGGCGGAAATTCGCCCAGTAACGCCCCGGCAGATACACCAAACGCGATATTCGCGCCAACCGCACCCACAGGTCATAATCCATGGCAAAGAAAAATTTGGGATCAAGCGGCCCCACCTTGCGCCACAGGTCGGCTCTGAAAAATGAAGCCTGCTGGGGAATGTGCACATATCCCTGCCGCAGTCGCTGGTAATCCGTTTGAGCCGCAGGGAAACACCCGATCACCTTGCCATCCTGATCGATGTAGGAACAATCGCCGTACACCATGCCCACTTCAGGATGTTTGGTCATATGGTCAACAGCCTGGCGTAAAGCGCCCGGCTCATATGTGTCGTCGGAATTCAACCACGCCAATATGTCACCTTTGGCAATCGCAAAGCCTTTGTTGATTGCATCGGTTTGACCGTGGTCTTTTTCAGAAACCCAGTAAGCCAGATGGCGGCTGTGCTTTTCGATCAGTTCCACCGAACCATCATCTGAACCGCCGTCAATGATGATGTATTCAAAATCCACGCCTTCCTGACACAGCACCGATTGGATGGTGGCCTCAAGATAACGTACCTGATTATATGAAGGGGTAACAATTGATATCAACATGTTTTTTATCGGGTTGCCTGTTTGAAGCATTGTACTACTTCTGCAAGTCAAACAACAGGTAATCTCCAGTTTCTTCCACCAACTCATAATTATTGTAGAGGTAATTCTTCAACTCCGGCTGTGAATCCAATTCGCCAAACAGGGTGACCAGGAAGTAGCGCTTTCCCTCTGCCTGTTCTGCAAACAGATCCTTAAACTCATAGGTCTGACCAGCCAGTTGCCGGTAAGCCAGGTCGCCAGAGGTCATCCAGTTGGTCGGTGTCAGCCAGCCCCAGTAAGACAGACGCATACCATAATCGTGCGTCAACCCCACAACAGCCGTGCCCTGCCCCAGCTTCTCACCCAGTTCACTCCACAGGGCAGCCTCAGGACGATAATCAGTCCGTTTCAGAGTGACAATCGTATCCCAGCCTTTGATGGTCATAAAGAACAGCATGACCCCCAGCAGGGCGACATTGGCAAGCCAGCGCGGTTTTGAGAACGCCCTCACCAGTGCATCTGCACCGCAAGCCAGGCTGAGCGCCACAACCGGAACCAGTGGCAGGGTGTAGTAATCATGCGTGGAGATGTGATAAGGCAGTGTTAACCCATACACAAAGTAACCCGCCACCAATCCAATCGTCATCCATCGGTGGGCAGACTGCCGGATGGTAAACAGGCACAATATGGAAAGAATGAACCACTCAAACCCAATCACAGTGGCGAGCTGTCCATTCCAGCGCAGGTACCAGGTGGGGTCCAGCCACAACTGCGGGAAAAAGCGCAGGCTGAACTGACTCTGCAGCAAACCCGAGATGTACATGCCGTAGACATGGAACAGCGCATACGGAAGCACGGTGAGAACCGCCGCAACCCATACTTTCCTGTTGGTGATGGCATTCCTCAAACCCAGTCCGGCAAGGATCAAACCCAGCCAGGCGCCCCCAACGAAAAACACGGCGATGGTTTTTATGAAGATCGCCAGACCGGCAAGCAAACCGGCAATCACCGTCCAGCCCCAGGTGGGCGTCCTGTACCAGCGCACCATGCCCCACACGGCAAAGATGATCGCAGCCGTGACCAAAGGGTCAGGCTGGAAGGTGCGGCTGGCAATGGCGGCGTACGGCAGCAATAAATAGTAAACCACCCCTGCCACAGCGCCAGCCGGACCAGAGAGTTCCTTTGCCAGCAGAAACAACGCCACCGAACCAGCCATCCAGAACATAATGGAGTACAGGCGCGCAACCCACAACTTTTCTTCACCCAGCAGGGAGTATGTCAGGGCGGTCATGCGTTCCATTATGGGCGGCTCAATCAGCCCCTCGGCTTTCCACTGGCGAACAGCGGTTTCACGCTGCCTTTCAGGGATTTCCGTCTGGGTTTGATAGAACATGCCGCGCGCCATCAGGGCTGAATGCAATTGACGGGTGGGATGAAAATCCAGCGGAGCATCGGTCAGATCAAACAGACGAATGCCCAGTCCAACCAGAAAAACGAAAGCAAACAATACCCACACACTCCAGTGATTGGGCTTTGAAAATGGATAACTCCGGGAGGCGGATTGCGCTTCCATCACTTCTCCTTTACGCCTGCCCGACGGGCAGGATGTGCTTCATTGTCTTCAGTCACCATCCCCCAATCGGTGATTGAGGTCGTACAGAACATATCCATCACCGCTGGCATACACAACAAAAGTGGTTTCCAGGATCTCTTTTAATTCCGGTTGGGCTTCCAACTGTGAGAACGCCGTCACGAGGAAATAATCCTTCCCCTCGGTGATCTCTGCAAAATAGGATTCATAATCCAACTGATCGCTGCCGGCCAGTTGCATCAGGTTCTGATCACCGGTGGTTGGGAAAGCCGCCGAAATCTGACGCATACCAAAGTAATTCAAACGCATACCGTAATCAGCCGTCAGGGCAATGAAGGACCTGCCCGCCGGAATGGCTTCGGCTACATTGCGCCATGCAGTGACTTCATTGCGATAATCGCTGGCGTGCAACATGGAACGCCCCACCCACAAGCTGTACCCACTGGCAAACAGTAAACCGGCAAGCACAACCACCTTCCATACAATGTGGCGTGTGGAAATTGCTGTAAACAACAGATCCACCACTGCCACAATTGACATGGCTACCAGGGGAATTAATGGCAGGTGATAATACTCGTGTGTGGTGTACTGGTAAGGAAAAACCAGTCCATACAGGGCATAACCAACCCAACCACCCACCAGCAACGCTCGTGGAACCCGGGCAGCCAACACCACCCCGGCCACCGCCACCAGCAGGATCGTCAACCCCATCAGCCCTTTAATCATCGCCAGCCAGTCAGCATAAAAACCGGAGGTGAAAACCAGTTTAAATAGATCACCTGTCCAGAAGGAGAGGAAACTGGCAGATCTTCCGGCATGGAACAAGGCATAATACAACCCGGTCGGCCCCAGCATGATCGCGCCGATCACCCAGGGTTGCAGGCTGCGCAATAAGCGCCGCCAGCCGCCTTCCGCGATGACCACTCCAAGCAACATGGGCAGGATAAAAAATGCCGCGACCACTTTGACCAATACCGCAATGCCCCCCAGCAACCCGGCAAATATGGCCCGCCCCCAGGTGGGTTTTTCGCTCCACCGCAACAAGGCCCAGGCAGCCAGCAGCATCCACATCACCAGCCACGGCTCTGGCTGAAAGGAGCGGCTCATGATCACGCTCATGGGCAGAAACAAGTAAAACATCAGTCCCACCAGGGCTGCCCAGAAAGAGACCCAACGCCGGGTGATTAAGAACAGGATGATCCCACCCACGATCCAGAACACCGAGCTGAAGAGCCTGCCCATCCATGCATATTCATCCCCGGCAACCAGATCAGCAAACCCCACCACATTTTCTAGAATGGGCGGCTCGTACACCTCGAGTTGAGCCAATTCATGCGTCAGATCACGCACAACCGGATCAGCGTCAGGCAACAACTGATAATAAACCGCGCGGGCGATGATGGCAGAACGCAACTGCCGCGTGGCATGAAAATCAAGCGGAGGATCGGTCAGATCGTAAAGCCGCACGCCCAGCCCGAGCAGGATCACGGTCAGCAGCAGCAACCATTGCATGACGGACGAACGCAGAAAGGTGATGGTTTTATTTGGCATGGCGAAAACCTACATGTACCGGCGGTCAATATCGATGCCGGCCAACGCCAGCAGTGTTACCAGAATTCGCTTCCAATCCTTCAAAGCAGTGGGGGCATGACTGGCGAATGCCTGCCGATAAGCCGCCAGAGCCTTGCCCGGCTGCCCACCCACCGAAAGATATCGGGCGTTAAAGCGGTGAGCGCCCGCCTCGATCAGCTTTTTTTGTGCAGAAAAACGCTCACAAAGATCAGGCTGGGCTTGCATCCATTCCACAAGCCGGTAGGCTTCCTCGCCAAAACCGGCAGCCGCCGCCACGTTTTTTGCGCCAGCATGAAAGCGCGCTGCCGACCAGGTTTGCTGAATATGCCGGATGGGCGACCGTCTGGCGATCTCCAGCCACAATTTGTGATCCAGCAAATAATGGAATGTCTCATCCAAACCGCCGGTTTGTTCATAAATCCTGCGCCGGAAGAAAACCGAAGGCTGTCCGATGATCTGAAACCGCATCAGTCCATCCAATCCCCGGTCCTCAAAGTGCATGTGATTAAACTGCCGCCCGCTGCCATCCACGGAAAGCACGTCGGCGTACACCATTCCCAGGTCTGGTTCAGCTTCCAGCGCACGCACGGCGGCGCTTACCGCCCCCGGCAGGTAATAGTCGTCAGAGTTGATCCATGCCAGCACGTCGCCAGTGGCGCGTGCCATGCCCTTGTTAATCGCATCCGCCTGGCCGCGGTCCTTCCCGCTCTCCCAGCCTGCCAGCCGGTGTTCATATTCACGAATGATGTCAACGCTTCCATCGGTTGAACCGCCATCCACAACAATATACTCAATGGCTGGATAATCCTGTTCCAGTACAGAGAGCATGGTCTGCCTGAGATAGGCGGCCTGTTGGAAAGACGGGGTGACGATGGAGACGCGGGTGGTCATGGCAAGGATTAAAACAGACTGTTGTAGTCGATCTTTTCAAAGACCTGCAATTTGCCGCCAACAGTGGCATCCACAACATGGCGGCCAGCATTTTCGTAAGTGCGCCGCGCCAGCCGGTAGGCATCCTCCCAGGCCAGCAGGTCAGGCAGTTGCCAGCGGAACCCCTTGCCAAAGTATCCCGGGTGGAAGTGATTGGGGTCTTCCCCCTCAGACACCACGGTGGCATTGGGGGTACCGGTTGTGGCGTAATTATGGTCAACACCGATCAGGATCACCTGGTCAAAGCCCAGGTGAAATGCCAGTTGCAGCGCCACGTACGTCACCGTACCGCCTTCCCACACCCTGCCGCGCACATCCGTGGCAAATTTGGGGCCGGTGTAAGTGGTGTAAAGAAAATGATTGTTGTCAGCAAGGCGCAGATTCTGGCGTGAACGCCATGAAAAGAAACACGGCATCTGCAATGCCAGCAAGTCTTCGGCGCTCTGTTCAATCACCAGGTCATTGACGCATAAAAAGTATGTGGTTTGAAAGCCAAGTTCTGGAAACGCCAGAAAAAAACGGTTCATGCCAATGGTAACTTCATTCCGCAGCTGGCTTAAATCAGTCTGCCGCAACGACGGCCCATTGCCGATGATGAAACAGCGCTGCCCCTTGTGTCGATCCTTGAGCAGTCCCAGCCGCTGACGGCTGGTCTGTCGCCAGGGATGAAAGGTGGCGGCTGGTTGGTCCTTGAGCCGCTTAAGCCCGTCGTAGCCATCCTTCAACACCTGCACAACACCGGGCGGCAGGGTCTGTTTGAGCGTATCTTTAAAAGTGCTCATTCTGTGCTCAATCTGGCGGTTGCGCCGCCGTCAACGATCAAAGCCTGCCCGGTCATGAAGGATGATTGCCGGCTGTCAGCAAGGAAAAGGATGGCACTGGCAATCTCTTCGGGTGTACCCACGCGACCATTAACAGTTTTCCTCGCCAGATTATCCAGGCGCTCATGGATGGACGAACCGGTGACATGATCGCGGTTCAACCCTGCCCGCAACATGGGCGTATCAACAGCGCCGGGCAAAATGGCATTTACGCGGATATTGTCACACGCCCATTCGATTGCCATGGCACGCGTGAGCGCAAGCAAACCGCCCTTGCTGGCGGCATAAGCAGCAATATTCGCCGAAGTTGCAACGGCATGTACAGAGGATACATTGACGATGGAGCCTCCACCGGCAATCTTCATTAATGGATGAGCCAGTTTCGCGCCGACAAAGACCGAACGCAGATTGGAAGCCATCACCAGATCCCACTCTTCGATGCTCGTCTCAAGCAAAGGACGGGCCACCTGCACAGCCGCATTATTCACCAGCGCATCCAGGCGGGCCGAGTGTTTTTGTGCCTGCTCATAGATAATGTGAATATCCTCAGGTTTTGAGATATCAGCGCGAATAAACAGTCCGTTCGCCGGGAAGGGTTCTCCAAACTCAGAACGGTCCACCCCGATCACCTGCCAACCGGCTGCACAAAAAGCATTTACTGACGCCCGTCCGATACCCCCGGCTGCGCCGGTTATCAAGACCACACGATTATCTTCGTTCACTGATCAACCTCCTGCCATGTCTGGTTTCACTCAGCACACAGGCTTTTCATTAACCAATTAGTATGACTTCTGTACCATGTTGAAATCCGGGTGAGGGATCTCAAGCCCTTCCAACAGGTTGCGAATGGTGTTCCAGTGAACCCGTTCCCAGGCAGCCGGGCTGGAGTTGGCATTATGTGGAGCCAGCATCACATTGCTCATCTGGCGCAATGGCGATTCCTGCGGCAGGGGTTCCACTTCAAAAACATCCATGGCAGCGCCTGCCAACCGCCCCTGTTGCAGGGCCTCAATCAGAGCAGGCTCTTCAACGATGGGACCTCTGGCTGTGTTAATCAGGACAGCCTCAGGGCGCACGCAACGCAATGTCTCCTGGTTAATCAAATGATAACTGGTGGGGTTGAGATCACAATGAATGCTGATGAAATCAGCCTGTGAGAGCAAATCGGGCAGCGATGTCATCTCAACGCCGTGTTCAACAATGAAATCCGGGGCGATGGGAATAATGTCATTGCCGATTAAGCGCATACCAAAAGCCCTGGCACGACGGATTACGGCTTTGCCGCAATTACCCACCCCCACCACGCCGAGGGTACATTCACTTAATGACCGCCCCATGATCTTCTGCCACTGTCCGGCTTTCATGGCGCGGTCCATCCACGGCTGCTGTCGGGCAAACGCCAGGATGTACCCCAGCACGGTGTCGCTGACAGGCAGGGTAAAGGCATTGGGCGTGTTGCGCACCTGAATACCCAGCTTGACCGCCGCCTGCCGATCAATCGAATCAATGCCGGTTCCCCATTTGGATATCACCTTCAAGCGGGGAGAAAATGCGCGTAAAACCGTTTCGTTAAACCGGTCGTCGCCGCACACCACACCATCCACCTCGCCGGCGTATGGGAGCAGATCCTCCTGTTCCAGCCGTTCCCGCACCTGAGCCACCAGCATATGAACACCATAATGCGCCAGAACAGGTTGGAAACGCGCAGCAAACGGGACCATGTAGGGAGCGGAAAGCAAGATGGTTGGCATGTTGTACTCCTGTGATGACAGTAATTAGCTTCAGGCTTTACCCAGCCGGCGGGATAGGATCAGATCAGCCATCTGGAAATCCAGTTCTTCATCAATATCCCACGCTTCAGCCGGTTCCATGGGAAACAGATAAGGCCGGTCGCCCAGTCGATTCCGCCGGGCTTCCAGTGTGCCACGTGAGAAGATATAAATGCAGGAATTTTCCTCATAAACAGGCGGCAGGTCCTGGGTGCGCAGCAGGATGGCAGGATTATGATTGATCGGGCGTGCCAGTTGATCCCAAAGGCGCGTTTGCAAACGCGTGGCTGAGAAAAGTGAATCATACGCCGGGTAATTGCTCGTCAGCGTTTGGATGGCGCTCGAAATCGTCTGTGAACGCAACAGCGGATTGGTTGAATGGGTCTGCAAATACAGATCTGCCGGTATCTGCGCTGTAATGTTCATCAGGATCTCGTTCATGGGGATATGCCCATCGCGCAGATGCTCCGGGCGGTCAAGCACACGCACCTGTGGGAAAAGCTCGGCGGCGCTTTCTTTGATCGTCGGGCTGTCTGTGTCAATCACCACCCCGTCCAGTTCGGGCACACCCAACAGGGTCTCAATAATATGATGAAACAGGGGTTTTCCGGCCAGAATACGATAATTCTTGCCCGGCACCCGTTCTGAGTGATGCCGCATTGGAACCAGCGCCACAATTTTTGTCATGAATTCTCCCGTTCAGGCAGCAGAAAATCACCGTCGTTCAATAACCCGTCCAGAATGGTGGCTACGGTTGCCGAATTCTCTGGCAACAGCTCCTGCCATTTGATCTCCTTGAGCATCACATATCCATTCCACACACCGTCCTCCTGTAACAATCCATCAAACGGTAGTGAGGTCTTGAACAACTGATAGTACAGGAAACGTCTGGCGTTCTTCTGAAATTCTGGCAGAGGTTTTACCTCATCTGCCGCCAGAAAATCCGTGGCAGTCGTCATGTACTGGCTTTCAGTCTGAGGGAAAAACGCGGTGGGTAATTGAGTAAAACGGGCTTTCCCCGCGCACAGAACCGCCGCTCCCAGCAATGATGCTTCCAATCCGATGGTGGAATTGTAAACCATAACAAAGCGGGCACGCTGGATTAATTCATAGGAACTGATGGTTTCATGCGAACCAACAAACAACACATTGGGAAGATTCGCAAGATCCCTTGATTCCGCCCAGCCTGCCACACTTTCGCGCGCCTCCTTGCCCTTGCGGCCTTCATCTGGATGGGCACGGATCACAAAAAACACATCAGGGTGGGTCTTGATCAACTCAAGCACGGCATCGAGCCATGCAAACATGTGCGGAAAGATCACATTGGCGTGACTCTGGCTGGTGTCAAAGATGACGTTGGTAAAAACCGGAACCAGGCCCTTATACCCTTCCATCCGTTTGAGAACATCATCACTGAGCGGCTGCATCCCCTTCCAGAAACGGACACCGGCCATGCTGAAATTGCCCTTAAAGCGCTGTTCGAGGTATTGGTCCAGGCGTTCGTTTTGGGATTGACTTAGTTCAAAATCATCGGGGATCTGGATGGGGTAGGCCGTGGCATCACCGCGTGTGAAGAAACCTGTGAAGGGGCGCAAGCCCACCTCGTGAGACACCACCGGCAACCCGTGCTTTTGAGCGACCCAGCGGGCGGATGCTTCGGGGTAAAACATGCCGTTAAAAACCAGAACAGCACGTGGATGTACCTTATTGATCAGCGCTTCAAACTGGGCAACCAGGCTGGCGGCGGAAAGTATGTACTGCCGGTACAGATGCCGGGTGGGTTCATCATCCACCAAGTGATGCCTGCGCAGGATCCAGCGCAGCGAGGGTAGCACCAGCGAACCGAGGGGAATATCGTTATGAACAACCTCCATCAGTTCAACCAGCGATAGATCCTTGATCTGCTTTTCCAACCGCGCATCCGGCGCATACACATACCAGCACACATCCGCATCGGTGTACATGGCCTCTGACTGGCGCACGCAACCCTTGCACGGCGGGGATTGTTCAGGTTGGCTGGCGTTGGTTCCAAGCACGCACGGGCTCAACCCCGAGGCGCACACAAAATGCACCACCGGCACACCGGATAGCCGTAATGCCCATGCGCTGAGCAGCGAAAAACCACCATTCTGGCTGATACCCCACAGACGCGTGGAAGCGTTGAACACCACCACCGGGTCGCCCTCAGGATGGGAATGACGCGCCACACTGCGGGCAAAGCGCCGGATACGGCGATTGCTGGCGGCATGTTTAAACCGCCTGTCCAGACCGGCTGAAATTCGCCGGATGATATCGCTCATCACAGAGGATCGCCTCCAGCCTTACTTGCGGCGCAGTTTGCGCCGGGAGGACATTTCGCTCTCATAAACGCGTTTTACGCCGTCACCCATGGACTGTTCACTGACACGGATGTATTTCACCAGCCGTTCAAAACCGGCTGCTTCAACCGAAGCCGCCTGATCCGAACCCCACATGGCGCGGTCAAGCGTGATGTGGCGTTCCACCATGCAGGCGCCCAGCGCAACCGACACCACTGACGGGATCAGCCCAACTTCGTGACCCGAGTAACCCACCGGAACCGGGAATTCATCGCGCAGGGTGTCAATCATGCGCAGGTTGAGTTCCTCAGGATCGCATGGATAGGTGCTGGTGGCATGTGTGATCACCAGGTCCTTCAAACCAAGCACAGCCACTGCCGCGCGGATCTCTTCCATGGTGGACATGCCCGTGGAAAGAATGACGGGGCGCTTGGTGCTGCGCAGGCAGCGCAACAGGTCGTGATCGGTCAATGAAGCTGACGGAACCTTGTAGCATACCGGGTCAAACTGCTCCATGAATTCCACCGAAGGCTCATCCCACACCGAGGCAAACCAGGTGATATCGAGTTCTTTACAATACTCATTGATCTGGGCATATTCTTCCTGTCCAAACTCCACCTTGTAGCGGTAGTCCAGATAGGTGATATAGCCCCACGGGGTTTCACGCATTTGATTGCGCTGGTCGGGGGGTACGCACAACTCAGGGGTGCGTTTCTGGAACTTCACCGCATCCACACCGGCGTGTTTTGCGCCCTTGATCATTTCTCTGGCGATTTCGAGGGAACCATTATGATTGATGCCAATCTCTGCCACCACATAGGTGGGCTGACCATCACCCACCAGGCGGTCGCCAATTTTCACAACTCGGTTGGAACTCTGCATGTCATGCTCCTGTCTCTCAAGTGATAATGGTCAACTGGCGGACCCAACCACCAGCTCCCCCCGTTGATGACGCTGCACAAGCAGGTCGGTTAATTCACGTACAGCCCCCATGCCGCCATTGCGGGTGAGAACCACATCCGCCTGGCGCAAGGCGTCCGGCTGGGCGTCCGCCACAGCCACGGCGCAACCCACCAGATCAAAACATGGGGTGTCATTGGTATCATTGCCAACATACACCACATTGGCGGGGTCAATGTGTTCATCCGCCAGATACTGACGCAACGCGGTCACCTTGTCCTCCACACCCTGAACCACGGGCAGGCGCATCTTGCGACAGCGTGCAGCCACCACAGGGTTTACCTCGGTGGAGAGTACCACCACTTTCATGCCCGTCGCCAGCAGGAAACGCATCCCCCAGCTATCGGAGCGGTTGGCAGCCACCATCTCCTTGCCGTTGTCATCCACATACACCCGGTTGTCGGTCAACACGCCATCAAAGTCCAGCACCAGCAGGTCCACCCTGGTGGGAATGGGCCGGCGGGGTCGGGCAGGTGAGACCATATCCAGACCGGCATTGTAGACCAGCCACTCATAGCGAGCCCAATCTGCGGGGGTGTCGATGTCCACCGTGAAACGCGGGTCAATATGTATCGGCAGGATCACCCTGCCAGACATGGAGCCTTGTTCAAGGATGGCACGCGGGCGGATCACATCAATGTGCCCGGTCTGCCAGAAAACCGGCGGCAGGGCCTGACGCGGCGCATTGTATGGCTCTTCAATCCCGGGAACCTGCAAAAGGGATTGCATGGTTCCACTGTGCGGATCGATCTTCCACATTTTGTGCGGGTTCTGTCCAGCAGGCACGATCCCGCGCACCGAATCAGCTTCAGGGTGAGCCAGAATCAGGTCGATCGCCTGATCCACCAGTCGGGCTGGTCTCACCGGTGAGGTGGGGCGCAACTGCACCACCAGGTCTGGGCGGTAGCCTTCGTTTTGATCCAGCCAACGCAGGGCATGTTCAAAGACCGGCAGGTCAAGGGTGGCATCCTGGGCGTGCTCGGGCGGGCGCATGAAAGGTGTCTCAGCGCCCCACTCGCGCGCCACTGCGGCGATCTCTTCATCATCCGTGGAGACGATCACCCGGGTGACATGTTCTGACTTCAATGCGGCAGCAATGCTATACGCAATCAACGGATATCCCGCGAACGACTTGATGTTCTTGCGCGGAATACCCTTTGACCCTCCCCTGGCAGGAATAATCGCCAGTACCTCAGGCCGGTCTACCATACCGTCCAGCCTCCATCCACCACCACGTTGTTGCCGGTCATGTATGAGGAGGCATCCGATGCCAGGAACAGCAATGCCCCGTTCATCTCATCCAGGTGCGCCATGCGCCCCATGACGGTGCGGGCGGAATAATTACGGGTAAAGGTTTCGTCGTGATTGTTGTACACCCCACCGGGGGTCAACGCGTTGCAGCGGATGTTCTTTCCGGCATAATACGTCGACAGGTAGCGGGTCAGGCCCATCACACCCGCCTTGGTCACCGAATAAAACACCGGTTTGTATTGTTTTGGCTGCCCCGGTTTTTCATAAATCCGCTGATCCGGTCCCACCAGGCCATAAGTCGAGCAGATCAGAATGATCACACCGTGGTCATTTTCGAGCATCGGCTTCACTGCCGCCTGCGTGGACAGGAACATACCGGTCAGGTTGACATCCAGCGCCTGTTGCCATGCGGTCAGAGGATAATCTTCAAAGGTATTACCGTGCTGGCCCTGATTTTGCGGATCGAACTTGGGGTCCATGGCTGCGCTGCATACCAGCACATCCAGACGGCCAAAGCGTTTCACGGCAGCATCCACCATGGCTCGCGTTGAGTCGGGGTTGGTTACATCCACCCCCACCTCGGCGGCTGTGTATCCCTGGGCATTCAGGTCGCCCGCCACAGCCTGCGCGGCGGTCTCAGCCAGATCGGCCACCATAACGTTGGCACCGGCTTCTGCCAGGGTTTTGCAGAATTGTTTTCCCAGCAAACCCGCGCCACCGGTCACCAGCGCTGTCTGCCCGGAAAGGTTGAACTTATCCAGAATGGTGCTCATTCTCCACCTTTATCATCTTCAGATATGGGCATTTCGTCAAAAATGTCGGCATCCGGATTGAAATTGGGAAAATCCTTGTAATTCCAATCGCCGTCGTAATTGGGGCAATACATGGTCACGGGGTCGGGCAGCGAACCATCCCAGCAGGGATTGGGAAGCGCCTTGTACATGCGCAGGTTGCCTTTCCAGACACTGACACCGGTGGAGCTGACCACCTCAACCGGGAAAGTGATTTCCCAGTAAGGCGGGTTGATTATAAGGTTATGCGTGAGATCCGTATAGACTGTATCCACGCTGCCGCTCACCTGCTGCAATGGAAGTTCCATCCAGACCGTACTGCCGCCCCCCTGATCCAAAAGCCGCAGCATCATACCGGCAGGAACAGGCTGATTGACAGCAAACACAAGCGTACAGGTGGTTCCGGGGACCAGCAGATCAATCTGGTCGCCGGTCATCTGAGCCATGGTGACGTCTGTGGGTGGGGTTCCGGCAGGCAGACCCTCCACCGACACGTAGCGGTTAATCGGCAGACACCAGCCGGTCACCCGCTCTGGAACCAGCGCCAGGGGCGGCAGGGGTGTAACCGTGGGAGTGGGTGTCTCAGTGGGCAGCGGAGTAGCCGTGTCGGTGGCAGTGGGCTGCGGTGTCTGCGTTGGCACAGGTGTATCGGTCACGGGGATCAAGGTTGGCGTGGGCGGAACCGCCCCGGGCAACGAGCAGGCTGACAGGCTGAGAATAAACAATATCACTGGAACCAGATAAATCTTTTTAATCATGTGTACAGTATCCATCATCCTTCAGGGGTGTGAGTCGGCGGAATGGGCATGTCCACACCTTCCTTCGGTTCACGTTCCATGGGGTCGGTGATCGGGCAGAAATTGGTAATGGGAACCGGTGTGGAGCCGTCCCAGCACAGGCCAGGGTACTGACGGTAGAAGTTAACCGGGCTGCTGGCGATTACCGCTCCGCTGGTATCCACCACATCCATGCGGTAATTAATCTGCCAGTAAGGTGGATTGGCAATGTACGTATGGTTGGACACCCCAAATGCGATGGATGGGTCACTCACTGAAGCGGTCAATGGTGTTTCCGTCCAGGCGGTTGCGCCGTTTTCCTCAAAAAACTTGAGGGTTAGCCCATCCGGAACAGGCTGATTAAAGTAAAACGAAAAAATACAGCCCTGCGCAGGAATTAAGGAAGAGGGATTTCCGGAAGCATAGCTGACCGGAAGTGCGTATGCCGGGGCAACTTCATTCAATCCCGCCAGGGAATACCCCTGGGGTACGCAATACACCTTGACACCCGCGGGCAACAACCCCAGCGGCGGGATGGGGGTCAAGGTGGCAGTGGCTGTCGGTTGAGGTGTGGCGGTTTCAGTGGGTACGGGCGTTTCGCTTGGCACAGGAGTGTCCGTCGGCGCCAGTGTTGGTGAGGGCGTTTCGGTGGGTTGGGCAAAAGGCGCCCCATTACAGGCGCTTAAAACCATGATGGAAACAACCAGGATGACCATGCTTATAGTGAGTTTCCGGAACATATCCATTCTCCAACGCGACTTATTTGCCTGGCATGCGGTAGATGGCGCCATCTTCCTGTACGGTTACTGGCTCCAAGCCGCTTGTCAGCATTTCCAAGCGTTCAGCAGTTTGCTCGCCATAAATACCGGTGAGCTGGGTTTCAAGACTGTCAAAGATCACCAGCACGGCATCGCCACTGGCGAATTTCGCCTGGGCTTCGTCACCGTCGGGAATACTCTCACCATAAGCGGTGAATTCATCCATCGGCTGATTGGCATATATTTCTGCCAGCGGATATGAAACCCGGCCGGTCAGATACAGTACCGCCATTTCCTCGTTGGATACCACCAGTTGATCTTCCGGCAGCGCTTTTACAGCCGCAAGGGTGGGCGACGCCTGCCACTCGACGGAGTTATACCCCAGTCCAAGTTCGGCATTTTGCTGCACAATGCGTAATGTTCGCCAGCCGTACCATCCTGAAAGGATGACAAGCGCCGCTCCAAGAACAAGCGGAAGGACGCTGGCTGGCATCCTGCGTGATTGAAGACCTGCATTTAATGTCCATGCTGCCAGCAGGACAATCAACCACACAAAGGCAATATGAGCCGGCGCCAGCATGCGGCTGGCAATGGTGATGGGCGGATAGGTGGTGATGTACACCGTGCCGATCACCAGCACATAAAGAACCAGAAAAGCCGCCAGCAAACCGGTTAATTGCTTGAGTCCCAATGTCCGGGTGGCCTCACCCTGGTTTTTGATCGTCAAAAACACATACCAACCAGCCACCAATGCCAGCAATCCCACCAGAATCGCCAGGTTGAGGATCGCCGGATAAGGCGGGGTGGTGATCCACGAATCGGGGATCCACCAGAACAGGAAGACATCGCCCAGGGCAGGGAATAACGCCGCAATGCGTGACGCCATGCCCGCACCGGATTCGACCGAGCGCGACGACAACGCCGAGGTCTGGATCACATCGTACACAACCCACACCGCGGCGGGCAGGGCAGCAAAAAAAGCATATACCGCTGCGTCTTGAATCCGCTTGCGCAGCATGTTGTTTTTTCCAAAAAATAATAGAACCATGCCAGCCAGTGCGAACGCCAGGTTGCCATAGCGGGTCAGGATGCCCAGACCGGCGATCAATCCGGCAAGCACGATCACGCCTCCACGATCCACCTTTGCAGCCAGCAGCACCAGGCTGATGCCGAGAAAACCCAGGAAGATCGCCAGCGGCTCAGACATGGCCCATGAATACACCGGCAGCAATACCGGCGATACCGCCACCAGCAGACTGGCAAGAATAGCCAACCCTCTCCTGCCTTTACCGCCAGCCGGAATGGATTGCAGGGTCTGCCAGCCGATCAGGAAAACCACGCCGGCAAACAGGAGGATGTTCAACCAACGAGCTGCGATGGCAAGGTCGAGCCCCAACAGGGCAAACACAGACAGAATCAGTGGATAAAAAGGCGGGAAGTAAGGCAGTAAACGGAAAGTACCATCCGGGGTAAACAGCCCCAAACCCTTGCCTTCCACCAGGTGGCGCGCCGAAGTCATGTAAATGGTGGCATCGCCGCCCACCCCTGCGCCCTTAACGGTGCTGAAAGCCAGCAGACCTGCACCAAACAGGGCGCACACCAAAATGATGATCAGAACTGTCCGGTCGCTTTTCATCCTGTCACCTGCGGTTTATTCCGAATCCAACTCAAAGACCCATTGATCTTCGAATGTGTCCACATAGGTCAAACCAAAACCTTCAGCAGTATCACGGTAGGCGGGCATGTCTTCATAAGAAGCCCCATCCACAAGCACCCACTGCACCCCCAGTTCGCGCAACAACGCCACCCCTTCCTCACTCGGGAACGAGATCAGAACCGGTTTGATGCGCAGATACTGGGCAGGTGGAAAAGCGTTGAAAAACCCACCCACAAAGGGTTTACCGTGAATGAGTGTATTATAAGTCTGATCCTGGTCTTCGCCTTTCTCAAATGGAAATTGCACCACCGCCCCCTGCCCGGGCTGTTCAGCCAGCCAGGCATCCACAGGCCGGGTCTCCACCTTTGCCAGGTGACGATAAGGACCGGGATAGAAATCCAACAAGACCAGGGTAATCAATAGTGCGCCAAAAGCCAGACGCACCCCATGTTTTTTCCGTTTGAGGAGCTGTTCTGCACCCAGCCCGGCAACGGCTGCGACCAACAGCAGGGCAAACACGCCAAAGCGCATCAGCGCGCGCATTTTAGCATAATAGGGGAAATGATAAAAAAGATAACGTCCCGGCAGCGGGATCATGGTGGGGTCGCTGCTCACCCATTGCTTGAGAAAAGCCGGGGTGGGCACTTCAACCACCTGACCGTTCCAATGCAGTTCTGTTCCCATGGCAAGCAGCACCGCCAGAGCAGAACCGGCCAGCAACAGGAACACCAGCCGCGCCCTGCCAGAGCGGCGGGCGGTGAAGATAGCCACAGCAGCCAGGATCAATGTCACTGCGCCAAAATACAGTGTGCCTTCCACCCAATTCTCGCGGTTGAAGTGATCACCCACCCACTGACCCAGGGCAAAGTGATCGGTTGAAGGCAGCAGGAAATCAGTTGGGCTGGCTGAGTACATGCGCGCCAGGGCAATATCACGATCCGGCAGGCCGCCGGAACGGGAAAGCTGCACATACGGCAGCACTGCGGCCAGCACCAGCGGCAGACTGACCGCCCCCGCCACAGCCAGATTCCGCCAGAAACGCCAGTTCTTCCACGCTCCCCGATTGAGAAACAGGCTCACCACCCCGACAAAAGCGGCGATGAACAGCCCCATATAGAGGTAATACTGTGAGGTCAGGGCGATCAGCCCCAGGCCAATCCCGGCCAGTAGGACCGCCCTCCACGGTATTTTCTTTTCCGCAGGCTCCCAGCGCAACAGATCGATCAACCCCCAGAAGAACAGCGGCAACCATTGCGTACCAGATAAATTCAGGTGGCCGATCAAAAAGTGCGCCATGTGATATGGGATGAAGGCGAAGATTGTACCGGCGATTAACCCGGGCAGGTCACTGCCTGTCAGGTGCCGCACCCATAAATACATGATGTAACCGGATAGCACAAAAGTCAGCATCAATGCTGCGTTATACGCAAATGTGGCATTGATAAAACTAAACGGCAGGGCAAGCGCAAGCTGGGCAGGCGTAATTTCGGTGTACGCCATGTTCCAGCCCTCAGGGTAGTTGAGGAACCAAACATCAAATGGATTAACGTGCAGATCAAACAAGGCACGCTTCATCCACCCAATCATCCACACAAAATAGATGTTATCGCCGATCTCCCCCACCATGGATTGGCCCATATCGGTAACCAACGGGTAGGTGAACAGAATCGTCAGGGCGACAAAAAACAGGATGATGAGAGCGTGCTTGTGGAACGGTTTCATGAGAACACCAGGGGGTGGTTCAGAGATGAACGATCTGACCGGTCTGGGAGGAATGATGCACCGCCAGGGCGATCTCCAGCGCCCGGCGGCCGTCCGCCAGGGTGCAAACCGGGTCAGCCTCACCGCGCGCAACCGCAATCATGTGGCGCAGTTCGGTAAGGAACATGACATTGCGGTCAAAATCTTCCGGTGGGGGGAAGGATTCCCAGCTCTCCGACTCCGGGCGATAAATACGCGCAGCGCCGTTGGAATTGTTCCATAACAACGTTCCGTTGCTGCAAGCGATCTCCAAGCGGTGAACAGCAGGCCTCTGGTAGTAATTGAGGTGCACCGAACCAATCGATCCGGATGCAAAGTGCAGGATGATCTCGCCAAAGTCATCCACCTCAACCTCCAGGTCGCTGATCTTGCCGCTCATGGCGGTCACGGCATCCACCTCGCCCATTAACCAGCGCAGGTAATCCAGCGGGTGAGACAGCGTAAGCACCACGCCACCGCCCAGGTCGCTGCGGGCGCTGTAGCTTGTGCGATAATCCTCCCAAGGGTGCCAGTTGGGCAGGTATTCACCCCACTCGGCGCGTACAGAGATGGGACGCCCGGCTGCCTGGGTATTGATCATTTCCCACAAGCGTTGCAACCCGGGATGAAAACGGAATTGGAAACCCACCAGCGCCTGTCCGCCGCCGTACTCCAAAGCGGTTTGCAGTTGATCCACGCCTTCCAGTGAGTGGCTGATCGGTTTTTCCATCAGCAGATGGCAGCCGCGTTCAGCCGCCGGAACGGCGATATCCAGATGATATGCGGTGGGGTTGGCCACAATCACCACGTCGGGGCGGTGATCCAATGCCTGTGCCAGGTCAGTCTCCACTGGAAAATCCTTTAATTCTTCCACCGGCAGTGTACTGCGCCCGGTGCGATACAGGACAATGTCCCGCTCGCCAAGTTCCAGTAAATTACGGAAATGCCGCCGACCAATGGAGCCGTAACCGGCAATCATAAATTTCATGCCATCGCCTTTCTGATTACACCGATTTCTTTGCGTTCAGTTTATCCAGCAACCACCGGCCGACCCGTTTTCCAGAGCAACCATCGGTGAAGGTACATTCTGACTTGATGAAATCCTGCCGGCGTTCATGATCGGCAGTGGGGTTCATCAGATAATAATCCACCGCAGCCTGCAGGGCATCCTGAGTCAACGCCACCCGGCCTGCTCCGGCAACGCGGAAGCGCTGATGGGTGGGCCATTCACCAATGCGGGACAGCGGCAGCGAAAAGCGTCCTGGCTGGTTCCACCCGCCCGGGGCGTCAAAACACACCGAGACAATCGGGCGGTCGTGAATGGCAGCCTCAACCACCATGGTGGAATAGACGGTGAGGAACACATCAGAATATGCCATCATTGAGGTTTTTTCTGGCATATCCTCACCCGAGTAATACCCCAGCTCACCACCCAGAGGAACCGGCTCCACCACATGTACATGGGGCAGCTCGCGGGCCAGCTTGCGAATGGCTTCGCGCTCACCAGCGAAGAGCGGCTCCTCCATGAAATGATTGGGATGCAGGCGGATCAACAACTGCGCCGGCTGGCTCAGGCGATCTTCCGCCACCAGCCGCGCCAGGGCTTCAACGTTTTGGTAGTTCGGCGAGAAGGTGATAAAGCTGCAGGCATAACCAAGCAACTTGCGTTCAGGGTCAAGGTTGTGAAGCTTGAAATACTCATCACGGCTCATCAACCAATGCTTTTTGAAATAACCGTCATAAGTGGGAATGCCGCCCACGTGCACCTGATCGGGCTGCCAGTCGTCACCATCCACCAGTTCGTGTTTCTGCACACCAGACCAGCAATTGATCCAGTTCACCGGCGCACCGGGCAACGCATAACTGGAAGGGTTATCCCACCCCACCACAACGGCCGCAGTGGTAATGCCACGCCGGGCGGCTTCACGCAGCAGGTAACGGTCGTAGCGCCAGCCGGGGGTGCTGGCGATCACCATGTCGGGCTGGTACTTTTCAAACAGGTCGGCGTAGATGTTGGGGGTGAAGACCAGTTGCTGGCGGTAAACCTGTTGTCTGGCAAGTTTACTCCGCCGCATCATTGAAATGGCAGTTTTCATGGCAGGCAGGACAACGCGGCGTTTTCCGGTGGCTTCCACCTCAACCTGTTGAATATGGCTGTCCTGTGCTTCGGTATTGATCCGGTTGGAAGAACCCACCCGCCGCAGGAAGTTCAGCCACCACTGAGCGGTCGGGTTGACCGTCTCAGCGTAGCGGCGGGCTTCCTTCAAGCGCAGTCCTTCAACGATCAATCCTGGCTGGCCAAAACGTTTTTCAATCTGTTCCTTCAACCCGTCATCAGTGAGCAGCACCACCTCCACTCCGTTTTCCAACAGGGTGGGCACAACATCGGTCTGCAAAAAATAAACAATTGCCAGGCCGTGGTCGGCGCTGATGAATACTCTTTTTGCTGTCATTGGCTAAGGTTACTCCCGGTCGTAATACCAGCGAAAAATGCCGTCATACAGCGCCAGCAGCGCGCGTTTGACGGGGGGAAGATCCAGCAGGCGGCTGGCAGCGCCGCTCTTAACCCGCTGCTGCGTGGCGGATGTCATGCCAGGCAGGTTACGCAGGGTGTTGCTCATGTTCATTGCCAGTGCTTCCACCGGCATCAAGCGCAAATAACCGGCGGCATTCATGCGCTGATCCAGTTGTTTCACCTGCCCCATCGGGCGGTCCATGCTGAAGGGCAGGAACTCCTGCAGTACGCTTTTATATGCTGCAAATTGCCAGTGTGAAGCGCCAGCCATGGCGCACACGCCCTGGTACTCAAGCCATTCATCCTGGCTGTTTTGATAATGCTTTTCGATCTCCTCGTCGCTCTGCCCCAGGCTGCGGTCAAACTCCTGGAACACCTCAAATGGGATGAAATGCCCGCTTTTGTGCATCACGCCGGTGGTACTCTGCGCCCAGTCCAGCGTGGCAGTGTAGAAATCCGGGTTGGTGCGGAAGGGTCGGGCTGTCACCATGCCCACTTTGGGGAAGGTCTCCAGCAATTGTACCGAGCGGGAAAGCCACCCCGGGTAAAACAGGCAGTCATTGTCAGTATAAACGATGATCTCACCGGGAGAACCTGCCAGAATCATGTTCCAGGCGCCGCCCTTGCCCAGATTTTTTTGCGAAAGCAACAGGTACTGAATATTGCCCTCGCCATGCTGATCCAGCAACCACTGGCGCACTTCCTCGCATGAGCCGTTGTCAAACACCAGCAGATCAAACGGCAGGTCAGCGGTGGAACGAATGTTGTCCAGGCAGGCACGCAACACATCCAGCATTTCGGCGTAAAAACCGGAAAGAAACGGGATGTAGTTCAATACCGCAACCGTAATGCGTTCCGGTTTGCTCACATCCTTTACAAATTTTGCCGGGTTCTGACCCACACGCATGTTTCACCTCAATAAGAAACCATCAAGCCAGGTCGGCATTGCCGTCACCCGAATTCCCGGTCCTTTTTTCCCGCAACCAGGCGCGAAATTCACGATAAGCCCGCCCCGGATGGAAGATCGCAAAAAACACCTGCGCCAGCGCCATGGATTGAAAATTCACCAGCGGCATGATCTCCACTTCGCGCCAAAATTTTACCCATGACTGCGCCGGGGCTGTCAATGCACCGTCCACCAGGCACAGGTTGACATCGTCGAGTTTAAAGATCACCCGCCGACCTCCGGCCAGGCGCACATTCTCAGATGTCTCGGGCAGTCGGTAATGCGGCTGTCCGTTGGGCAGGTGGCTGTAATCATGGTTCTGGTGGATGATGCGCACACTGGCCGTGGCATCCACCACCGCCCAGCCTTCCTTGCGGGCCTGATAGATCATCCAGTTATCCCAACCGGCGCGTCCGACCGCAAAAGCGGGCATGTCTTCATATGCCTCGCGCGGAAAGACAAAATAATCGCTGCCGGTCCTTGGATGGAGCCTGCCATTCATCTTCAATTCTTCTTCCAGGCGATCACGCCACCCGCTCTTGATCTCCAGATCCTGGGTGACGTCCAGATCCCAGCGCTGCCCAACGATTAAAAAATCATCCACGTGCCGCGCCACATTCCTGGCGGCTTCAACAAAATCGGGCATCAGCAGGATGTCGGCATTGACGTATGCCAGCACCTGACCGTGCGCGTGGGTGCGTGCTTGATCAAAAATGGAGGAAACCAGCGGAGTTCCGGATGAATTGCGTTCGATCTCAGGAATGTGGTGGATGCCGTACTCATGAGCCACCTCGGCCAACCCCGGCTCATCACCGATCACCAGCACCTCGACATCCGTTCCGAGCTGCAGCCACGACTTGAGAGCGTTGCGTTGAATGGTGGCAATATGCGGCTGGGTGAATGGCTTTGGCGTTGTGAAAATGGTTAGAAAGGTCATTTCGTCTCCATGCGGTTATCCACATCGGTGCCGCTTTTATGCTGCACACCCGCATTGATGCGTTCCATTTCAGGATGCTCCTGCATCAATTTCAACACCTGCTGCCAGGTAAAGTCATCCCGTCCGCCAAAATGCTCGAAAACCTGCTTCAATAACTGTAGGTCATCCGCGGTGTCCACCGTCCAACGCCGGTCGCCATAATCGGGATCATGGTTCAACACCAGCAGCTTGAAACGGCCATCCTGATCATAAAAATAAGGCATCACATGTTCGCGTTCAAACGGAAGTGTGGCTTCCTTCCAGGCTTTCTCAAGACCGGCGAAAGAACACACTTCAATATCCAGCCCGATGGGATAAGTACGATGCCACGGAGGCGGCAGGCGCGTGGCGGCAAAATCAACACCGCCCGATAAAAACGCCTCCACGGTCTCATCAACAAGCACAGGGTCCATCACAGGGCAATCGGCGGTGATGCGCACAACCACTTCCGCCTGGAAACGCAGCGCCGCCTGGTAGTATCGATCCAACACATCAAACTGGCTACCTCGATAGACGGCAAAACCCTGTTCACGGCAGAAGACCTCCACCGCATCATCCGACGGATCGGTGGTGGTGGCGACGCCAACCGCACACAGGGTTCGCGCGCGACGCACACGTTCAACGACGCGGGAGAGCATGGGCTTTCCGGCCAGGTCCAGCAGCACTTTGCCAGGCAACCGGCTGGAATTCATGCGCGCTTGAATGATGGCAACAATTCGCATGTTGGTTCGGTCTCGTTTCTATTTCCAGTGTACAAACAACTATGTTTTGTCGATCTGAACTGCCAGATCGTAGGCATACATCAATTTCTCAAAATTCTTCTTCCAGTCAGCGCGTTGTTCCGCCAGGGTTCTGGCAGCCGCACGCATGGCTATGGTTTCCTGGCGATTCCGGGCGGCCATCAACATCTGTCTGGTCAGGTCCTGCACATTTCCACTGGCAAACAACCAGCCCTGCTCTCCAGGGGTGATCCATTCCACGTTCCCGGGAATATCTGACACCAACACCGGAAGTCCACACGCCAGGGCTTCCATCAAGGATACCGATGATCCATCACTGTAAGAAGCGGACAGGTACAGGTCAGCCGAGCGGTAAAAGTCGGTCAGGCGGTCGTTTGCGATCTGTCCGGCATAGTATACCCTGTCACTTACCCCATCCTCGGACAAAATGGAATGAATGATGACCGACATGGAGCCGCTGCCCGCCAGGATCAAACGCAAGTCAGGGTTTTGGTTTGCGGCTTGCACAAAGGCTTTGGCAACCACATCCACGCCGTAAATCGCTTCCCATGAACGCAGGCTCAAAAGCACAACCTGATCCTGCCAGCCCAGTTGTTGACGAAGTGTCCCCTGCCCCGGTGAGAACAGACCCAGGTCCACACCCCACGGAAAGACCACCACATGTTGCGCCGGAAAGCCAAACCTCTGGGCTTCCTGTTTTACTGCATCGCAATCGCACACCAGGACCCGCGTGCGGTGCAGGGTGAAAGCCGTGAGCTGGCGCATCCAATCGTTGCGGTGGGCATCCTTGAGAATATCTGAACCCCAGCTCATACTCACCAGTGGATGATAGCCAGCCAGGGCAGTCAGAAAAGCCGCGGTTTGAACGGAGCCAGCATGCACCACATCAGGCTTGATCTTGCGGAACAAACGGCGCAGTTCCAAGGCAAGCGCAGGATAAGTGCGCCAATCCATCGGTGCGCGTCCCCCGCTCCAAATAATCTGCTCAATATTGGGCGGCAGCGGGCGGTCCTCCCGCTGCATATCCCTGCGCTCCAGGCGCAGCGAATATACTTGATGATCCGTCCCGGCCAGTGCTGATAAGAAGCGATGGTCGTGGGGGGTGTAATCGCGGGTGAAGTAGAGGACGCGCATGTTAAAGTTCAGTGCTCCTACGCGCCAGCTTTATACTCCTGACGCGTCAAAAGGCTACTCACCCAGCAGTGTCCAGCGCAGTTCTTTACCCGCCGGAATATCCACCTGGGCACAAGCGCCGACCACGCGGTCAACTTCGTAAGGCATGATCGCGCCGGGTGTGGCTGGCCGCAGTACATCGATCATCTCTCTCGTCAGCCGTTCACCAGCGTGAATGTCCCGCGCAGCGCGCAGGCAGCGGCGCTGCACAACCACGGTCTGCTGCTCATTATCATTGACCACTTTATCTGCCGAGCCGAGTGCGAGTTCCAACTGACGGGTGTTTTCCACCATTTCGCGCCAAGGCCCGGGTTCCATCGAGAAGGGATGATCCGGCCCCACCCGCGAACAATCATCGGTGAAGTGTTTTTCCACCACCCGTGCGCTCAGGGCCACAGCGCCCAGCACGGTGGCATGGCCCGGGGTATGGTCAGACAGGCCCAGCACCAGGTCGGGGTACATCATACGATAGGTTTTGAGCACGTTCAGGTGAATGTGGTTGAAGTTTTCGAGACTGCCAGTGTAATTGGTGTTGCATTGCATCAGCACCAGATCGCGGTTGATCGCCAGAATGGTGCGTACGGCGCGCTGCACATCGCCAATGTCAGCGGCGCCGGTTGCCAGCAAAACCGGTTTGCCCTTGCGGGCAATATATTCAAGCTGCTCCAACCAGGTGATGTCGCCTGAGCCGATCTTGTGTGCCGGTACGAACGGGTCAAGATGGTCCACGGCTTCGAAATCATACGGGGATGAGAAATAATCAATTCCCACCCGGTCACATTCTTCCTTAAGTAGCGAGGTCCATTCAAACGGCAATGAGGCGTCCTGATAGACCTCAAACACCGACTTCTTCCAGGTGGATTGGTGCGCCTGCTGCGCGCCCAGGTTGCGGAAACCGTAATCTGAGACAATCTTTGGCGCTCGAAAATTCTGGAACTTGGCTGCATCCGCTCCAGCTTCCTTTGCCAGACGGATGAGCATCAACGCCCGTTCAAGACTGCCGTCGTGGTTGGCGGAGATATCGGCAATGAAATAGGTGGGGTGGTTCTCACCGATGAGATGTGACCCGATGGTTATTTCCATGGCCAGCCTCCTTTGGCAATTGGCAAACGATTTAACTCCGGCAATGGTTTACACAGCGCACATATCCAGCAGATGCTGGTGATAACCCTGCTGAAACAGGGCATGGAAACGCTCAAGACCATGCTGCTGGCCCGGCAGGCAATGACCCAGGGCAGCCGTTAAACGGTCCGACTTCATAATCAGGTTGGGTGCACGCCGCGCCACCAGTTCGCCCGCCTTCCATGAAGTGGGTTCGATCAAGCTCTCATCCAGTCCAAACTGACGAGCCACCCGCAGACCAAACTCATACTTTGAGAGTGCTTCAGGGCTGAAGGTGTGATACAACCCGTGCAGGCGCAGATTGATCATTTCGAGCAGTACATCCACCAGGTCGTTGACTTCCAACGGGCAGAAAAATACATCCGTGAACCCTTTTACCGCTCTGCCCGCTGATAGCGTATTGACAAAATACTCAGCCAGGCTGCGCTCACCGCGCAACGACCAGCCGTAGAAATTAACCCGCGCAATCAATGCTTCGGGGTTGGCGGTCATCACGGTACGCTCACCCGCCACCTTGGTACGCGCATACTGGTTGATCGGGTTGGTCTGGTCATCTTCCACATAATCACCGCGCATACCGTCAAAGACAGCATCGGTGGACAGGTGCAGCAGGTAAATGTTCTGGTGGGCTGTGGCACGCGCCAGCGCACCCGGCACCACCGAATTGATGTAAAAAGCTTGTTCCGGCTCTGATTCACAAGCATCCACATTGGCGTAAGCAGCACAATTGATCACCACCTCAGGGCGGGTATCCATCAACAGGCGTTCAGCTTCGCCGGGCAGGCTGAGATCAACCTGCAAAACGGTGAAGGGAGCATTCAACAGGGCATGCCTATTGACCACGGCAATCACTTCGTGCTCGTGGCAGGTTTGAAGCGCAAAGTTCAAACCCAGCAGCCCACTGGCTCCGGTCACCAGAAAACGCGTCATACCAGTTTCCCTTGCAGGTAAGCCTGTTCCAGCGGTGCGATGATCTGGCGCAGCGAGTCGCGATCCAGCCATTGCGTGTTGGTGTTGCTGGTATAGCGGAAACCATCCGGCAATGGTTTGCCCATGGCTTCCCATTCACGCCCAAACCACAACGCCTCCGCTGGTTGAACAACAAACATATTTTCCAGCTCAACCGTGGTGCGAGCCTCATCCTCTGAGATCAGGGCTTCATGCAATTTCTCACCCGGGCGAATACCGATCACGTCCACCTGGCAGTTGGGGGCGATTACTTCGGCCAGATCCAGAATATTCATGCTGGGGATTTTGGGAACAAACACTTCGCCGCCATGCATTTCTTCAATGCGGCCAATCACAAAGCGCACACCCTGCTCAAGCGAGATCCAGAAGCGTGTCATGCGATCATCGGTAACGGTGATTTTGCCCTTCTCACGCTGCTTGAGAAACAGCGGAACAACGCTGCCGCGGCTGCCCACCACGTTGCCGTAGCGAACACAGGAGTAACGCGTGTGGGTTCCACCAGCGTAGGCATTGGACTGCACAAACAGCTTCTCAGCCGCCAGCTTGGTGGCGCCGTACAGGTTGACGGGGTTGACCGCCTTGTCAGTGGAGAGCGCCAGCACACGTGAGACGCCGGCATCCAGCGCCGCTTCGATCACGTTGCTGCTGCCCAGAATGTTGGTCTTGATGGCTTCCATGGGGTTGTACTCGCAAGCCGGCACCTGCTTGAGGGCTGCGGCATGAACCACAATATCAACCCCCTTCAGCGCACGCTGCATGCGCGACAGATCGCGCACATCACCAATGAAGTAGCGCAGTGATGGATGGTCATATCCGGCGGCGCGCATCTCGTGCTGTTTGAGTTCATCGCGGCTGTAAACGATGATCTTCGCCGGATGGACTTCATTCAACATGATCTCGATGAATTTCTTTCCAAAAGATCCGGTTCCACCGGTTACCAGCACCACTTTGTCATTCCAGTTCATAGTGACCTCGGTTTAATAATGTTCAGAGCTGTAATGTAAGGCTTCAGGGTTTTCGAATGACCACCATCGGATACTGACCATTTTCGCCCATCCAGCGTGGAAAGCGTTCCTCAAGCCAGAACAACAGGCGCAGGAACAACCGCCCGCCCGTGATGCGGTGCACCAGGGCGCGCAGAAATCGCACATTCACGCTGCGCCAGACATAGATTTCAAGGTTCATTTTGCTGCCGATCTTCTCACGCAGCCACGATGCATCCAGCTTTTGAATATACGTGCCAGTTGGAGCGGTCTGGCGCTTGGCTGTCTGTTTCCCGGCAGGCGCGGTTTCCTTGCCGCGCAGACGCGCCACCCAACGGCCAAACGTCTCAGCCAGACGCACCAGCCATGTGCTGGATTTCATCAACGGGGATTCCGTCCAACCATTCACCACCACAGCCGAGCGGCCATCCGCAAGCACACGATGGAACTCATCGTACGCGCGCGGCTGATCCTCCAGCGGCAGATGATGCAGGGTGTGAAGCGACACCACCCCATCGAACGCGCCGTCGGCAAATGGCAGGCGGGACACATCGGCCACCACGTACATGCCGTGATCCCCCAGCCGCCGGCGGGCTTCCTGCAGCGCCACAATCGACAGGTCAGCGCACACACGCTGCTGATAACCCTGCGAGTAGGTTTGATATTCCGGATACTGCACCGGCCCTGAACCGGCGTCCAGCATCAAGTCGCCGGTGGGCAGCAGATGGCGATTGACACGCAAATGACAACGGTGAATATACTCGGCAGAAACCGGGCGCAGATCTTCGTAGCGGGCGTTCTGGTATTGGTTGTCTCCAACCAGTTGCCAGCCCACCTGGTCGTAAAACTCGCGCACCTGATTCTTCACGTCGGTTTGCGCCATGGACTAGTCCTCCACCTGGCTCCAGTCCAGCGTTTCGCCGGCCAGGTAGCGGAAAGTGGCTTCGTACTGGGTCCTGCCTTCGTCGCTCAACACGCTGCTCAATGGACGAGCCTTGTAATCCTCCCACATGCGCACCAGATGCCACGGGAAGGGTCGCGGGAACTCAAAGAAGAAGCGGTAGGCGTAATGCCATGCGCGCTGCACCTGTTCGCGGTTCAGGCGGTGACTGGCGGGGTTCTCAAGGATCTGTCCCAGAATTTTGAAGTAAGACACCCATGAGTCGGGGTCAATGGTAAAGCCGCGGTGACGGTAATGGGTCATTCCAGACACGATCACCGGCAAGCCGCTCATTGCCATCTCCAGGCCCACCGTGGTGGTATACACCAGGCCCAGGTCGGCCACTTCGATTAAGTCATAAGTGTTGAGTTTGTCTTTGGGACCAATCAGGCGAATGTGCTCAGGCAAAACCGGCAGCACGTTCTTCACCACATCCACCATCGAAAGGCCGTGGGTAAGCACCTCACCCGGGTGTACGCGGATCACAAACTGGATCTCAGGGCGGCCGGCAAAGTACTGCACCGTGCGCTGGATCCATTCGGCCATGCTCTTGGAGTAGATCTGGCGCCCCAGCGTCAGGCTGTCGCCAAGCACATTGGTTGCCAGCAGCACCACTGGGCGCTGATCCAGTCCGAGCGCCGCGCGGGCTTTTTCGCCGCCCTCAGCCGGGGTATCCTGCCACAAGCGGGCAAAATTCTCCCACATGGAGGCGCGCTGGCGGGCAACAAACAGCGAACGCAAACGCTCCATCTGCGCATCAGTCAGGGGTGTGTTCTGGCGCTCCTTCCACAAGGCGTCGGTTTCCTGCCGCATGACCTCGGCATCCTGCGCCAGCCAGATGCGCTGACGTTGATCGCCGAATTCATAGGTGACCACCGGTATCTTCAAGAAGCGCGCCACCCGGTAAACCACACCCAGTTCCTGGATGGTTCCGTTTGGCACGATCACCAGATCGGGCTTGTTGCCCTGCATCCATGTCAATGCGGTACGGGCGGCTTCCTGATTGCGTTCCTTGCGCAGCTTGTAGATGTCACTTTCCACGTCAACATCTTCCACCTGCAGGGTGTACTGCGTGTCATAGGTGGTCACCAGGTCAATTGCCTGGCGCAACCCTTCCGGCAGGGGGCGGTAAACGGTGTGAACGTTCAGGAACGGCACGATGTTGACCATCGGCTCCATCTGGGTCAACAACTTGCGAGCGTATGCATTCTGGCGGCGAATATCAAAGCGATTGATCGGCGATTGCCACTCCGCATACGGCAGATAGCCCAGTGTCACCTTGTTGCCCTGCGAAGCCAGGGTCAACCCCAGCAGACTGGCATGTTCAATCCAGTAGTGCAGGGTGGCGAAGATGAAAATATGTTTGCCGGTGGAGGTTGGTGCGGCAAACTGTTTTGCCTGCGCCAACATGCCTGGCATTTCTGCCTGCAGATGCTTCAGCGAAAAACGGCTTTGAATGGGCTTGCCCCGCTGGCGAACCAGCCAGTAAAGCTCAGCCGTAAAAGGGATCTGCCCCAACAGATTCTTGATGCCTTCTTTTCTTGATACAGTCATCACTTCACCGCCTCAATTGTCCATTCCAGTCGCGGTCTTACCGACCCCAAGCGCGGTTCAACCCAATGGGTTCCCGGGGCGCCGGCGCCATCAACATTGAAAACCAATGCCTGCTCGTCTTGAAAATAACGACGAACCCGAAAAGAACTTGCGTTTACACCGATCACAAAGCGGCCTTCATTGAGCAGGTCAGCCGGGATGGTGCAGCGGCTGATATACCTGCCGGGTAGACGTTGCGAAAAGCGCTCATACTCTTCCGGCTGATCGGTGTCAAACGATGTAAAAATGTATTCACCCCTGGTGCTCATCAAGTAAATACCCACGCGCAGCGCGTGGATGGGTCCGCTCAATTCGTATTCCATCTCAAGATGGAACGGCTCGGTGGATCGCACTGAATCTGCAATCTGCCCGCGCGGGTTGAGCACCCGCACGGCAATGGGTTTGAACGGCGCTGCAGAAGATGGTATTTCATCCTCATGCCATGTGCGCTGACCCTCCTGCGAGAAACCACGGGAAAGGTAATAATCCACCGCCTCAGCAGTCGGCGCGCGCATGGCCAGATGGCCCTTTTCCATCACAATTGATTCCTCGGTCAGGCGCAACACAGCCGACATATTGTGGCTGACAAACAACACCGTGCGCCCCTGCTGGGCCACATCAGACATCTTGCCCAGACACTTGCGCTGAAACTCAGCGTCGCCCACCGCCAGCACTTCATCCACAACCAGGATCTCCGGTTCCAGATGGGCTGCCACGGCAAACGCCAGGCGCAGGTACATGCCACTGGAATAGCGTTTGACCGGCGTGTCAATGAACTGCTCGACCTCAGAGAAGGCCACAATTTCATCGAACTTGCGCTCGATCTCCTGGCGCTTCATGCTCAGAATGGCCCCATTGAGATAGATATTCTCTCGCCCGGTTAATTCGGGATGAAAACCCGTTCCCACCTCAAGCAGTGACCCCACCCTGCCAGTGATCAATGCGCTGCCTTCGGTGGGTTCGGTAACGCGCGAAAGAATCTTCAACAGGGTGGATTTCCCCGCCCCATTACGCCCGATTACACCCAGCACCTGGCCCTGGCAAACATCAAAGGAGACATCCTTCAATGCCCAGAAAGTCTCTCTTCCGGCTGGCTGATGGTTGCCGTTCAACCGGTCTGAAATGGTCTCGCGCAGGGTGCGATAATTACCCACCACAGCGCCCAGCCGGTACTGTTTTCCGAGGTTTTCCACGTGGATGGCGAGTTGATTACTCATAGATGCTAAACCATGTCCGCAAAGATGCGTTCCATGCGCCTGAAATAAAACAGGCCGCTGATCAGAACCACCACTGAAACCACAATTGAGAGCGTCAAGGACAGCCCGGGTTGCCCGGCATCAGAACCGAGCAGCGCCCAGCGGAAGCCGTTGACCACACCCACCATCGGGTTTAATGAATACAGCACCTGCAGGAATTGCGGTGCTTTTTCGCTAACCAGGGTGGCGCCGTAGGCGATTGGGGTGATGAACATCCAGAACTGTGACAGGAACGGGGTCACATAACCAATGTCGCGGTATAACACGTTGAGAGCAGACAGCCACAACCCCACCCCCAAAGCCGTCACCAGCGTCAGCAACAGGTAAAGCGGCAGGGTCCACACGTTGCCGGTCAGCGGGATGCGGTAATAAATCATCATGCCAATCAGGATGATGAAGGCGATGAAGAAATCCACCACCCCGGCCAGGATGGAAGACAACGGCAGGATCAGGCGCGGGAAATACACCTTGGTGACCATGTTTGAATTCACCACCAGCGAACGGCTGGCTACGGTGAGCGCTGTGGCAAACAACTCCCACGGCAACAGCCCCGCATAGGCAAAGATCGGGTAGGGCAATCCGTCTGAGGGAACCCCTGCCAGCTCGCCAAAAAAGATGCTGAAAACGACCATGGTCAACAGCGGGCGAAGGATTGCCCACGCCGCGCCGAGCAAGGTCTGTTTGTAACGCACCTTGAGGTCGCGCCAGGTGAGGAAGTAGATCAACTCGCGGTAGACCCACAGGTCGCGCAGGTTTAAAGCCGACAGGCCGCGGCTTGGGCGGATGAGGATGGTCGAATTGTCAGTACGAGCGGTCATTCAGAAACCATTTCCAGCCGGGCAGGCGAAACTGCCGGGCGAAGGTTTGTTTTAACCAGCGCGATTCAGGCGGTACCACTCAATGGTGTTACGCAGGCCTTCTTCAAAATTGACTTTGGCGCGGAAACCAAAGCGCTCAAAAGCGCGGCGTGTATCCAGCGCGCGGCGCGGCTGGCCATTCGGCTTGGTGGTGTCCCACACCAACCGGCCTTCAAAACCGGTCAGGCGCGCAATTGTTTCTGCCAGATCCTTGATCGAAATCTCATACCCTGAACCCAGGTTGACCGGGTCGGGGTCGCTGTAAGATTCAGAAGCCATGACAATGCCATCCGCGGCATCTTCCACGTACAAAAATTCGCGGGTCGGCGAGCCGTCACCCCACACCACAATCTCCTTGTCGCCCGCGTCCTGGGCTTCCAGGCACTTGCGGATCAGGGCGGGGATGACGTGCGAAGAACGCGGATTGAAGTTATCTCCTGGACCATACAGGTTGACCGGCAGCAGGAAAATGGCGTCATAACCGTACTGTTGACGATAAGCCTGCGCCTGCACCAGCAGCATCTTCTTTGCCAGTCCGTAAGGGGCGTTGGTCTCCTCAGGATAACCGTTCCAGATGTCATCCTCGCTGAAGGGCACTGGTGTAAATTTTGGGTAGGCGCACACCGTGCCGATGGCAACAAACTTGCCCACACCGCGTTTCCAGGCTTCGTGCATCAACTGAACACCCATCATCAGGTTGTCGTAAAAGAACTCGGCCGGGTGTTCGCGATTGGCGCCAATGCCGCCGACATGTGCAGCCAGGTGAATAATCACATCCGGTCTGGCATCGTCCAGCACCTGCTTCACGCCCTGAGGATCCACCAGATTGTATTTATCTATGGTCGGGATGAAGATTTCTGTTGCGCCGCGCTGGCGGAGTTTGTCCACGACAACACGCCCGAGAAAACCGGCGCCGCCGGTAACGCACACTCGTTTGTTCGTCCAGAAAGTCTGGGTATCCATCCTGCTGCGTCTCCGTAAGTTAATCTAACCCATCAGCTTGCTGAGGGTCATGTTCTGATGTGATAAAATCCGGCTCCCCCACCGGACTCCAGTCAACCACCACCTTTAACCCGATAATTTCAAGGGCGGGCGCATGCCCATCCTCAACAACCAGGACATCATGTTCCAGACAGGTTAGTTTACAAATATCGGCCACGTCCCCCAGGGCCTGAACACGCACCGAGCGATACCCGGCTCGTTTGATCAGCGTAATTGCATCGGCTGCCCGCTGGCGCACCAGACGGTACATATTGAACGAGGTTTGGATGTAGTCCAGCGCCAGTCTGGCGCGCAGCGATATGCCTTCGGGGGTGATTAGGTAGCGCAGCTTTCGTCGTTCGATGCGCCGCACCTTCAGATACCCCTTTGAAATCATCCGCTTCAGGTGCCAGTTGATGGTGCCAACAGCCACTCCGAGCTGGTCCGCCAGTGAGGCCTGGGTGGCATCCGGGTTTTGCTCTATGCATTCCAGAATGATCAGGTCTCGATTGCGTGAAGTTGTTGCCATGAAAAGCACCCTTCAATTTTCAATTTTCGAATTATAAACCCAAGGGCAGAACCGGTCAAGGGCGGTTTTCGCGGGACAGGACAGCCCCCTCACCCTGTACATGCCATAAAACATTTTCCAACGCCAATTCTGCCGCCCTCAAGCCGGTTCGGGCATACAATAATCAGTACGAAAAGAGATTCAAGACAGAATCTTCAAAGGAGAATCCATGGAACAACAAAAAATCACCTCATCTGGTCCGCTGCTGGACGCCGATGGAAACCTGACCCAGGTGGGCTGGGCCACCCAACCCCTGCTGGACTGCAATCTTGAAAACACACGCTCTCACCTACCCTTCTGGCAACCCATGCGCCTCAAACAATGGGATTACTACGGCATCACCACTCCAACCCATTTCTTTTCCTTCACCGTGAGCGATGTGGGCTACATTGGCTCCATCTTTGCCTATGTGGTTGATTTTGAAGGCAAGAAAATGCAGGAAGCCACGCTTACTGTTCCGCTGGCAAAAGGCGTCAGCCTGCCGCGCAACAGCACCGCAGGGGTGTCCAAATTCAGTAATGACCAGGTCAAACTGCATTTCGAAGTACACGGCCAGAAACGCCATCTGTCGGCTTGCTGGCAAAACTTCAACGGCACTGACCTGAAAGCCGAGGTGGATTTTCTGGTTGCACCCGAGCATGACTCCATGACCATCGTCATTCCCATCAAAGGAAAACGGTTTTATTACAATCGCAAGATCAACTGCATGCCCGCCAGCGGTATTGTTGAATATGCCGGTCAGACCTACTCAATAGAACCAAAGACCTGCCTTGGCAACCTGGACTGGGGACGGGGCGTGTGGGAATACAACTCCTTCTGGGTATGGGCTTCTGCCTCAGGCTTTTTGCCCGGAGGGCACACCGTGGGATTGAACATGGGCTTCGGGTTTGGCGACACATCCAAAGCCACTGAAAACGCCGTGATCATTGACGGCAGATTGCATAAATTTGGACAGGTGGATTTTGCCTATACCTCTGGCGACTTCATGAAACCCTGGCGCATGACCTCACCGGATGGGCGCGTAAACCTGACCTTCACCCCCTTCCTGGAGCGCGTGGCAAAAACGGACCTTAAAGTTCTGGGCAGCGAGGTGCACCAGATGTTTGGCCGCTATAACGGCTGCGTGGTGACCGATGCCGGTGAAGAAGTGCAGATTGTCGATCTGATCGGCTTTGCCGAGGAGCATCACGCCAAATGGTGATCGAGGATGATGAATGGGTGATTCTCTGTCATATCATTCTTCATGGATTTGAGAAGCGTCTCCAAAACCACTATAATAATGACAGGCAAGTTTATCTTATATCAACAAAGGAACCCTATCCATGAAAATGACACCCGCTCTGGCGCAAGAGTTCAACAATCAGATTAAGCATGAAATGTACTCCGCCTACCTGTATCTGGCGATGTCAGCGCACTTTGAGGCTGAGAACTTTTCCGGTTTCGCCCACTGGATGCGTGTGCAGGCCGAGGAAGAACTGGAACACGCCATGAAGTTCTTCGACTTCCTTGCCGAGCGCGGCGCTCCTGTGGCTCTGCAAGCCATTGAAACCCCACCCTCCACCTTTGGAACCCCGCTCAGCATTTTTGAGGCTGGCCTGGAGCACGAGAAGTTCGTCACCGGCCGCATTGAGCTGCTCTACAACCTTGCCGTGCAGGACAAGGATTTCGCTGCCCAGTCCTTCCTGACCTGGTTCATCAATGAACAGGTTGAAGAAGAAGCCAACGCAGAACAAAACGTTGCCATGCTCCAACTGGTTGGAAACAACGGTTCTGCTTTGTTCATGGCGGACCGCACACTGGGCGCACGCAAAGCAGATTGAAGTTGAACCACAAACGGCTCCCTCACCGGGAGCCGTTTTCATTTAATGATTTACTTGGGTCATCCAGACAGGCGATCCGTTCTGAACAAGCGCCTATTTGAGCTTGAGTTTTAAGAGCATCACCTGCGAGAATTCCTCCAGTACGGATTCATCGACAACTTCAAAGACACAGGCCCTGGATTTTCCAATCCTTCCGGTCGCGCGGATCTGTTCTTTACGTTGTGGGCTGAGCTCCAACTCATAAACCAGCTCGGCGGATTTTTCTGGAAAGTAAATGGTCGCCAGTAACACACTCTGCCGCACCCCCATCCATACGATTGTACGTTTCTTGCTCTGCACCTTGCACAACCAGGCTTTTCCATCGTGATAATACCGCCACTCATGCGTCAGGCCATGGTTGTCAAACAGATCAAGAAGCGCAATATAGGCAGGGTAGCCTGCACCGAGCACATCCTTGAGCACACCATCGTCCGGTGCCACATTCTCATCCTTCAATTCCAATCGTTTGGTGGTTTCCATGTCAATCACCTGATGAGTGGGATGCACTGATTATAACAACCGATCCCCAAAAAACCATTACTCCCCGTACTTCTCGGCAAATTTTTTCTCACGCCAGCGCAATAATAATTTTGCCAGACCCCATAGTACCGGCAGCACCGCCCCACTGCAGAACAACCCCGGCGGGAACACCTGTCCGGTCGTTTCCACACGCACTTTATAACGCACATTGGTTCCCTGCAATCGGTTATCCATCGGTATCAGGCGCACCGCATAAAAACCATCCTCCGGAGCGGTCCATTCAAGCTGGCTGCCGCTGTTCATGGCGGGGGCGTCTGCCATGCCAAGCACCTTGCTGGCCTCCAGGTTGTACAATTGAATATTCACCCCGGCTCCACCTGACAGCGGGTTGGTGGAGATGCGATAAAGCTTGCCCTCCTGCGCCGGGAACATGAGCCAATCTTCGTCAAAAGCGCCGCACAAATTATGCACCTGTTGCTGACCCGGATCAATCGGAGTTGATTCCGCCAGACTGTCATCATTCTTTCCGTTGGCGTCGTATTCATCCGGTTCACAGGTGGCAGCCAGGGTAACGGTGGCTTCTGCCAGTGGCGGAAACTCTTCAGCGTGGTCCTTGCTGTCCACACCGCGCAGCCTGAATTCATATGTCTGCCCCGGTGCGCCCATGAACCAGGTCTCGCGCAGGTGCGCTCCCAACGCGCCGTCATACAATTGCCATGCACCACCGTTTACACGGTACTCCAGTTCAAACATGCGCATGTCTTCCACACCCTGATCCACGGCCCAGGTGAGGTGAATGGCGTTGCCCTGTTGGGTCTCATCCAGCGGGTTCAGGTGAGTCACTGGCGGATAATCCACCGGCAAAACACTGAAATGGTCCTGGGTATAGGCGAAACCACGCAGGTTGCGGGCATGCACGGTCCAGATGTAATCCCCAACGGGCAAAGCTCCCACCTGCCATGTGGTTCCCGCCTGCCAGTCAACATCGCGCAGCAAACCATTTGGCCCGCTCAACTCCACCCGATACTGATTGGCGGTCACTCCCGGTACACCATTCGTGTCGACGGCTTCACCGCCCGTATACCAGTTGAGCACCAGGTTATCCTGATCTGTTGGCGGCATACCCTGCATGGTCAAGGGAGGTTCAAGAATGGGCGCTCCGGGCAAGGGCGGCAGCGGCTGCACCTTCAGGGACGAGATCTTCTGCGCTCCGATGGCGTTGTCAGCCAGGTTCCCATCCGAAATGGAGGTGTACTCAACCGTTCCGGCATAGTCGGGCAGGTCAAACAAGGAGGCAAACACATTGCTGCCAACCCGTACCGACGCAATCCGGTTATCGCCCACCTCTCCCAGCAGCTTCCCGCTGGCATACTCACCCACCGGCAGCACCTCGCATTTGCCGGTGAAATTGGCTCCGTCAAAAATCGCCACCTGATCGGCGGTCGGATTGCACACTTTTGGCGCCGGATGGCAGTCAAACTTATTGGTGAGCCGGGTCAGACCTGAAAGCCCCTGTGAGTACTTGCCGGCGCGATCCAGTACACTGACGGTCAAAAAGAACTCGCCGGGGCCAATTTCCAACTGGCACAAATCGACAGACACATTAAAGGAAGTGCCACCCTGTGGGCTGCCCACCGGCTTCCATTCACCCGAGTTGGTGATGTAAAGCTGCGTGCGGTCAACTGCGGTGTCGTCCTTTGCCCATACCGACACATTAAACACGGGTTTGGTGATGACTGTATTGGCAGTGGGAGCAGAAATGCCACCGGTGGGGCGCTGGGTATCGCCATTTCCAGAAACAAACATATCCTTTGCGTTGCACTGTGCGCCATACCCGGGGAACTGGGCTGCCTCTGAACAGGTGCGCGGGCGGCCTCCATTAATTTTCACATCATCAAAAGTAATGTCAACCGAATTGCCCCAATACAACGCCGAGTTGGTATGCACATGGAAATGCAGGTGATGGCCTGTGGAAGGACCGGTGTCATCGGCATTGCCGATGAACTGCCCCTGCAACACCTCAGCCCCGATTACGCGAAACTGGGGTGGAACGCTATCCTGCGCCAGGTGATAATACACCTGATACGTGGTCGGGTTGGTGGTGGTGTCCTCCAGGACAATATAATTGGCGTGTTTTGAGTTCCCATTGGGGTATTGCCACACCACATACTTCACCCGGCCGGATCGCGCGGCGTGCACATCAAACATGGTTCCATTGGCAAAGTCAAACGCGTACAGGCAGGCAGATGGGCACGTCTTGTAGGTAAAGACATGGCCTATGGAACCTGACAGGCGAATGCTTTCGCCGCTTTTCCACGGCAGCCGGTAGCCACTGAACACCTGATGCGCCTTGGGCTCAGCCTGAACGTTGGGCAGGTAACGGTCGCGCACATCTGCCGGAATTACCGTATCCGGAATCATCCCCAGCCACTGCCACCAGTCCTCGTCAGCCTGCAAATGGATGCGCCAGTCAGGGGCGGGGCTTTTGCTATCAACCCGCTGCGCAATCGCCATTCCGGCTTCAGCCGGTAACAGCTCACCGGTGCTTGGATCAACCACAGCCAACCATACAACCGCCAGGTTTTGGTCATCAATAAATTCAATCTGATCGATTTTCACATCATAGATTAAAAAGGTGAGCACATCCTCGCGTTCCCCGGTGGCGCGGGCCAATGCTGATTGAATGGCTTCAAAATCTGCGGCATGGGCGGGGTCCACCGCAGGGGGTGTTGGAGTGGCAACCGCTTTTTCCAACCAGCCCGGCGCGGTACAGGCTGTCAGCATCAGGCTGATGATTAACACGCTCAGGGTTGAAGCGATTAGCGGTTTCATCATCTGGGAGGTTCGTATTCGAGTTGACATACTCAATACGTTGCAGATTCCGTACCAGGTGCATGCTTAACTTTTGTACAGGAAGAAAGATTTGGTTTTCCTGTCAAATTGGTGGATTTTTTCCAACCTGCAGAGAATCGCTTTGTTATCGCCTTTTTACTATTGACATTACGGGGGTCAATTATTATAGTAATAATGTATTCCAATACTCTTATCGTTTTTGTAAGGTGCAATTAAATAGCAGGGAAGCGTTGATCTGCGGGGCATAGTATGGTCGCTCAGTCGGGGGGGATTCCCGGCAATGCCAGCAGGGAGCAAGTAGCGAAACCGGCCGTCTTCTGGTGGACGTCCGGATTCTTGTTTTAAGTATCTGTATGATTCTATTCAGGAAGGGTTCCGATGACCAATAAGTTTCTCCGCATTATTTTCCAGGCAACATTCATTGTCATTTTCATGGCAGGAATGATCTTCCCTGCCGGTGTTGTGGTTGCCGAAGGTGAACAGCCGGGCGATCCCACCGAACCGGTTGTGGTGGATACCACTGAGAGCTCCCCCACCGAAGAGGTGGGCGGTGCGCCGGAGGCTACCGAAACCCCCACACCGGAAGAAACCGAACTTCCGTTGGAGGAAACCCCACTCACAGAGACTCCTGGTCCAGAGGAACCCACTGAAGAACCCCCCACACCCGAACCGACCGAACCCGTAGGGGAAGAAGAGGAGCCTGAGGAAGAACCGGAACCGATTGACCTGACCGAAGTGGTGGAAGCCCTCGAAGAGGCTGACATCGCCCTGGTGGATGAAGATGGCGATCCAATCGTCATGGGCACAGAGGAAGCCCAACAAATCCTCACTGCGCCCGACCCTATGGCCTGTTATGACGACGCCAGTTACGGCACCTCAAAATGTTCACCTGCATTTACCACCATTAATGATGCCCTGACCTGGATTCGCAATTCAGGAAAACTGCAAAAAAGATGGACCATATATATTGATAAAGGTGATTTCAACGAAGACATCAATCTGGATATAGACAATTTGCGTTTGTATGCACGGGGCGGCAATTCCACCGTACGCAGCATCACCTTGAACGCCAATATCAGGGAGACCGAGGATAATAGTGTTTGGTATGACTATGATGTTACCTCGCCAATCATCAATCTGTATGCTGGTGGTAATGCCAATGATGCGGTCGACCTGGTTCAAAATGGTGGAACGATCAATTCATTCGTGACCAACACCAATGCCACCGGTGAGGGCAGCTTCAGGGATACAGTAAATGAGCTGCAGAACGAAGACCTGCATGGCAAGACGGTGGTGCGGGTGGTCAAATTCAACATCACCGGTCCCACCAATGCCGGCTCCAGTGATTACGGTTGGTATTTGATTAATACCGCAGCCCCTGGCGCCACCCTTGACTCGATCACCATTGACGGTTTTAGCCAACCCGGCTCGCTGCAGGGATTAACCCCCGAAGGCTGGATCGCCAACAATCAGATCAAGGTGCAGGTCAACCTGACCAGCGGCGACATCAATTTGAGGGACGGCGTTACCATTAAAGGGTTGTCCTTAACCAACAACGGCTCTGACTCCATTTTGCACATTGATGATTACGTCTGGAGCAATGATGGCAACAACATCCAATACAACCTGTTTGGTGTGCTGCCGGATGGCTCCAATGGTCGTGGTGCAGCCAGCAACAAGCCGATTATCAAGGTCAATGACCATAACACGGTAATCCAGGGCAACCGCTTCTATAACGGCGGAATTGGTATTTGGCTGAATGAATCTGATGACCACACCATAAAAAACAACGAATTTCGCGGCATGGCTTCGGATGGTATGCTGTTGACCGACGTTGACGATACCTTGATCCAGGCCAATCATTTCCTCTCCAACCTGGGCAATGGCATCCGCCTTGATGGCGATGACACCATTGAAGACAACAATAATCACAATACCCTTCTGCGGAATATATTTGCCTGGAACACCCTGGCCGGTATTCGCCTGATTGATTTCAACTGGAGCGATAATCACGGCAATGGCAATCTGGACAATGTCTTCTCGCAGAACTCGTTCTACGGCAATGGCGGTCTTGCCATTGACCTCGGTGATCTGGGGGTCAACAAAAACGACGATGAGGATGACGACAAGGGTTCCAACAACCTGCGCAACTTCCCGGTAATCTTTGACACCCACACCGACGGGACCTACCTGTACGTCAGCGGTGCGGTTGGTGATGACGCCACCATCGAGTTCTACCTGACCTTGGCAGACCCCACCGGTTTTGGTGAAGGTCAGACCTACCTCTGGACAGGCGTGGAAGGCTCATCCGCCGACCTGCAGGGCGGTGATTGCCCCTACAATAATCCGACCTTCGGTCGTGATGACGAGGCAAAATGCTTCTCCTTCCGCATCCCGCTCACCAACCTGCCGGTTTCGCTCGGTGGCTCCTATACGCTCACCGCGCTTGCCACCCTGGATGATGACACCTCGGAGTTCGGTTACAACTACACCTATACAGCCGACAGTGACGGCGACGGCATCCTCGACCCAGTGGATAACTGCCCCACCACCCCCAACCCCGACCAGGCTGATAATGATGGCGACGGGCAGGGCGATGTCTGCGATAACGACGACGACAACGACGGCGTGGGAGACTCGAGCGACAATTGCCCCATCACAGCCAACCCGGACCAGCTTAATACTGACGGCGACAGCATGGGCAACGCCTGCGACAGCGATGACGACAATGACGGCGTGTCCGATGGCTCCGACAATTGCCCGCTGACCGCCAATACCGACCAGGTCGACACGGATTCTGACGGACAGGGCAACGCATGCGACAGCGACGATGACGGCGACGGCATCCAGGATACCGGCGATAATTGCCCGTTGAATGCCAACCCCGGCCAGGAAGACTCGGATGGTGACGGCATCGGCAATGCCTGCGATAGTGATACCGACGGCGACGGCATTCCAGATGCCACCGACAACTGCCCCGCCACCCCCAATGCTGATCAGCTCAACACCGACGGCGACAGCCAGGGTGATGCATGTGATAACGACGATGATAACGACGGTGTGCAGGATGGCACAGACAACTGCCCGTTGATCGCCAACTCCGGTCAGGAAGACCTTGATGGCGATGGTCAGGGCAATGCCTGTGACCCGGACACTGATGGCGATGGCATCCCCGACGCCAGCGACAACTGCCCTGTGGTCGTCAACCCGGCACAGACCAACACCGACGGCGACACGATGGGTGACGCCTGCGACAACGATGACGATAACGACGGTGTGATCGACGGCTCCGACAACTGCCCGCTGGTCGCCAACGCAACCCAGACCAACACCGACGGTGATGCCCAGGGTGATGCCTGTGACAACGATGACGACAACGACGGTGTGGTCGACGGCACAGACAACTGCCCGCTGATTGCCAATTCTGATCAGGTCGATACAGACAGCGACGGTCAGGGCGATGCCTGCGATGATGATGACGACAATGACACCGTCATCGACGGCTCTGACAACTGCCCGCTGACTCCCAATACTGATCAGGTGGATACCGACGGTGACGGTCAGGGCGACGCTTGCGACAGTGACGATGACGGTGACGGTGTTAACGACGGCTCAGATAATTGCCCGCTGGTGGTCAATACTGATCAGGCAAATCACGACACCGATACCATGGGCGATGCCTGCGACAACGATGACGACAACGATGGCGTCATTGACGGCTCTGACAACTGCCCGATCGTCTCCAATGTCACGCAGACCGACACCGATGGCGACGCCATGGGTGACGCCTGCGATGATGACGACGACAATGACTCCATTAACGATGGCTCAGATAACTGCCCGCTGACCGCCAATACTGATCAGCTCAACACCGATGGTGACGCCATGGGCAACGCTTGCGACGACGATGATGACGGCGACACCGTTTTGGACGGCGCTGACAACTGCCCGTTGATTGCCAATTCTGATCAGGTCTATACAGACTGCGACGGTCAGGGCGATGCCTGCGACGACGACGATGACGGCGACAGCGTGCTGGATGGCGCTGATAACTGCCCGCTGGTGGCCAACAGCGACCAGACCAATACTGACGGCGACAGCATGGGCGACGCCTGC